>JAZUKH010000180.1:0-16968 GCA_045643185.1 Myxococcota bacterium | reverse complement strand
TCGGCGGCGAGCTCAGACTCGTCAGAAGCGGACAATTCAGCTTGCTCAGCAGCAAGGGCTTCAGCTTCGGCTGCAGTGCCTTGTTCCGCGTCAGAGGCTTCAGTCTGTTCGGCTTCAGCCTTTTCTTCTTCGGTCTGTTCGCCTTCAGACTGAGCGTTTTCGCTCTGATCATTGCTGTTATTATCGCCATTCTCGTTGCTGTCAGCCGGATTTTGCGGATGTTCCACATTAATCAGCAACAAAAGTTCGCCTTCCGTTACGGCAGCGTAGTATTCCGCGCCAAGGACTTCAAACAGAGCCATCTCATCGTTGAGTTGCTTTTTGAATTCTTCTGTCGCTCTCTGAATTTTATCTGCCGTTTGATTCATCGAGAACTGCGTCAATTTCAAACGCGTCGCTTCAGAAGTCGACTGCGATTTCTCAAGCTCCGAAAACAGAGACGAATAACTTCCGCGAATCTGGGTAAATTTGTCACGAACGTTTTCCATTCCCATGAGCGTTTGCGTCATGTTCGCGATCAAAGCTTCCATGGCTTCGTATTCCGAGGTAAGTTCTTCAAGCTTTTGCTTGCCTGAGCCACTCACGTCTCGCATACGCGCAATATCCTCGACAGAAACTCTGCCGAACGAAGCTTCGAGCTTTTTCAACATCTCTTCGATCTGTTGAAATTCACGGTCATTCAGTTTTTTTGCATCAGACTGCTTGGCAATAGATAACACGTCTTCAAGGCGCTCTGTCGAATGATCCATCGACCTAAGTGCCTCTTGAAAGTCTTGAGCCATAAGAAACCTCCTTGACTGAAAAAGTATTTTAACGACCAAAACTAAGTCGCAAAATCATAGCATTTTAATGTTATATCGTCAGTAACAACCCTCTTTAGGCGTCATTTTTCGTTATTTCTCACCGGTAAAAAAAAAGGCGAGCAAAGCTCGCCAAAACGCGGCGTATTTCGGCGCAACGCGCGAAATAGCCGCGAGGGGGAGCGGCGTATTTCGGCGCAACGCGTCGAAATAGCCGCGTGGGGGAGCGATCCCCCACAACAGAATTGAAATTATTTAGCGCACTCTGGGTACTGATTGCATAGATTCGTCGTAATGAGCGAGGAAGTATCGATCGACGGATAGGAACAGATCTGATCATCCGAATCCGAAGCGGATTTGGGATAGGAACAAAAACCAGTTTGAACGTTTTTCGCGTTGTAGGCGCTCCAGACGCCATTAACAGCGGTCGAGACCGGCGTTGACGTTCCGTCCTGATTCTTTACGGTTAACGTCATGTTACCACTCCAAGCGCCATTATCGATGTCATCAATGACGTTATCGGCCGAAACATCGTGCATGAGTGCCGAACCACTGATCGTAACGTTCGAATTGAGTGACTGAAGTTGTTCCATACTCGCAAAGAAGTTCAGCGCACCGCCAAGCGTTTTAGCCGCTGTACTGCACCAGCCATATGCCTTATCATGGGAGACGTTGATTCCCCAATCCTTAGGAGTAATCGCTTTGAGCCAGGCGGGAAACTCATCATGGGTGATCGTAAGCCAATCGGAGAGTTTGTTTGCAATACTTTCGCAGTTGATCCAATATTCGATCGCACTCTGGAAATCATCTGCCCCGTTGGCGATCTTGGGCAGCAGAACTTTTTCGATGATATAGGTTACGATCTTACCGTAATACATCGAAAGATTATGGGATTCGATCGTGATACGGTCATAGCCATTTGAAAGCGAACCTTGCCAGCTGCCTTCGAGTGCATTGACCTTGGTACCGAGATTGAGCGACTTAAACGAGTAGTGAAGACGACCACAGTTCGGATCGGTGCTGTTCTCACAACCAATGCGCCAATAAACGGACATGCCATCGTAAGAATTTTGACCGGACAACTGAAGCGACCCTTGTTTTTCGATGCTAAGATCGCCCGTCAACTCCATCGTACGAACGATGTTGCGAAGCTGGCATCCAAAAAGCCCGATCTGGCATCCAGTTTTCGTTTCGAGGACGAGGTTTTCGATATAATCTGTCAATTTATCTTCCACCCCCGTCTTGTCCAAAATGAAACTAATGGCTTTTTCAGCAAAACTCGCCACTGCAGAAGGTAATATCTGCGACAAACCGACCTTAACAGCATCCATGAGATATCCGTACAACTGATCGCCCGGCGCATCGACGAAATCGGTGATCATCGTGACCATTTTTCCGACGGAGCCGAGTCCCTTGACGATATCGCCGAAGTCGAAGTAGCTACGGACGTGGTAAGTCGAAACGGGGTCGAGATCGACCGTGGACATCGAAACGAATGCTTCGGTCGTCTGATTGGCATAGACGGTCGTACCTGCCTGCGTGCAACCCGCCGCCACGACGGCGCCGTTTGCCCCATAACCGAGCGCGACCAATGTGTATTTGGCATCCGTAGCGAGATGATCAAAGACGACAGAGCTGGCATCTTCCTTGAGAAGCGGCGTTTCTGTCGGCGGATACTTGGGATCAAAGAGATCGCAGGCGACGTCGGCACTGTCGTAGAGGCGGAGCGAGTAATTTTGAGGATTGGCATAGCCGGAATAGCTCGCATACGCTCGCATGGAACCGGTGGGGAGCGGCGCAACATTAACGTTGAATTTGACCGATTTCGGTGCATCCTTGTAGGTTGCCGTCACAAGTGCGCTGCCTTCAAGATCCTTGGCCCCGAGCGTCACTTCGGCGATGCCCTGTTCATTTGTGAATGAGACCGCCGTTTTCAATACGACGTAATCTTTGCTGTCTTCGGCAACAATCCAGTTGATCTGCTTATCCTGCACCCCAGTGCCGATCGTGTCGTCATTGACGATCGAAACGAGCGAAACGCGCAGCTTGGTCTGGGCTTTCTGAGCAATTTCAATGTCGGTCGCCATGGCCGGCACCAGCAGGACTTCCCAGCCATCTTCGGGTTCCTCTGGAATGACGATCGGGTCGTCCTTGGTCGGATCCTCGGGCTCATCCCAGGTGGTCGGATCGTCGGGGTCTTCGTATTCGATCGTACTGCTTGCATCATCATCATCGCAGGCCATCAACGAAAGGCTGAGAGCCGCGATCGCCGCCATTGTCCAAATTTTGCCTCTACGCTTCATACATTCCTCCGGAGGGGGTCAATATTCTCACACCTTGTCATATCATACTGACCGGCGTATAACTTTCAAAAAAATCATTGTGCTACGAATTTGCTAAAAGGCAAATTCGTCCCACGTTGAACTATATTCAATATAGCACAAAACCGTGGTTTAATAAACAAATGGCAACAAACAAATTAAGCGCCAGCCCCCCCGAACCGATCCGTCTTTCGGCCATCGTCGCCGTCGACCTGGATGGCGGCATCGCACGTCATGGCGTCATTCCTTGGGACCTGCCCGCTGACCGCGCCTTCTTTAAAGCACAGACCCAGCAAAGTGTCGTGCTGTTTGGCCGCAAAACCTACGAGACGCTGCCAGCACCGACCTTGCCGAATCGTATCATCGGCGTCCTTACCCACCAGTGCCACCCCGACACCGACGCGGTTTTCTGGGCCACCGACTGGCCGACACTGCGCCAAAAAGCCCTCACCGCACACCGTCACATCTACGTTGCCGGCGGTCAGGACCTCTATCAACTCGCTCTGACAGACCTCGACGACATCTTTCTCAGCAGAATTCCGATTCACGCTCATTGCGACCGTTTTTTTCCACTCGATTTGAACGATTTCCGACTCGACACGACGACCCAAAAAGACGGATTCTCGCTTGAACACTATGTTCGTTTTGCTTGCAAACCGCGCTAAAATGGGAGTATTTTTAATGTGTAGTTGCGCCGCTTTTGGACGCGATTTTTCCTTCCTTTTTTGTGAGGTAAAGCAAAATGTACGAATTATTTATTATGGCAATCAAAGACTACTGGAACTGTCACTGCGAAAATCAGGACGACGTCAACAAGGAAGTCGCGGATCTCCAGAATGTTTTGTGTGAAGCTTACGGCAAAGACGTGAGCTGGTCAGAGCCTGATCCGGATCCCGCCAAAGCGGACGAAGAAATCAATGTTTGTGCATTTTCTGACGCCCAGTTTTCCTCACTTCAGGCCATTGCCGGTGCCCTCGAACTCGATGGCAACCTCGATGCCCTCAGCGATCTCGATCCTGAACAGCCTTGGGATTCCGAAGTCTTTGAACGCCTTGATGATCTCGAAGACGAAAATGGCGAGTCTTGCAGTCCAAAAAAATTCCCCACGATCCTCAGCATCTCCTCGGCGGAATGCTTCATGATCCCCAGCAACTTCGACACTGTCACCGTCATCTCCATGGAAGACGATAACGACGATGAATGTGAATGCGATCATCACTGCGACTGCGAATGCGAAGATGAATGCTGCTGTTGCGAAGATGACGAAAACAGCACCGACATCGCTTCACTCTACGCTATGCGCCGCGAACTCGACGCCATTGGAAAAGCGCTCGACACCGATCCTTCCGTCAAACTCGAAAATGTCGATGACCTCGATTTCGGCGATGACCCCCTCCGCGAAGGTAAAATCTGCTGGTACATCCTCAATCAGCTCGTCAATGACGCCATTGAAGCCAACCTCCCCCTCATCTGCTCATATAACCCCGATGACGGTGATGACATCGAAGACGATCTCGACGAAGATTAATCTTCCAATTCAAGCCTAATTTAAAGGGAACGTTGCGACGTTCCCTTTTTTTTCACTACGACTCAGCCTAATATCATCATGGTGGATATGAAATTGTGATAGCCCCGGGCGAAACCGAAGGCAAACAGGCGGATACCACACAAAATCGACCCTCCGACTGAATCGTATGCATAAAGCTTTAGTTTTTCACACAAATTCTCAGGCGCTTCGCATGTTCCCTCGCATTTCATTTACGATCCCTGGCTTCAAACACATTAAGAATCACACGATTCACGTCTTGACCCTGCCCGGGCTCAAGCGCTCCGGACCGACCGTCGTTCTCATCCACGGACTCGCCGCTACCGCCAGTTCCTGGATGCCACTCATCAAGGAATTAAGCCGACGTGCCGCAAAATTCATCATCTTTGACTTGCCCGGACACGGTCTCTCACCCGCTGTTGAACCGCCTTTCACCTTTCTGGACGCCTACGAGATCGTCAAAGCCGTCATCCTGCGCGAACTTGAGCCCGACGACAAACCCATCATCGTCGGAAACTCACTCGGCGGCGCTTTCGCCATGCGCTTTGTCCTCGACTACCCCAAACTCGTCTCACGCGCCATCCTCATCTCGCCGGCCGGCGCTCCCTTCCCGACATCCGCCAAGGACGTCATCGCCCCCTTCTTCGTCACAACTCACCAGGAAGCGATCGACATCCTCCACAAAATCTTCGTGAGACCCTCACTCTCCTCGGATATCCTCGCTCCACAGCTCCTCATGACCGCCAGGCACCCGTGTTTTCTCACGCTGCTCACGTCCATACTCCAGTACGATACGGATCCTGAGTCGCCCGTCCGAAAAATGATCCTCACAAAAGAGGAACTCAGACAGTGCCCAGTCCCCATCCAACTCATCTGGGGCCAAAAAGACAAGGTTCTACCACAAGGCATGCGCGATTTTTATGACGCTTACCTGCCCGACAACTGTACGCGCATCTTTCCTGAAACATTCGGTCATTGCCCACAATTCGAGGACACAAAAGCCCTTGCGAGCTTAATGAACCTCGACTGACCCCAAAAATTCTCGCGCGCAAAACACATCAATTGTTTGACACAATTCAGTTAGCAAACGAAAATAGCCAACTTGGGGGATTTTTGACCACTTTTTGAAAGGCATAAACAAATGACGGTACCCAAGATCTTAGGCATTGCCGGCGGCACTGGCTCCGGAAAAACAACACTGGCCCGCAAAATTCGCGAAGGCCTCGGCGAAGCAAGCAACCTCATTTCATTCGACTGGTATTACCGCGATTTGTCCCATCTTCCGCTGAAGGATCGCGAGAGTGTCAACTTCGACCATCCCGCCAGCCTCGAAAGCGAACTCCTCGTCGAGCATCTGCGCGCGCTCAAACGCGGCGAAGCCGTCGACGTGCCCATGTACGACTTCAAAACCCATTCCCGCACTGAAGAAACGATGCACATTGAGCCCACGCCCGTCATTATCGTCGAAGGCATCCTGCTCTTCTGCTTCGAACCCCTTCGACAGATGCTCGATATCAAAATTTTCGTTGATACTGACGCTGATATCCGCGTCTTCCGCCGTATTCGACGCGATATGCGCGAACGCGGCCGCACCTTCGATTCCATTCGAAAACAATACTACGACTCGGTCCGACCGATGCACCTCGAATTCGTCGAACCGTCCAAACGCTACGCCGACGTCATCATTCCGGAAGGCGGAAGCAACCTCATCGCCCTCGACCTCATCATCGAACGTCTCAAAAAATATCAGGAAACCTGATCCCTATTGTTTTCGTAAACCCGCTTTATCTTAAATAGGAGGGGAAAGCCTTCCCCTACGCGGCTATTTGGCGAATGATGCGGCAGCACCGTCCGATCCGGACGGCACTGCCGCATCCTTCGCCAAATACGCCGCTACCCCTTCTGCCTGCGGCAGCCTTGACGTGGCTTATTATACGTACCTATCTGTACGTAACATAGAAATGACGTCGTACGAACTCCTCGTTGTTCTTATTAAGAAGCACGATATCAAATTTCTTTGCGCCACCAGTTTGTTCATAAAGCCCAGAGATCGACAGATCGAATTTGTAACCGGATTCATAAATGATATTCTCACGCATGATTTCCGCACCAGAACCTGACGTCATCTCGACCACGATCGTGAACGAGTTCAAGCGAGCTTCCGCAGGCAGGTTGAGGAACACCGTGAAGATGTCACCATCCTTGAGTTCAACCGTTTTACGAATGTCTTTTCCACCTTGGTGTATCTGGAAGACGTCACCACCATCCAACTCACGTTCAACGCGATACAGGTCGAAACCGCTGAGAGCACTATCTGCCGCATCACGAACCGCACAAACACGCTGACTGTACGCTCCGGGATTGGCAGAATATTCTTCCTCAGCTTCGTTCTTCAAATAGTGAAGATACGCGTCATAATTCGTCATGTAACTGTTGCGGAACATGCGAACGTATCGGCTTCCCAACCACTGGCTATACGACCGTGTCGGCTGGATTTCAGGTGGCGGCGGAGGCGGCGGAGGCAATTCGTTGCCGTCAGCATCGTATTCGGGCGGAGGCGGCGGAGGCGGCGGAGGCAAATACGGATTCGGTCCCTCAATATAAATATCGCGAAGCTCCGAAGGCGCCTCGTCAAACAAAACACTGTCCGTGCATTCACCACTCGCCTTGATCGAATACACCGGGGTCTGATCGTACTTCGTGAGTGTCATCGTCACACTCGCTTCACCGCCGTGTTCACGGCGAACATACGGAATTTCGATCTCAAAGTCCTGATAGGTTCCGTCGGCGTAGTTCACACGCTGGATCAACGTGCGTTCATACGAATTGATGCTGTAATACCCATCCGTGCTGTTGAGCGTGGAATAGAGCAGCAACGCTTTGTCAGGCTGATCAAAATCATCCGCTGAATCGGTCGCATCCGAGTAATCGTAAACGTCGTACGAATCAATATCGTTGTAGATCGCTCGCAGAATGGCTGCCGAGTAATCTTCGTCGTTGGTATCCGGCGCAACTGCAGTGATCGTTTTATATTGTCCCTGTTCCGTCCAAAAGACAGGGTACTTAACCAGACTGACATTCGCTGTCGTGCCTTTGCAACCAGTCAATAACGAACCGGTCAACATCAAAGCCATCAGGCCAAAACATAATTGTTTTCGCATCATTTGGCCCTCCTTATAAATAATCAAGTGAAGCGAAACGTGAAAACGTTTCCGTGGGTTTATCGACCAGCTTGCGACTTTGTTGATAAGCACGCATCCAGCGGTCATCGACGAACCATTCGAGGCTTAATTCCCCGTCGTCATCTTCATGCGCAACTTCATAAATCGCGCCAGGTAAGTTTTTTAATTTGGAAACTTCAAAAGGTTCACCAAAACGCCCGGGGCCAAACAGACGAGCTCCAAGGTCATTGTCGATCGACAAATAGACCTGTTTTGTGCGTTTCATCACTTCCAGCACGATCGACATCAAAACTTCAAAACCAGCTTCATCGTCCCCGTCCATGCTGCAGATCATGTGCTTTTTGGGCGCAGCACCAAGACTGACCTGATATTCTTCGCGCACGGAGGCGCTGATCTTCACAGGTTTTGAGATCAGATCAAACGGACGTGCATGCAAAAATGGCTTCGTCGCCGTCTCTGGCACGTGCGTCAGCCAGATCCGAATGCCACCATCCGTCGCGGTCGAATTCTTAGCCACCGATGAGATCCACTTATCCATCGACGCCAACGCAGCTTCATCGGGAATGACTAAATAATAAACATCCAACTTCATTGATTCGTAAGATATTTTTTAAGTATAGATATTAAGAATATGGAAGCGCACGAGATAACAACGCCTTCAGGCTCGCCCTAGGCTGAACTGCAGCTTCACATCAGCTATCCACAATTCAACGTAAAAACGAAAGGTGGCCGGTCAAGCCGGCCACAAAAATTGTTTTACTTAGCTTTCGGCGCGCGAACGTCGGAGTAAATCCCAGGATAGGTAGAGATCTTCCAGTGATCGCCATCCTGAATGAGTTTGATCTGACGGGGCGAATCAGCACCCGAGCTCTTGATCTGAACTTCCCAGATGCCTTCTTCATAAACGGAAGCTGCCGATTTGGTCACGGTCAACTCGCATTTGTCGATGTCGGCTTTGTAAGCATTATCGGGCGTAGCACCCGCGCAATAGGATTTAATAATGTAAGGTTTTTCGGTCACACGGTTGATGAACGTAGAATGCGCGGCATTACGCTCAAAGTCCGCCGGAAGGTTGTCGGTCATCGCGAGCAGGATCTGACGGCCGAGGTCACGCGTGGAACGATCCTGGAAAAGCATGACGCCTTCGAGCCAAAGTTTGACCGCGCCTTCAGGCGTCTTAGCTTCTTTATCATACTTAACCTGGAATTCCTGCATGTCAGCGGGCACTTTTGCCGAAGCATTCAAAGCTAATCCGCAAGTCATACCAAGAACAAGCGCCGTGGTCATCATCATACGTTTGAAGTTTGTCATAATGCTATCTCCCTTGTGAAAGAATGAAACGGGGAAAACTCCCCTCAACAGGCCTGAGTGATTTTAGCAGATTTTATGCCAATAAACATGGGGCAAACACGTGAAAACTTGCCAATATGTCGCGCGCTACCTTACTTTTTCATAGTGAACTCGAGCTCGCGTTTGAGGTCGCGTCCCATGAGTTCAGAAAGCACCTGAACTGGTGGTTTGGCTTCGTAAAGGCCTTCATAAACACGCTGCGTAATGGGCATATCGACGCCGCATTTTTTCGCGAGTTCGTAAGCACTGGCCGCCGTTTTAACGCCTTCAGCCACAGTGATTCGAGCCGCCTGAATGGCTTCAAACGTCTCGCCCTGACCAAGTCTCACGCCCAGGTCACGATTTCTCGACAAGTCGCCGTAACAGGTGAGCGCCAGGTCACCGAGACCAGATAAGCCTGCGAGCGTGAGTGCTTCACCACCGCGTTTGACACAAAGACGCGTCATTTCGGCCAAGCCGCGCGTCACGAGCGCCGCCACGGCATTGTGACCCAAATTCAGACCCGTTGCGGCACCGGCGGCGATCGCGATGACGTTTTTAAGCGAACCACCCAGTTCCACGCCAATCACGTCAGGCGTGGTGTACGCTCGAAATGAGGCATTGCTGACACAAGCCTGAAGATCCAAACACAGCTTTTCGTTGACACCAGCCAGGCTGACCGCTGTAGCTTTGCCACGCGCCACGTCGTATGCAAATGACGGCCCCGACAGGATCGTCAGGCGTTCACGCGCTTTTTCGCCCAGGATCGACACAAGAACCTCGTCCATCGTCATCAACGTGGCGTTTTCGATCCCCTTGGTCGCGCAAATGATCGGGACGTTCGGCTTCAAAAACTTCTCAAGCTGACCCATGACGCTGCGTAACACGTGGCTGGGCACCACAATGACGAGCAACGACAAGCCATCGGCAAATGCCTGAAGGTCACTCGTTGCCTCAAGTCCCGTCGGTAAAACGACATCGGGCAAAAACATTGGATTGACATGACGCGTGTTGATCGCATCCGTCACCTCGTTTTCGAAGGCCCAGATGCGCGCATGACCGAACTTTTGCGCGAAATGACGCGCAAGCGCCGTCCCCCAGGCACCCGCGCCCAGAATCCCGATATTGCTTGAATAATCTTCCATGACAGACTGAATTCCTTCTCAAAGGTCGTTATTTCGTCGCAGCCGCCGCATCAGCAGCTTTCGCTGCATCAGCACCGGCGGCTGCCTGCTCAGCTTCACCAGCAGCCTTCGCTGCATCACCACCGGCGGCTGCCTGCGCAGCTTCACCAGCAGCTTTTTCGTTCTCTTTGGCTGCCTTGGCTGCAGCGGCATTCAAACGCGATTCGAGCGTTTTGGACGTGTATTTGGCCAGATCACCAAACGTCGTAATGCTCATGCCCCAGTTTTTGAGGCTCATGCGATCCGTCGACAGCGATTGCAGATAAGTGACATCATCGGCTGTACCGTTCGTCGACAAACACGCCATCGAGACGATCTTCGAAATGGCATTGCCCTTCGCAGCAAGCTGACGATACACGTCCAACGGCACAGGGCTGTTCAGATCCGACGGAACACGCGTGCAATACACCAAAACCGAGTTCCAGAACGTCATCGAGCGATGTTCGAGCAACTGCGGGTGATCCGCAGGAATCGCCAACGCGGTGTAGTCGTTTGGCAACGTCTGAATGAGCGTCGCCAGACCGTCGCGCCCAGCATCTGCCGTCAAAAGATCCATGCAATCCCAACGCGTGTACCCAGTGCGGTCGCTCTGGATCAGGTCACGACAAACCGAAAGACCAGCTTTCTTGGCAACCTTGGGATAGTACGTCAGCAAAATCACGTTTTTAAAATAGTTTAACGTCGTGTTTTTGTATTCGGGATCCGTGACGATACGCTGAGCCACAGGCGCCAACTTTTCAGACTCGTTCATGCTGAATGGTAACGCCAAAACACGCGGCATATTGGGATAAGTTTTGTTGATATCCTCAAGAAACAGGTCGGCCACCATGTCGTCGGCACCCGGGATCTTCATATCCCGAATGGTGTTAAGCGTATCCGCAAGCGTGTTGGTATACGCATCAGACGGACGGACCATGCGCTTGATCTTTTTACCAGCGGCTTCAGCTTCTGCAACGAGTTTAGCTTCTTCTTCAAGCGACGCATACAACTGGTCTAACTTAAAACGAATGTTTTTATTGAAGATCGGCAACGCATCTGTACCAAGCTCTTCAAAAAGTCGACGCTGTTCAATGCGACCCGCACGGTTCAACGGCCGATAAAAATGGTCTTCATCCTCAAGCCAAACACGAATGTAACCGAGCATACAATCGCGGTTCTCATCATTAAGCTCCAACTTGAGCATCATGTAGGCAGCATCCTTAATGCGCGTATCGATCTCATCATTGACGGGACACTTGACTTCTTCGATCGATTCAGGTTTAGCCCCAGCAGCAATGGCATCTTCACGTGTTTTTTCTGCCTGACGACACGCTGAACGAACTTCCATCAATTCATCCATGCGCGTGATCGCCTTGGCGACAATGCGATTCATCTCATCATTCTTGATGGGATCACCAAGCGCCAGAGGAATTTCATTGATATACTGATGCTCAACCAGCACCATCAGCGCTTCCACCTTAGAATCCAGTGAAAAACGGCTATTGTGAATAAATTCCTGCATCTTGACCGGCGCTCGACTGTCTTTGTACCACTCGCGCACCTGTTTAGGGCTCTTCGTGCAGCCGCACGCTACGATCATCAGCACAACGATCAGAACAAAAAGCCATCCACGCTGCGCATTTCCCTTATTCATCCGTTTCATACCCTTTTGATATCCGGCACTTTAATTTGTAAAAGAAAACACGACCGTGCCCCGTAAAACTGGGCATTGGTCGTGTTTTTAGTCTCCAAAACGGGCTCTATACCTTATTACCCAATTTTTTTGACGAGGCTTTTTTGTCTTTCGACTTGTCATCCGACTCAGCTTTCGACTTGTCGTCGGACTTCGCTTTCGACTTGTCATCGGACTTCGGTTTTACCGCTTTATCGTTAGCCTTATCACTCGACTTTTTGGCATCAGCGGCTTTCACCTTGCCATTTCCATCGGCCTGACCCTCGTCGTCGTCTTTTTCAGCGCTTTTTTGGATCTGAATGACGTTCTTGGGAATTGTATTCCCGTCGAGCTTACAGGCTTTCTTGAAAACGAACTGGAAAACCTCTTTATAATGATCAACGAAGTAGAAGGTCATCCCCTCTTTGATGTGCATCGCGAGTTCTTCGACATCACGACGGTTTTTCGAACACATCACGATGGTTCGGGCACCTGCGCGTTTTGCGGCAATCACTTTTTCCTTGATGCCACCGACTGGTAAGACATTACCCGTCAGCGTGATCTCGCCCGTCATGGCAAGTCTCGGCGGAATCGGCTTGTTGAGCAGCAACGAGAGGATGCTCGTCGTGATCGTGATACCAGCCGACGGACCGTCTTTGGGCACGGCACCAGCAGGAAAGTGAACGTGAAAATCGCATTTCGGGAACGTCGCTTCGCTCATGTCGAGCTGTTCCATGTTCGCGCGAATGTAGCTGAATGCGATCTGGACCGATTCGCTCATGACTTCGCCGAGCTGGCCCGTCAGTTTGAGCTGACCCTGCCCCGGCATCTTCGTCGTTTCGATGAACAGGATCTCGCCGCCGAACTGCGTCCAAGCCAGGCCTACGGCCACACCGGGCAACAAACTGCGACTAATGACCTCGTCGGTAAAGATCGGCGCGCCAAGGAAGTCTTGAACGTTCTCAGGCGTGATCTTCGCAATGGCATCCTGATCACTGGCCACGCGTTTGGCGTTTTTACGACAGATCTTGGCGACCTGACGCGTGAGATCACGCACACCGGCTTCGCGCGTGTAGTTGCGAATGATGTATCGCAAACCACTCGGTGTGAACTGCATGGCATTTTTCGTGAGTCCGTGTTCCTCGATCTCGCGCGGCACGATGTGGCGCTTGGCGATCTGGTATTTTTCTTCGTCGATGTAGCCACTGAGTTCAATGATCTCCATACGGTCGAGCAACGGTCTGGGAATCGTCGACGCGTCGTTCGCTGTCGCGATAAACATGACTTCGCTCAGGTCGAACGGCACATCGAGATAGTGGTCGTTGAACGCATTGTTCTGCGAAGGATCGAGCACTTCGAGCATCGCGCTGGACGGATCGCCGTGCCAGTCACTGCCGAGTTTATCGATCTCATCGAGCACAAAGACAGGGTTCTTCACACCGACGCGTTTGATGCCCTGAATGATCTTACCAGGCATCGCGCCGAGATACGTGCGGCGATGACCGCGAATTTCCGCTTCGTCTTTGAGACCACCGAGTGAGAACCCAAAGAACTTACGACCGAGCGCGCGGTTGATCGAACGCGCCAGGCTCGTTTTACCAACGCCTGGAGGGCCCAAAAAGCAAATGATCTGACCCTGATGATCGGGTTTGAGCTTCTTAACAGCAAGAAATTCGAGAATGCGCTGCTTGATGTCATTCAAGCCGTAGTGATCCTGTTCCAACACCTTTTCAGCGTTGTTAAGATCGAGGATATCCTCTGTTTTCTTATCCCAGGGCAGGTCGCAGAGCCAATCCAAATAGGTGCGAATGAGGTTGGTCTCACTGGCTTCCGGCGTTAGCAGCGAAAGACGTTCAACTTCTTCCTGAGCACGCTTTTTCGCTTCTTCGGACATACCTGAAGACGCAATGCGTTCTTTGTAGTTCTGAACGCTCATCGCGATCTCGTCTTTCTCTTCGCCAAGCTCCTTACGAATGGCTTTCAACTGTTCACGAAGGAAAAACTCGCGTTGACTGGCTTCAATTTTTTCGTGAATGGCATTCTGGATCTTCTGACCGAGCGCCGCCAGGTCGAGTTCTCTCACGAGCTCTTCGTAAACGATCTCGAGACGCTTTTTAACATCCAATTCTTCGAGGCATTTCTGGCGCGTCTGATTCTCGATATCGAAGTGCGAAGCCACGAGGTCCGCCAGCTTGCCCGGACTCTGAATGGCACGAATTCCCGCCAGCATATCGCGAGGAATCGCCGAATTCTCCATCTCACTGAGCTTGGCAAGACTGTTCTGAATGTTCCGCCAGTAAGCCTGCAGCTCGGTCGAATCCTCAAAATTGTCTTCAATATACTCGACCTCAGCAATGAGTCGATCGCTCTTGAGGAACGACTGAACGCGAAAACGGCTGACACAATGGACGATCATGGTGAACGATCCGTCCTGCATGTTTCGGGCAAGTCGCATGATCCGGCCAACACAACCGACTTTCGAAAGGTTTTCCGCCTTCAACAGCGTCGGATCTTCGCCTTCACCCCAGATGAAGCCAAGATAGCTGTCACTGTGTTTCTGGGCTCGCTGCACGATCTCGACGAGCGGCCCCATCGGAACCATCATCGGAACGACAACGTCTGGAAACAAAACGCTATCTGTCATCGGGAATATAAACAGTTTTTCCGGGAGATCGCTGACGTCCGCATTTTTCACGGCGCCGAGGAGTTCCAAAATGTTCTCACTCATCTGTTCTATCCTTCTAAAACCGCCTGCGACCGCCGCAGGCATACCAAAAACGATGTTTTATTATACCACATCAACGGGAACAAAACATTTTTACATACAGCACTCTTTTTTCGCCATCCCTACCGCGCATCCCCTCCCCCAAACCGCCCAAAACCTTAGAGTTCAAATCAATCTTTGCGCTTGAATGTTCAATTTTTCGCGCTAAACTCATACTCGTGAATCGAAATATACTGATTATTTTTGAAATTGAGGGGGAAGTCTCCCCCTACGCGGCTATCTCCTTCGGAAATACGCCGCTACCCCTTCACCTGGCAGGGCCCATCTCGACATTCGTCCTGTAATTCCGAGCCTATTACTCCAAGGAACTTGCCATGTCTAAAACACGCTTAGCTCTTATTCTTTCGATGGCTGCAGTCACGTGTTTTTTCAGTGCCTGCCACGAATCGTCAACGTCTGACTGTCAAACCGACGTCATATCCTGCACGGAGTATTGTGACAAACATGCCAGCAACGACATCGTCGTTCCTGACGGCGAAACGCCCGAGTGGGAACATGGCCAGAAAACGCCCGCCCCCGTCGTCCTCAAGTGCGCAAGCCCCCAGATCCAGTGCCTGGTCAACAACCAGCTTTGGTGCATCGACCCGTTGACCAACAACCAGTTCTGTGGCGCGACCGGCGACTGCCAAGGTCAAAATGCAGGAACCCATTGCGACGCAGGCACCACATGCATCAACGGCACCTGTCAGATCTCGTGCCTCGCTAACCAGCTCGTGTGCGGAAACGATAACGAACGACGATGCATCGACCCGTTGTCAGATAACCAGTTCTGTGGCGCAAAACTCGGTGGCACATGCCATGACGAAAACGACGAAAGTGACGATTATCAAGGCGTTGCGTGTCCTGACGACCAGTCCTGTCAAAACGGGACGTGCAAACGCACCTGCTCAAGCCATGAAAAACTCAGTGAAGATGGCCTCTGCTACCCACTCAGTAGTTTTGAACTCTTCCACTGGCAGGAAGGCCAGATCGGCGTTTGTGTCGACCACTATGCCGACTGCGATGGCGACCAGTCCAATGGATGCGAAACAGACCTGTTCAACGACGATTTGAACTGCGGCGAATGCGAAAATAACGTCGCGCCACATCAAACATGTAAGCTCGGCGAAATCGTATGCCTCGAAAGCTACGACGACTGCGATGGCGACTCAACCAATGGATGCGAAACAAACATCTTTGATGACATAAACAACTGCGGCGCATGTGGATACGTTATACAAAACGCCTCGTGCAGGCAAGGTAAACCATTATGTTTACAGCACTACGCTAACTGCGATGACGACCCATCCAATGGATGCGAAACAAACCTCTTCGAAGACCTAAACAACTGCGGCGCATGTGGACACGTTGCACATAATGCCATCTGTATGAGCGGTATACTGACATGTAACCATGACTACGATAACTGCGATGGCGACCCAAGAAACGGATGCGAAGCAAACCTCTTAGATGACAAAAACAACTGTGGCGCATGTGGAAACGTCGTACAGAACGCCAGCTGCATGTTGGGTAAACCGTATTGTAAACCAGACTACGGTGACTGCGATGGCGACCCAACCAACGGATGCGAAACAAACATCTTTGATGACCAAAACAACTGTGGCGCATGTGGAAACGTCGCACAGCACGCCAGATGCATGTTGGGTGAAATAGAATGCGAAGACGGCTACGGTAACTGCGATGGCGATCCAACCAATGGATGTGAAACAAACATCTTCAATGACAACAACAATTGCGGCAGTTGCAATTATTCGTGTCCGCTCCATTACAGCTGCCTAGGAGGAAAATGTACGTATTGAAAATGTAATGTTTTTATAGCTTCTGGTGAATGATTCAGCTCAGGATTGGTGACTAGCCATAGACTGACCACTCGTGTTTGGACGTTTGTTGCGCCAAGCCGTGGTACAGCACGTAAGCCAAATATCCGAGTTTTCACGCCCTGTTTGGCCCCGCAGGGGCGAGGGGGTAGCGGCGTATTTCTGTAGAGACGCGTGGTCCACACGTCTCTGACGCGTGGTCCACACGTCTCTACGAAATAGCCGCGTAGGGGGAGACGGCAGATTATCGTTTCAAATGCATAAAATGAAGAAAGACCGCATCAATCCGGTGTATGATGATTTGAACAGCTACTCATACGGAGGTTTGATGCGATCATTTACCCATTTTACTT
>JAZUKH010000179.1:0-6753 GCA_045643185.1 Myxococcota bacterium | reverse complement strand
AAGGCGTTCTAAATTCCCGTAGAGACGCAAAATTTTGCGTCTCTACGGGGGGCCGGCGTTAACCGGTTGGGGGGTAAATCCCGCGTAAGCGGGTCACACAAAATTTTTTCCGAGGCGTATGAAATAGCCTCGAAGCGGCGGCGTATTTCCCCACGAAGCCGCGTAGCATGCTACGCGGCCACGTGGGAAATAGCCGCCGCGCGTCCGCCGTATTCGCAACGCGAATAGGCGGCGCCTCAAATAATTATATATTTTCGATCACCCAATTCCCAATCGTTCGCAATTCAAAATCGAATTGAACGCCGATTTTATATAATTTTTTGTTATCGGCTTCGTAAGGGATCAAATAACCCTTATCATCGATTTGTTGAATCGCTTTTTCGGGCGAATCTTTTTTCTTGAATTCAAAGCAAAACACGGCGTCTTTTGTTTCTATTAATAAATCAGAGCGGCCGACGGCGTTGGCATGTTCTGCACGAATTGTATAAGGAGTCACGAAACGACACAATAATAATAAAAGTGTCCGATAATAATGCTCGTTGTAATCTTCTTTTTTACGTAATGCATTATAATGAATGGACGACAAAAATGAACGCGCGAGGGTCATTGCTTTGTCGACATCATGCTCGGCAAGACTTCTTACAAATTCAATTGAAAGTTCTCATTATCAGAGCTGCTGTTATTGGCATAAAACGGCATCAGACACTTGGAAAATCCAATGCGAACTTCTTCATTCGGATATCCAAGCTTATACATATTCATTTCAGAATCATAGTCTTTAATCGTCAGATATCCGGATTGATAGAGAAGCGGAATAATATCCGACGATTTTTCGGCAGGCATATCGAAGATTTCGCGGCTCGTCCAGAAGCCATGATCGAGTTTTTCTACATCAATATTCGGATGCAGACTGATCTGCTGAGCAAGAAACGTCGGCGTTCCCGATGAAAACCAGTAATTGCCCAAATCTTTTTCATCAAGACTATTCAAAAGACTAAATGGATTGAAAATGTCCGGTGAATTTTTCGAAAAATGATAGCCATCATACTTTTTCTTCAATCTGGCAACAGTTTCATCAAAAGACCAACCATTTGTTTCTGCCATGGCTTCGATTTCTGGGCCAAAACAGGTCAGCATCTCCTCCTTACTGATACCGCAAATCGCGTCATATCTCGCATCCATGCTCAGGTGCTTCAGATTATTAAACTCGCTAAAAATGCTAAGCTGACTAAATTTGGTAATACCCGTCAAAAAAACGAATTGCAATAAACCGTCATTTTGTTTGATCGGGCTGTAAAAATCGCGCATCATGTCGCGCGTTTTTTGGAACAAATCATCTTTGCCCATCAAATCGAGCAGCGGCGCGTCATATTCGTCAACGAGAATGACTGCTTTCTGACCTGTTTTCTTCACCGCGCCACCAATCAGGTTGGCAAAGCGAGTACTCAGACGAGGATCATTCATTTTAACGTCATATTTTTCTTCATAACCAGCAAGCTGCCAGTTCAGCTGACTATATACGGCATCCGTACCATCGGCACACTTTGCTCCGGACAGGTCAAAATGGAGCACGGGATGTTCAGTCCAGTCGTGCTCAAGCTGCTCAACGGCGAGTCCCTTAAACAGGTCTTTTCGGCCTTCAAAATAGGCTTTGAGCGTCGAAACGAGCAACGACTTACCGAAACGGCGCGGACGCGCGAGAAAGCATACCGTCAACTCGTGAACGAGCTTGTAAATTAATGCCGTTTTGTCGACATAAATGGCGTTTCTGCGCCTAAGTTTTTCAAAGTCCTGAATGCCCAAAGGCAATATGCGCTGTTCCATTTTTGGCTCCTAATCCACTCGCTTCTGCGAACTGCGTCGCAGGAAATTGCGGCATTTTACGTGATTTTTATGCGGAATTTAACCCATTTGATGACGAATTTTTGCCGAAACGCCGGTAGAGAGGCACTGATGGCTGTTAGAGACGTGCGATCGGCGTGCAGAGACGTGCGAACCGCACATCTCTACACGCGTTCCGCACGTAAAATTCATCCAAAAAAATTTTGTAATCCCAGTCGTTTTTGTCTTGACGACGTGAATTTTTTTTTATGACATTATAAATTTACAGCTATAAAAGGCTTTAAATTGTGGCAACAACCTTATTAGCTCATACTGAACATTGGTTGAACAAGGAGAAATTCTATGAAGAACATGATTACCTTTGTACAGTTCATCCATCCCGGCGAAGAGATCCGCCCCACGGGGCGGATCGAGTCAGACTTAATCCCGTGGAATCATGGCAGGCACAAACGCAAGTTTCTCTGTCAACCTGGGTGGTATGTGGATAATGGGAAACTGGTGCATGACGAATTGACTTTCTGGGGAGAATGGGAACCGCAATCGCGTGTTGAACGCATTGACAATCCTATAGAAAACGGATGCCCGCACTTCATACACCGTCCTGTGCTCGATCTTAATGAACCGAAGCGAGATGCGAATGGATGCTGCCGCCAGAATACAGACCCTTTTGTGTTTCACGAGCGTTTTTTGTATCGCTGTTGCAAGCAGACCAGTAAGAGAGGTCAGACGCAACTGGCTCACCTGCAACCAGGAAGCATCGTGCTGTTTGGATCGAGAGTGAACAATCTGTTTGCCATTGACACCGTTTTTGTGGTGGGTGCCTTTAGAGAT
The DNA here is from genome assembly GCA_045643185.1 of Myxococcota bacterium. GTDB lineage: Bacteria > Myxococcota_A > Bradymonadia > UBA4248 > UBA4248 > RGIG464. The sequence goes on along the minus strand of JAZUKH010000179.1, from coordinate 4,080 downwards.
TACTTCGACCGGAAAGGCGGCATCAATTTCGACCCAAATCTGCAAGCTTATGCCGAGATTGTTGGGGTTGGCTTGAAGAGTTCGAGATCTGTAAACCATTCGGGATGTGGAAGCAATTCGGTATGTGGAAACAAACCTTCGCAAATGCGCCTCTATTATGGAGCATCACCAGAGAACCCCTTCGCGGGCATGTACAGCTTTGTGCCCTGTAAGCGGCTGAGCGACAATGCACAAGGATGGGCTCGCCCGACACTTACACGAGACAATATGCGCACAATTTACGCAGGCTGCATCACCGATAACCTCAGTCAAGGCGTCAAATATTGCAGAGAAGCCACATTGGAACGCAACGTCGCGGCTTGGAATCGGATTCGAGCGCTCTTCGCTGACAGAGGCTTCCTTGAGGGGGTAAGGTTTGAGTGTCCCCACAACGGCATGATTCGATAACAGGAATGCACTAAGAAAATTCTGAATGTTATTGTTATGGACATGATTATTAGGACTACTCAACAGCGCCTTCCAGGCGCCTTTTTGGGGGATTGATTCACACCGGTGGCGGTCGCTACGCGCCCCCCCCAGGTTATGCAGAACAACGGCTTCCAGCCAATTGAAATGTTGTCATAATCTATGGCCATAACAATAATATTTCCATGGAGTTTATATGAAAATTTATAAAAGCATTTTTATCGCGCTCGCTGCTCTAACGCAGTCAGGCGTCTTGTTGAACTCATGCGCTAACACTGTCGATGATTACAGTACATCAATCAGCATGCAAACCACGGCTTTCTCAGGTGCGCAAGGCAGCTGCACTAATGGCGGCGTAAAAGTCGATATCCTCATCGATGGCGTCGTTCAGTCAGATCAAACGCAGTACATCTGCAACGGCTCGGACGGTAAAGACGGTGAGGACGGTAAAACTGAACAAAACGGACACAATACACTCGTCGCAACCTCCGACGAAGTTGGCGCCAACTGCGCCAACGGCGGTATGCGCATCGACAATGGCTTGGATGCCAACGATAACGGTACGCTCGAAACAACTGAACTCCTCAGCACTCGCTATGTTTGCAATGGCTCAAACGGCAAAGATGGTGAAGACGGACAAAACGGCAAGAACGCCAGTATCCAGACGACGGCTTTCTCGGGCGCACAAGGCAGCTGTACTAATGGCGGCGTAAAAGTCGAGATCCTCATCGATGGCGTCGTTCAGTCAGATCAAACGCAGTACATCTGCAACGGCTCGGATGGAAAAGACGCTGAGGACAGTAAAGATGGACAAAACGGACACAATGCACTCGTCGCAACCTCCGACGAAGTTGGCGCCAACTGCGCCAACGGCGGTATGCGCATCGACATTGGCTTGGATGCCAACGATAACGGTACGCTCGAAACAACTGAACTCCTCAGCACTCGTTATGTTTGCAATGGCGTAAACGGAAAAGATGGTGAAGATGGTGAAGACGGACAAAACGGCAAGAACGCCAGTATCCAGACGACGGCTTTCTCAGGTGCGCAAGGCAGCTGCACTAATGGCGGCGTAAAAGTCGATATCCTCATCGATGGCGTCGTTCAGTCAGATCAAACACAATACATCTGTAACGGTACAAATGGCATGGACGGAAAAGATGGTAGCGTGATAACCTGTAATGGCATCATCGTTGATACGAAATTCGATTCTGCAAACTGCGGCAGCTGTGGTAACGTCTGCCAAGCAGGATTTGAATGCGTCAATTCATCTTGTAATAGCATTGCCAATATGTCGACTGCAATGCTTACCTGCAATGCCCAAAACATAAATCCATACAACGATCACAATTACTGTGGGGGGTGCGGTATTGCTTGTTCTGATACAAGTTATTGCAAGGCTGGTGTTTGCACAACACTGCCGGCAATTGGTGACATCATCACCTTCGGCCATTACGAACAGGACAACAACACGACCAATGGCAAAGAACCGATCACCTGGCGCGTACTTGATGTTGATTCTACAAATGTCAAAGTGCTTATCATCAGTGAGAAGGCGCTCGATGTGCAGCCCTACAACACGACTCATATTTCCATCACCTGGGCAAAGAGTACGATTCGATCGTGGCTGAATGGCTATGCTGCAAGCTACAACACTGTTGGTAAAAGCTATACGAGCGACAACTTCATTGATGCGGCATTTACAACGGCTGAGAAGGCCAAAATTGTGTCATCAAACGTCCCAGCTCATGTTCATCCATATTACACCACGTCTCCTGGCCTCGCGACAACCGACAAGATATTCCTGCTCAGTATCACCGAAACCCAACACTATTTTACAAGTGATAAAGATCGCCAAGCTGATGCTACGCGCTACGCCGTCAAAAAAGGTGCTTATGTCAAAGGTTCAGTTTCAGGAAAATATACTGACGACGGTTCATGTACAGATGTTCACTGTTATTCCTACTGGTGGCTCCGGTCGCCGGGCGACAGTAATTCCAAAGCCGAGGAAATCAGCGCTCTCGGTTCCATCGGCGTCGAGGGAACCGATGTCAGCAACGTCCTTAATGTAGCGGTTCGTCCCGCTTTATGGGTGAATCTTTAATCAGTAATCTTTTAATCACCAAATCTCACCCCAGCGCGTCCCGCAGGGCGCGCAATCTTGAACGCCGCAAGGCGTTCTAAATTCCCGTAGAGACGCAAAATTTTGCGTCTCTACGGGGGGCCGGCGTTAGCCGGTTAGGGGGATAAATCCCGCGTAAGCGGGGCGCGAATATTTCGCACTAACAACCATTAACAATCCAAATTATCATATTTAGCGTTCATGCAGAATTAATCATGAACACAACCAACAAAAGGAGAACACCTATGTCAAGCCAAGAAACTCGTTCCACTCAAAACAATCAACCGTCAAGAAACTCGCAGCAAAAGTATTCCCCCAAAATTAGTCCCGTTGAGGATAACATGGATAAATATTATACATATAAAGAAATAATGGAAAAATATAATAGAGCCATCGATAATGGCTTCTATTTTGAAGCAATTTTTATTGACTATGCTTGTATTGAAGACCGTTTACGCTCTATGCTTTATCACATGGCGATATTTTATCGCTCAGAAAACGTTGATGATTGGGGATCACGTCCATTCTTATCTCAAAAAATACAAAACGCATATAAAAACATGTCCGAAAATACAATATTATCACAACTAACGATTTCAGATAAAATGCATATCATTCACAATATCATCACATGGGCTCATTCCACACAAGAAAGTTATCAAGATAACAGTTACTTATCGACATTAAAACGTTTTTGTGAAGGCATTGAGATTCAAGATGCTTTATTCGATATTTATGAATGGGATCATTCTTCTCAATGGAACAAATATAGAAATGAGCTCACACATAATTTACTGAATAAGAACATAGATAGTGTGAATGAAATAATTAAACCATGTGCTGAAAAGGGCATGGAAATCGCTAAAAAGCTTGATACTATCTCTAAACACATCAAGAAAAATCATGAAATCCGAAATAGCATCGGTGCTCCAATTGAATGAATTGAATCCACGGTGGGCATGAAATAGCCGCCGCGCGTCCGCCGTATTCTCAACGCGAATAGGCGGCGCAAGCGAACCGTCGGTGAGACGCAAAATTTTGCGTCTCTACGAGGGGTAGGCGTTAGCCAGTTTAGGGAAATAGATCCCGTGCAAGAGGGGCGCGCATAATTTTTTTAGAAGTGTTGCGAACGTTTATATTAAAACATCAATCATAGCCATTTCCTGTAGAGACGTGCGGACCGGCAACGCGCCACCACGCGTTCGACGAATTTCACACCATTTGTCATGATCTGATTTGACACCCAATGTTTTGGGCGCTAAATCATAGTGCCTTTTTTTTCGCTTACCGAGGTCAGCATGCGTCATGTATGGCTTTGAGTATGCTTCGATTTTAGGATTCCTATGAAAAAATCAGTTATTTCTTTATTGGCACTTATGATCTCTTGTTCAGCTTGTTTCTGTGCATGTTCAGACTCGTCCGATGACGATTCGGAGACTTGCACTTCGGATGTCTGCAAAGACGACACGACGTTGCTTGTATGCGACAAAGAG
>JAZUKH010000178.1:0-2305 GCA_045643185.1 Myxococcota bacterium | reverse complement strand
TTGCCAGAATAGGCCGATCAACCAGCCAACAACAGATGCCCAACAACAGAGTGAAAACGCAGCCAATGCCCAAGAACCGGGGGCAGACTCAGCAGGACAATCTCAAATTGCAAAATTGCTCTTAGCTTGTTCACCCTGTTTAGCAAGCGACGACATCGAAAATTGTAAATCCGATGTCCAGATCAAATGCGACATGGAGACACTAAGCAAACTTGCAGAATCTAAAGATTCACTCAATGAGTTTTTCAAGATAGATTACAAATTATATGAGAAAAATATAAAATATTTAACCGATTTGGAGTGCGCTCTAGGGGATTGTTATTTTTTTAATGCCGATACAGAGACTGACAAAGAGATCGCCCAATACCTCGAGCAGATCATAAAAATTCAACATAATTCAGCACAAATGGATAACATTTCCGATGCAGATAAACAGCTTACGTTCAGCCTTATTGATCTATCGACATTAAAAGTGCGAGAAAACCCAGACATTGCCAAACTCAAACAGGCGCTGGCCGACGGTGCAAACGTCAATGCTAATTTACCGATAGAAGGCGGCCAACCCGCTATTTTTTACGTCGTCAATAACGAGGAAATCGTAAAATTACTGATAAAAAACGGTGCGGATATCAACATTAAAGACGCAAACGGCAAAACACCGGCGTTTTTTGCCAACAGCCAACCCATGCTCGTGACCTTAACCTCCCTCGGCGCCGACTTAAAAGTCAAAGATTACAAACAAAACTCGCTGTTGCACATCGCCCAGGATTCAGATTCGCTGCAATACCTCATTGAATCCGGACTCGACGTCAATGCCCAAAATACAGACGGCGAAACGCCAATATTTCGACAGAACAAGATTGAAGAGTGCACGATGTATTATGACACTTTGTATGCAGTCCGGCTGGATGTAACCAATATTCAATTGCTCGTAAAAGCTGGAGCTGACATTAACGCCAAAGACAAACAGGGGAATACGATCTTATCCAAAGAAATCTACGAATATTACTGTCGTCCAGACTATAACAGCCTAAAAGACATGGGGGCCAAGCTCAATTTTGATTCCAAACAGTATTTGAATGCGCTTAAACGATATTACACTAATTACGAAACTGAATATCAAAACCAGAACGAGCAAACCCCCATTCTTGATAGTTTAGTTAATCGCCTGAACGAGCATGACAAGCTCATTCGAGAACTTCTCAATGAAGGTCTCGACGTAAAACAGCGCGATGACGAGGGAAACACCTTTCTGTTCTATGCTATCTCAGATGATACCACCAATGCACTGATCAAAGCCGGATGCGACGTGAACGCCGAAAACAAGGAAGGCGAAACAGCCTGGTTTTACGGCCACGACGAAATCATCCAAAACTTCGATTTATTAGCCAAAGCAGGCGCTGATCTGAATCATCGCGACAATGCTTGCAAAACCGCGCTTTTTGAGCGATTTTTCTATACTCGAGCCACGGATTTAGGCGTTGAAGATGCCGTCAGTACAGCTGCTGAGGCGCTCCTCAAGGCCGGGGCTGACATCAACGCAAAAGACTGCGCCGGACGGACGTTGCTCTTCTACTATCACACGAATGACGAAGACATAGATGGAACGAATGTATTAGATTTTCTCCTCGAATATGGTGCAGACGTAAACGTGGTCGATGATGAAGGCATGACGCCGCTTATGCTCATTGACGAAGTCGGTAGCATCGAAAAGCTGATCAAAGCGGGCGCAAACGTCAATGCCAAAGACAAATCGGGCAAATCCGTCCTCGATTACCACGCAAATGACAGTGACATCGTGGATATTTTGAAAAAAGCTGGCGCGAAATAAATAACGGGCGTATTCGCAACGCGAATAGCCGCCGCGCACTAAAAAAAGCGGGCGTATTCGCAACGCGATTAGCCCGCTAGCGTGCGGCGTATTCGCGTGCCGCGAATAGGCCGACCCAAGGCTATCGGCTGTGCCGATACGCCGCCGCTTGGGACGTTCATTCTGGGGTTGCAATATGATTCTTGTATGGTGCGGTGTATTTTGTTATGTTTTCACCGCATTTTTGCGGCGAAAATGTGTCGCAATCAACGAAAGCAACCGAAGGGAATGCAATGAATTGGATTTGGGAAAACAAGCAATGGCCACAATTTGAGTGGAATATGGATGAGTTGCTGGCACCTGTGTGCGAAGTTCGTCAAATGCTTGGTGAATTAAACGGTGTGCTGAAGGGACTGGGGATTCATGCTGAAATGGATGCGTCATTGTCTGCGAATGTCCAGAACGTGCTTCGTTCCAGTGAGATTGAAGGCGTTA
>JAZUKH010000177.1:0-7165 GCA_045643185.1 Myxococcota bacterium | reverse complement strand
CCGGTGACGACGACAAACCCGGTGACGACGACAAACCCGGTGACGACGACAAACCCGGTGACGACGACAAGACCGGTGACGACGACAAGATTGGCCATGCTTGCCAAACGGAAGAGGAAGCCGAGTGCGATGGCAACGACCTCATCTATTGCGCCGAAGTCGATGGAAAAGCGACCTGGACGCGTTTGACCTGTCCGCAAAATTATGTTTGCGCAAACAATGATGGTCAGGCTATGTGTCTGGGCGTCTGTACTGAAGTCGGTGCAGAAAGCTCCGTCTGCAGCTCTGATTTTCAAATCAAAACCAAGTGTACAAAAATCAACGATAAGCTTTTGATGATTCCTGATGCACAATTTGCCGAAAGCTGTCCTGCTGGGTGTGACGAGAACAATATCGCGTGTGCAGAATCATCGTGTGTTCCGGGGGAATTTACGGAATCATGCACTTCGACGAACGCTTTACGTTATTGCGATGATGGCATTATCGTGGTCGAACCATGCACGAATGACAAAAAATGTATGATGACATCAAAGAATTTCGTCAAATGCGAGGTGCCTTGTGATCCAGCAGAGAAGCGTGAAAAAGCCTGTTATTGGAGTTCAGACAAGTCGCATGCCGCCTATACCAGCGTAACGTGCAATCAGGCTTACGATTACCAGTACTACTATCAGTATTCCACGTCGATGACCGATGCCACGGATTGCGGTGTTTTCTGTTACGATAAAAAAGGCAGCGACTTCTTTGGCTGCAATGATGAGATTGGATGCACTTGTGAAGAATAAGGAACACATTATGAAATTATCCCATTTAATACCTACATTCGGTCTGGCCAGTGTTTTGTTGTTGTCAGCCTGTCAACAAAACTGTCCTTCAGCTGTTGGCACGCCTGCCTGTGATGTCTCCCCTAGTCCTGAATGTGCGCCTTGTGACGTGCCCGCGGCTCCGACCAATGACACGAAAGACGCAGCCGATCAACCAGCCAAAACAGAGGAAAAAGTCGTGATTCCTGAAACCAATGACGTTCAAGAAGTCCTCGCTTTTTTGAAAGCGACCAAAACCTATTACATTGCGACCGTGGAAGGCGATCAACCCCGTGTTCGCCCGTTTGGAACCATTAACTGGTTCGATGGCAAACTCTATTTTCAAACGGGTAAAAAGAAAAACGTCGCTCACCAGATCGATGCCAACGGTAAAGTTGAACTTTGTGCGTTCGATGGTCAACGTTGGCTGAGATTAGCTGGTGAAGTCGTCGCTGACGATCGCATTGAAGCCCAAACCAGTATGTTAGACGCCTACCCGGAACTTAAATCCATGTATCAACCCGGCGATGGCAATACCGTCGTCTATTATTTCAAAAACGCTTCGGCCACGTTCTCCTCTTTTACTGCGCCTGAACGCGTTATCCAGTTTTAATAGCTAAGACTTAACACGCGTGTCATACCATACGACACGCGTTCCTGCACTTAGCCCAACAAAATATGTTCTGGGCAAAAAAAAGCCTCGTCACATCCAGTGACGAGGCGTTATTTTAATGAATAGTGTTATCTGATGGATTTTCGGAATACGTATTCAGACCAGAAGATGAGCGATCCAAATACAACGACCGATGAACTTAAGTTAATGATGGCGGTCATGATTTGTTGAGTCATAATTACCTCCTTGTATCGATACTGCAGAACAGATGTCCTCCAGCCAGGATTGGCCAAAAGACCGTGTCCTGCGTCCCAAAGCCACACCTACATGTGGCTTCTTGTGCGTAAAGGTAGGTAAATTATTTTAACTTGTCAAATATTTTTTTTACCGGCTCGCTGAACATGAGAACACGGTTGACAAAACCGCGTCATCACTGCACTTGCATGCATTATCGTTCGTAGAACGGCCGATCATGCCGCCCTTGGCGTTTCATATTTTTATGCCCTTTTTTGTGCAACTTGCTTTGATTTTTATGTTTACGAGCTGGGGCGGCACCTTCCGAAAAGATCTCTTTACCAGTCACATCATAACAAACGATGCCGTTGACCATGCTCTCATGCCGACAACTTTTTTCGCAGGCTTTTTCATCCTGACAAATGTCTTCACAGGCTTCTTCAATCGCTTCACGTCGAGCTTTTTTGAGCGTATCCCCATCGTCACTCGCTTCCATGACCTTATCTTCAAACGAAACTTGAACCCGGCACGTGATCTGGTCGTCGTCAGCAAACGACGTCGTGGCAAATCCAGTCAGACAAAACATGGAAGCACATATTCCCCAAATGATCTTTTTCATGACGAAACTCCTTATGTAAACCTGGTCAAACAGCCTAAACAAACGTGTATAGCGAGACTTTTAATAGCAATTTTTGTGAGCGAACAAAAACTGTTTTTGGTATCAGAAACTTGTCGTGTTTGTCACATTTCGTGTTTGATGATGTCTGTTCAAACAGACAAAATGTTCAAAAGTTCCAGTGTGAACGCTCGTTTCTGGTTAATCGCCGCGTTTTGCGCCCAAAGCCAGGATACGGTCGACCATTTTTTTACGAGTCACGACATCATCACCCCGGGCATTCTTTTCCGCTTTACGAAATTTGTCATACACGGTTTCACCATTCAAGCTTTTGGCATTAACATCGGCTCCAGCAGCAATGAGGACTTCAAGAATAGCCTCATTCTTAGCCATAAAAATGGGGGTCAAACCATATCGATTGGCTTGATTGACGTTTGCGCCGGCATCGATCAAAAGCTTGGCCATCTCAGCCGTTTCAACCATAAATAATGGCGTATTCCCATCCATGTCTTGATAATTCACATCAGCCTTTTTATTGATCAAAATTTTGGCGATTTCAGTCGATTGGACAGTAAATAGAACAGTTCGTCCATCCTCGGACATAGCCGAGTTGGGGTCAGCGCCAGCATCCAACAATTTCTGCATTGAACCAGGGTCTTCGATCCGAAACAGCACGGAACGTCCATTATCCGCTTTAAGGTTGACATTCGCTTTGGCCGCAACCAACACAGCAATAACTTCTGGCTCATCGTGTGCGAAATGTAATGCGGTAAAACCATCTTTTGTCTGCAAATTTGGATTTGCTCCAGCATCTAAAAGCAACTTCATCGAATCTGGATTATTCCTCGCATAATGCACTGCACTATATCCCATATTATCCTGAAGATTAAGGTCAGCGCCGGATTGAATGAGTAACCTAATCTTTTCGAGTTCTTTCTGTATATCCTTTTCTATCGATTCTAATTGTCGTATATCATTTTTATCTTGGGCATATTTTTTCATACCATACGTCATATTGGATGCGCGTACGAGCTTCATCAACGCCGTCTCGCCAATGTGGTTGCGTGCATTGACTGGAACCCCTGCGTCAATGGCAAGTTTGAGAATGTCGGCTTTGTGCCATGAATCCATGAGAATGGTATTGCCTTCATTATCCGTGACTTTAATGTCAGCCCCTAAACTCACCAAATGTTTGGTCACTTCTGAATTATGAATGTATAGGAGCGGTGTCTGACCGACGTTGTTGCGGACATTAATATCTGCGCCCACCTCCAGCAAGGCCTCAATGCGTTCGCGATCATTCGCGCTAAATATCGGTGTATTGCCATCATGATCTGGTTCGTTGGGATCATAGCCTTCTTTGACCAATCGTTGAATATCGTCCCGACTGTATGCAAAAAAGAGCGGGGTACATCCTGCGCTATCCTTGTGTTTCCCGTCCAAACCGTGCTGCTTGAGTAAAGCAATGATTTTTTCATTCCGTTGCCTAAAAATGGCTGTCTGGCCGCTATGGTCTTTGATCGAGAGATCGATGCCTTCGTCGATCAAGGCTTGCGCGATCGCAAGCGATTCAACATCAAATATGGCGGTTTCTCCATGCCTATTTTGTGCATTGATATCCGCACCGGCTTTTACGAGTGCTTTAACAGCACTGGGCGAATGTGCATGAAACAGCGGCGTTTCATTCTTCCAGGTATCACGAATATTGACATCTGCCCCTGCCGCGACCAGGGCTTCGACAACTTCTGCCGTATTGGCACAGAACAATGGCGTTGTGCCAAGGATCGATTGACGTTGATTCACATCCAGACCATCAGCAAGTTGCTGCTTCAGTTCATCCAAAGTCAAATAACAAAGTGCACCGACCATGTCATCATCATATCCGAGATCTAGCAAGTCATCTTCTGTCATAATGATGCGTTGGTGTCCATTGCCCACATCTCGTTCATCATTCGAGTCTTCTTGAACGACAACGGTCTGTTCGGACACAACGGGTTCATCAGCTTTTTCCTTGTTGGCTCGGCAGGAAAGCATACACAGACCAACTAGACAAACAATCCAAGCTCTTCTCAGCATCATTTTGCTCAGCATCATTTTGCTCCTCATCTTTTCGTTTTCTTGATCGCAAAAACAACGCTCAGCATCCTAGCATAAACGGCTCGCAATCACGATGAATTTGCCCGTGCCTTGACGATTTGCCCGCAGGCCCAGGCCTGTTCCAAACAAATTGTTCAAGAATAAACGATAAATCAAAACGAATGGTGATCCTCGGCAGAGCTGTCACGAGTGATGCTCAAAAGGCTGGCTCAATACATGACAAAATTCATCGGTTCTGTTAGGATTCGCGCGTTTTTTCGGCTTCCTAAGCCATACGAACGCATGAAAGGTCATATATCAGGCCGTTCATGTATCCTATGAGACAGATTACGCGTCCAAGTGACGCATTTGAGGCATTTTATGAATCCAACGGCAATTTTGTTGCTTCACTGCCCGGACACGTCCGGCATCATTTCAGAGATCACGCGTTTTATTTCGGATAATCACGGCAACATCGTTGATGTAGACCAGTATGTCGATCACATCGATAACATGTTTTTTATGCGTATCGAGTGGCAGTTCGACAACTTCCTCATTCCGCGTGATAAACTTCGCGATGTCATTGAAACCCTGTATGCCCAACGCTACCAGATGACGTTCAATCTGTATTTTAGCGACGAGCCGCCTCGCATGGCCATTTTTGTGAGCAAAATGAGCCACTGTCTTTACGATCTGCTGGCTCGTTATCGCGCTGGCGAATGGAACGTGGAAATTCCGTGTATCATAAGCAACCACGAGGATCTGCGCTTCATAGCGGAGCAGTTTGATATTCCTTACTATGTTTGGTCGATCAACAAAGACCACTCTAATAAAGCCGAAGTAGAGCGCGCGGAACTCGAATTGCTCAAAAGAGAGCGCGTTTCATTCATCGTTCTTGCGCGATACATGCAGATCATCAGCGACGGCTTGATTTCGGCTTTTCCGCATAACATTATTAATATTCATCACTCGTTTTTGCCGGCTTTCATCGGCGCCAAGCCCTATCACCAGGCTTGGGAACGCGGCGTCAAGATCGTGGGCGCCACCAGCCACTACGTCACGGCTGAACTGGACGCAGGCCCGATCATTGAACAAGATGTCGTGCGCATCACCCATCGCGATACGCCGGAGCTGCTCGTTGCTAAAGGCCGTGACCTTGAAAAGATCGTTCTGGCTCGCGCGGTTCAAAAACACATTGAGCGCAAAGTCCTGACCTATCATAACAAGACCATTATTTTTAACTAAAACAAGGCATCCGTTAGCGTCACCTGGTTAGGACGACGCTAACAAACGCCCATAAATGTTCGATTAATCGTAAATATCGTGAACGAGTTCGTTGGCCAGCTGATTACCGGCGTCATAGGCCATGACCTGAAGCGCCGTCATGATGTCTTTGTCGCTCAGCTGGAAGAATGCCGTGATGTTGGCCGCGCCACTCAACAGGTGCGTCGCACCGCCAACAATGATCGGCGTTGCGCCAGGCGCACGAACATGAACACGATCCGCCACGTCAGCAATATCCGTGAAAATCGTCGAAACGTCGCGCATCATCGTCATTCCGTTCGAGTAAATGGTCTTCATTTCAGGCATATAAATGACGCTCAGATCAACTTCGACATAGAAATGCATCTTTGAAAGCATCGATTCAGCCCAAAGACCATGGTTTTTGAGCGTGATCATGATACGAATGTCGGGATTGGCATTTTTATCCACCGAAGTCATGTGTGTCGTATCGATGAAGCCATCATCAAACCCCTGTGCAACGAGTGAAGCCATGTCACTCAACTTGACGAGACTCTGAAGACGCTTGGTCTGTTGCTGGCTCACGGTTACGGCACCAACGTTCGCAGCCAAATTCAGTGCTGCACCGACGCTGCTGCCCACGTTCGACGAAAAACTGTGTGATGAACCTTTCGTCTCAATCTCGACCGACACGGCATTGTGTGCATTTACCGATGAATAGTAATTCGACGACATGGCCACGTATTCTTTCAAGCTCGGACCACATGCCGTCATCAACAACATGCTCAAAAGCAAAAACAAAAATATTGAGGTCTTTTTCATAGTCTCTCCTGCAAAATCGTTCAAAGAAACGGCCAATGGCCATAAGCACTAAAATACTACAATATTAATGCCAAAACTTCATACTTCAATGCTTTATTTTTCCCAAGTTGATCGCAGATTCATTCAGGATATTCTCACATCTTTATTTTAATTTTTTTATTTCTTTTGTCCAAGCAACGAACGGCATAGACCGAGACACGCCTAAGCACATAGCCCCCGAAATGATAAACAACACTGTTATGATAAAGAGTATCATTACGCGATCAGCATCGTTATCTCCTATCACGACATCTTCACCTGAGGGTCTCCCATTGCCCGTTGTGATATAGCTGATTGAAACTTTATCACCTGGCTTGTGCGGCTTTATCGTATGAAACATAGCCCGTGTGGATTCTGTCTCATAATGTTTTTGATATTCAATGATCGACTGATCCACCTGATACCATGGTATGATCCCCAACACGTGATCCCAGTGAGCCGGAGTATACTCAATGACCTCACCCGTCGTTTGGTATTCTATATACCGCCCGCTGTGTGATGTCTCTGTTCCAGGATGCCAGGCGCCATAAATCAAACCGAACGAACCCAGTACAAACAAGATCGTCGCAGCGATTTTTAACTTTTTAGAAATATGATCTGCACGTTCAAATGGATCCATATCTTGTATCACATATATTAATCCCTCAGATGATCGCTCACTCTAGGTAAGCGATCATCTTCAGAAAATACGTTGCCATAGCCTTATGAACTTACTGTTTCTGA
>JAZUKH010000176.1:0-8262 GCA_045643185.1 Myxococcota bacterium | reverse complement strand
GAGACCGCGGCGTTGTGCAGGGCATTGACTGCGTTCCTTCAGAAAGGACGAACGCAGTCAATGGATCAGGCGTTTGAAATTGCTTTTGAACGGCAATTATTGGTTATCGGCTAATTCGTCTTCAATTTCGTGACGCGACTTGCCGACTTTGACGCCAGCTTCTTGTTCACGTGACGATTTGGAAACGACAATACCGTTACCATTCATGATGATATCGCCGAACCATGTAAAGTCAGGCTTTTCGGCATTTGGATTGAGCGGCTGGATCGATTCCGCTTCGTGAAGAAGGAATTTCTTACCTTTTTCGGCTTTCGGATGCATGATGAGGACGTTGTTGCCGCCGTCATAGTCTGCAGGCACTTTAACCGCTGCGAGGACTTCGTCGCTGTCCGGCGCCGTGAGGGCGAGAATTTTACCAGCAGCCTGAGTCTTTTGGGGCGCATCGAGGGTCTCGTTTTCAACGAGAGAATACTGAACGAAAGCCGCTTTGCTGTTTGACGGCTGGTTATTGTAACCGCCGATGGCGATCAGTGTGCCGGCAGTGTAGGTGACGTTGCACGAGTAGTCAGCGTCAAGGCCGCCTTCAGGCGCTTTTTCACCGAGAGCAACGACGAGGCCGCCGTTAATGTTGAGCAAAGTATTCGAGTCGATAGCATCGTTGTCTTTCGACATTGCTACGATCTTACCGCCTTTAATTTCAACGATATTACCAGCCTGGATGCCGTCGTCCGTAGCATCGATGAAGATTTCGCCACCAGAAATACGGACGTCGTGTTTGCCTTCAATACCTTCAGGGCTGCAACTGTCGACTTTGACATTGCCTTCTTCGTCGAGTTCTTCTTCACGGCGTGGAATATAGGTTTTGATGTTAATAACGCCACCGGTCATTTCGAAATTCGGCTCAGGATCGTCTGCCGTATCTTCGGACAAAAAGTCTTCAGCGACATCCCAGCCGGCGGATAAAGCCTTGGCATCACTGTTGATCGTGATCGTGCCGCCAGAAATTTTGATGTAGCCTTTACCTTTGCCGTAGCAGTTGGTGTTCACGACACCGCCCTCAAGCAGTTCACAGTCAGCGCCGTCGACTTTGAGTCCACGTGCTTCCATTTCGAAAGCCGTTCCGGAGTCGCGAGCAACGATGTTAAGGTTGCCGCCGCTCATAATAAAACCATTCGTAATTTTGGCGCCAAAGCCTTTCTCTTTCTTTTTCATCTGTGTGATGGTGTCTTCGGTTCTATCGACTTTGATGCCGACATTACCAGAGTAAAGGTGGAAGACGTCATCGACCCCGATACCGGTTTTATAAGCAGCGTTGACCTGAAGCGAACCTTCGCCAAAGACGTTCATATTAACAGCACAATTGATGACTTTTTTGCAGTCTTCCGTGCTATTGCCGGAGATCTCATTCTCGCCGACGAGCTTGACATTGTAGGTCAGACCTTTTTCTGCGGTCGCTTTCAGCTTGAGATAGCCTGCATTGTTGTTGCTGGTGATTTTGACGTTGTCTAAAATGATATCAGCATCAACGTCTTTTTTATTATTGACGGTGACGTTTCCATCGTAAGCCCCCGCTAGATGAATACATGATTTGGTTTCGGATTTGAGTACGATGGTCAATGAACCGTCAACATTCCCGACTTCCACATTTTCATCTGAACTGGACGGATTCGCGAGATCGATCTTAATGCAATTCTGATCATTAACTTCAGGAGCGGTCTCAGTTATCTTTGCTCCGTCTTCAGAACCGATCCTTTGGTTATTGATTGTGCTGTTTCTGATCTCTACTTCTTTTTCGTCATCGCTACATCCGTAGGCCATACCGGCTAAAAGAAGCGTAACAATAAAGCGGTTAAGGTGTTTCTGTTGCATCTGAAGATCCTCCGAAAAAAATGGGACTTATCTCAACTATCGTCCGTCTGGCGCTTCAGTTTGGCGTCAGTCTGGACTCATTTATCTACGAATAATTTTTTTCTTTTGTAGCATCTTTTTCAAAGATTTCAACAAAATTAGAACCAAATAAAATTTACAGCTCAGCCGGAGGGGTAAAAAAAATGTTTCTGTTTAGCTGAGCTGCTCGCGAGCCTTTGGCGCGCGGGCAAAAAAAGAAAGGCTATATCAACCGGGCCCATCTTGCCTTCGGCTTCGATAGACACGGTTATGCAAGCACCGGCGTTGCCGGTGCGCGGCTCAAGCCTCCTATTTGCATACGTTGGCGCTTTTTAGTTTCGTTTTATGACACGCGCTTCGAACGCTTTGCGTTCATGCGCTCTCTGCAAGGCAAAAGGTGAACAAAACGATCACCTGACGTAGACAGAAGTAGGTCGCAGAATTTTGAAAAAAAAGCCCTGCGTATGGCAGGGCTTTTGAGGATATTCATTCGGTCTGTGTTTTTGATGTCAGACCGTTGAAATTCTTACATAAAGAGGGCGAGGAAGGCGATGAGGAGGCCGTAGATCGCGAGGGATTCGATAAGAGCCAAGCAGAGGATCATCGGGGTGAAGATCTTGCTGTAAGCGGAGGGATTACGAGCGATGCCTTCGAGGGCGCCGCGAGCGGCGTGACCCTGACCGATACCGCAACCACAGGCCGCCACGCCGATGGCGATAGCAGCCGCGAGGTACTGTTCAGGAATACGGCCAGAAGCGGTCGTAGACAGGTTGGCAGCTTCCTGAGCAAAGGCCGGAGCGGCAGCGAGGAAGAGAACGAGAGCATTCGTTGCGAAGAGGGCAATTTTTTTCGTGATGGACATGTAATTTCTCCAATTAAAAGGCCATGAATGGCGAGTTTAAAAATCGTGGTATGAAAACACGGGTCGATCAAGTCGACCGTGTGTTTTGGGAATCGTAATTATTCTTCTGCAATCGCCATCGAAATGTAGACGGTCGTAAGGATGCAGAAAACTGCGGTTTGAATGAAGACGACCAGAACACCGAGCGTCATCATGATAGCAGGAACGAACGGTGCGCACAGGGCAAGCAAGATCGCCACAATGGCATGGTCACCGTACATATTGCCCATAAGTCGAATGGTGAGCGTGATCGGACGAACGATCTGACCGATGAGTTCGATCGGGAACATCAACCAGCCTAGCCACCAGACCGGGCCAAAAAACTCTTTGAAATACCCCCATCCTTTTTCTTTGATACCGGCAATGGTGGCCACCAAAAACGCAATGAGTGCCATACCAATGTTGGTATTGAGGTTATCCGTCGCTGGACCGAAACCGGGGATGAGTGCAAAAATGTTGTTTGCAAAAATGAAAACAGCAAGACCGAAGACGAGCGGAAGGTATTTTTTGACGAGTTTTTTGTCGTGCAACTGACCTTCCATCAAGCCTGCAAGGGCATCAATGACGAGTTCGAAGATGGTTCTTGGGGTGAGTTTGGCATCGGGGGAGGGCTTAAACTTTTTCCAGCTTGCAAGCCCAAGGATGACGACGATCGCAACCCCGATGAGCGTGGTCACAACGTGCGTGAAAGGCGCCGGTGTGCCGTTCATGAGGGTGTTGCCAAGCCAGCCAAACTGCTCATGGATTTTATCAATGCCCGGAACAAGGTCCAACAGACCGTGAATGTGTTCCGAAGCGAGTGCGAGGCTCAACATGCTTTAAGATTCCTTATCCTGTTGAGATTGAGGTTCAGGGTTCTCTGAGTGACGCTTTGAGGCGAGCCAGGGAACGAAGAGAAATGCGACGTAATTGATGGTTACACCGATCACGACGGGGATGGGTTCCAAATGTACAGCGAGGATCAGAATGACTAATCCCGCGCCTAACACCAGGAGTTTAACGATCGATGCGATCATCAGTCGCACGACCATTTGATGGGCAGCCTCTCCCGTTCTACCATTTTCATCAAGTTGTCTGGAAGCGGCTAAGATTTTTTCATTAACTACCACATAAGCGGCAGAAATTGCGATTGAAAAACCTGCTGCGATGACTAAGTCGATCGCAAAACTGCTGGATCGGTAAATGGCCGCAATGATCGCAGCGATCGCCGTCAGCGCGATAGAGGTGATGACAGAAGCCCAAAAAGGCTTCGATTGGGTCTTCGGATCGACAAAAACTACTGTTTGAGTCTCGTTGGTCGTGCCGTTTCCGCTTTCCGCAGTCTCCTCAACGGTCTGCGCTGTAGTTTCTAGAGCAGCATCTTGGACAGGCATAATAATGATGATTTCTTCTATTTCTTCATCGATGTCGGATCGTCCTGATCACCGATGTGACTTGCTAACTTAATGGATTTGACGAGCTCCATGATCGCAGCTGCGACGCCGCAGGCTACCCAGAAGATCGTTAAAATGGGTTCACAGTTGAATGTTTTGTCAAGCCAGTGACCAATGAGATATCCCAGGCCTATGGCAAGCAATAAGTATATGCCAAACGTGCTGAAACGCGCGAACGCCGTCATGGATTCAGCTTTCAGGGCCTTGTCCGCTTTGGCTTGTTCTATGGGATCCAGCGTGTTTTGGACATGTTCGAATGGTGTATCGTCGTCATTTTCGCGGTCGAAAGTTTCTTCCGAATTTTCATCCGCTGGTTGCGCGCAATTCACCTTCGCGTCATCCTCAATTTGAGGTTTGAAGTCAGTCAAGAGACCTCCGAACAGGCTATTTGTACTCCCTGAAACTACATTCCGTCAACTAAAGACGCATGGTCGGTTTTGGGAAGCCGAAAAAAGCCACGCGCCAACGGGCAAAAGACCTGTTGGCGCGTGAAAAAAAAAAGTACGTGAATTAGCCGTTCACGCGTTTGTTGAAGTCAACGATCATCTTATCCCATTCAGGGACATATGAACGCATGGTCTGCCAGAAGGTCTGGTCTTTGCGTGCGACGAAGGCTTCGATATCGATGCCCTGCTGTTCGCACCAGGTGAAGTAGCCGAGGTTGAAGACGCGTTCGCGGTCAGCCTGGGTCATTTCGGTGATGTGGTCGGTGTTGAGGCCGAGGGTCATCTGGCCAAACGTTTCGGCGGCGTCGATTTCGTCGAATTTACCGTCATAGTCGCGTTTGATGCAGAGTTCTTTTTCGGAACCGTACATGATGGCGCCGTCGGTGGCGACAGTCATGACGACGTCGTCTTTGCCGAGTTTCATGAACTTAGCCATCTTGATCGCGCTAAGGATGTTGGCGATGGAGGAGAGGCCAAGGTATTTGAAGCATTCGACGAGTTCGGGTTTCACGCCGCGGCGTTCGATGAGGTATTTGCGGCCAGCTTCGGTGTTGTAGAGCGCGTAGGTGTGGTCGGAGCACTTGTCGGAGAGGGCGAGGACGTAGTCTGTGTTCATCACGTTGTGGATGAGCGGTACGTGTTTGTCGCCGATGCCCTGGATGTTGTGATCACCAAAGCCGTTTGCGAGGAGCGTCGGGCATTCGAGGGCTTCGACAGCCACGGTCTTTGAACCGAATTTGTCTTTGAGGTAGTCGCCTGCGCCGATGGTGCCAGCCGAACCCGTGGCGGACACGAAGGCACGAAGTTTCGCGCCTTTGTGGTTTTTGGCGTAGCTGTTGAAAACGGTTTCGAGCGCGTGACCGGTGCAGTAGTAGTGGGCGAGGTGGTTGTTGAATTCAGCGAACTGATTGAGGACGAAGTTCGTCGGATCTTTCGCGAGTTCGTTGCATTTGTCGTAGATCTCTTTGACGTTGGATTCGCAGCCGTACGTGGCGATGATGTCTTCTTTGGGGTTGACGGTCCATTTACGGAGCCAGTTGAAGCGTTCTTCGCTCATACGTTCGGGCAGGATCGCCACGCCGCGGCAATTCATGAGGCGGGAGATGGCGACACCGCCACGGCAGTAGTTACCGGTGGACGGCCAAATGGCGCGGTGTTTTGTGGGGTTGAAGGCACCGAGGATGACGCGGGGCGCGAGGCAGGCATAAGCCGCGAGGACTTTGTGGGAGCCGATCATCGGGGCAAGGCAGCCGACCATGGTGATGATGGGCGTGTCGATGCCGGTGACTTCTTTGGTAAGGACGAGATGAACAGGAACCTCAACGAAGCCCTTGCGATCAGGCGCATTGTACCAGTGAACGCGATAGAGGTTGAGGGGATCTGCAGCATCGGGATCGACGTTTTTGAGTTTTTCGATGATGTCAGCGGGGATTTTGGAAGGATCGGCGAGCTGTTCAAAGGTCGGGAGGGAGATCTTCTGTTCTTTGAAGCGGGCGACCGTGTCGGCGACGGTGGCTTCGTTGGCAACTTTTGTGGTGAGACCGAGTCTTTCGAGAATTTTTTCCATGATTTGTCCTTACTCTGGGTTGAGAAGAAGGGTTGCGGTTCCCAGAAATGACCGCAACGCATAAAAGATGGTGCGCCCTATGACCTGAAGGGCATAGGGCGTGAAACAAGAGCAATATTTACTTGAATGATCGATTAGAGATCGTAGCCGTAGGTGTAGTCTTCAGGATATTTGACCATACGTTCCCAAAGACGATTGGCCTGTTCCTGAGCTTCTTTTCTGATCTGGTCGATATCGCCGTGAACGAGTTTTCTGTCACGGACGACGACTTTGCCATCGACGACCGTGTGCTTGACGCCCTTGTCATCGACGATGCGGAGGTCTGCGACAGAGGATCTGGTCGCGCGTTTGCCGTCAGCGGGGTTGAGGGGGCCGAATTCGGCGTCGAAGAAGTCACTCATCATGCGCCAGCCGCTGTAGAGGCGGTGGTCGATGTTAATGGGATCGTCGCCATTTTTGACAGCGAGTTCACGGCCTGCATCACGTTCAACGATCATATCGCCCGACCAGCCATCGACGCCGAGAGCAACTTTCTGGGCATAACGGAGGTTGTAGGGCCAGCCGACGTTGTTGCCGTTGTTTGAACGGGGATTCTGGACGTACCAGAGACCGAGATCGGCGCCGCGTTTGGTTTCTGCGGACGACATGTGGATGCAGTGAATATAGATGGAGTTGGGGACGATGCAGCCGAGTTTTTCGAGGCGGTCGAACGCGGAGGTGTAACCACGTGAAATGGCGTCATCAACGTCAGCTGCGCCTTCTGCCACGTGCACCTGAATTCCGACGCCGGTCTCGCGTGCTTTTTCACCGCAGTATTTCACAGTTTCGTCGGAGCAGGTGAACTGTGCGTGGAGGCCCATGGTGCCTTTGACGAGCGGGCGTTTGTTTTCTTTGACAAAGCGGACGCATTCGTCGATGCCGCGTTTGCCTTCGTTTTTGCCGTAGTTACGGTCGGTCGCGCCATAGCAGAGAATACCGCGGGCACCGAATTCGTCGAGGGCATCGGCGAGGACATCGAGGGAACCTTCGATGAAGTCGGGGGATTCATGGTGGTCTACGATGGACGTCGTGCCCTGAAGGAGGCATTCAGCCGTGTAGACGCGCGCTGAAGCACGAAGGATGTCTTTGTCGATCGCGCGGTCAAGACGCCACCAGACACGTTCGAGGATCTGGGTGAAGTTCTGCGGCGCATTTTTAGGTGCGGGCATGCCGTAGGGGCAGAGGGCGCTATACATGTGTGTATGTGCGCATACCCAGCCAGGAAGAATTTCTGCATTATCGGCATCGAGGCTTTCGTCGACGGTCACGCTCGGAGCAGCCGAAGCCGCACCGTAATAGACAACCTTACCGTTTTCGCAAAGCGCTACGTTGCCGTGTTTGTCAGGTCCGATTTTGAGCATAGTCATACACACTTCTCCTTATCAAAATGAAATTAAAATGCCGAAGCCAAATCGGCGCACCTAGCCTATCAGTTTAGACGGTAAAAATTCAACCATTCTTTTCGTGAAATGCTTGTCAATTCAAGCGTTCACGCATTTTTTGTGGGTTAGTGTGGTTGAGTGTCGGATAATGTGGTTTTGCTAACAGTTAGATCTAAAAAACAAAAAAACCGCGCTGAATCAAAACTTGTTCAGTTTTGGTTTAGCGCGGTCAAATGCCTGCTCGATCTCTGGCTTAGAACGGGATCTCTTCGTCGGAGAATCCGGCGTCGCCAGCGAAGGACTCGCCCTGGGGCGCCGAGGCAGGCGCCGGGGCATTGTTATAGCTCGGACGCTGTTCGTAGCTTGGACGCGGTTCGTAGTTTGAGCGCTGGTCATACGACTGATCATAGTTGCCGCCATTGCTGTTCTTGGTATCGAGGAACTGAATGGAGTTGGCGATGATGCGTGTGGTGTAGCGGACCTGGCCGTCTTTGTCGTTGTATTTGTCGTAGGAGATACGGCCTTCGACGTAGATGAGCGAACCTTTTTTCAGGTATCGGCCGCAGTTTTCAGCCTGTTTGCCGAAGACGACGATGTTGTGCCAGTC
>JAZUKH010000175.1:0-26925 GCA_045643185.1 Myxococcota bacterium | reverse complement strand
GCGCCCCCCAGGTTCTGGAACCGCACACCGATGGCCTGCAAATGACTTCATTACTTGTGATCGACATTGGTTCGCGCTCCATCAAGGGCACGCTGCTTGACCGTTCGACGAAGGACGAATTTGCAGGACTGCGTTTTGATGCTGAACTTGGCAATCACCTTGACGCCGCTGGCGCGCTGAGCGAAGCGGGCATAAAAGCACTCGAAACGAGCGTCGAGGCGATATGGCATGACGCTGTCAAACAGGCGCAACAGCGCGCGATACAGCCACTCGACGTCTTTTGTTTCGGCACGGCCGCCCTTCGTAAGGCAACGAATCAAGACGCCGTCAAAACGGCTTTTCTGCAACGATTCGGTTGGCCGTTGCACATTCTCAGCGGTGAGCAGGAAGCCGCGTATGAGCATGACGGCGTCATGGATTCACCGGTCATGCTGGCGAATCGGCAAAAACGTGCCGTTTTTGCCGACCTGGGCGGCAATTCGACTGAGTTTTCGTGCATCGACGCGTCGGGCAACGTGGTGATGAGCACAAGTCTCGATTTCGGCATCAATACCTTGTTACGCGAAACGCGTGAAGGCCAGAACAACGTGTTTGACGGGCGTCTGGACGCCGTTGCCGACGCCATTCGTGTACACGCGCCCGAACTCGTCGTGTTGGGCGGCAGCACCGTACACGCGTATGCACACGAGCTGCTCACGGGCGAGTCAGCGCCATTCGACGCCCTGGGCATCGAAAGCCAGCCGCTTCGTCTTGGCGGCACTCGGCCCGACAGCTCACCCAAGGCTGTGATGGGTGAACTGTTCGTGCGCGCGATCACCCAGCTTACCGACGCGCCGATCTACGTCACCACGCGCGGTGCCAGACACGGGCTGCTCAAAGCACTTTGTGCCACGCAGGCACAGACGCCCGACATCACGCGTTAGAGCAAAACACGCGCTGCTCCAAAACAAAATGTTCAAGAATAAACGAACAAAATAAAACACATTGTGATCCTTAACTGAGCTGTAACCGAATCAGTGACAAAAATGTCATATTATTTTGACAAAGATTTCATATTGTCACAGCAAAATAAACGGCTATAAGAGCACTCACCTGCCCGTTACGGGTAGGCTGAATAGGACGTGTCGCTATTTTGGCGACATGAATGGGGAAAATTCCATGTCGCGTTTGGAGGTCGCGACTTGGGGTTTGTTTGACAGCCATGTTCCATGTCGTGTTGCCAAAGTCGCGACATGGAGCTTTTTGACTGTCATGTTCCATGTCGCGTTTTGGGAGACACGACATGGAACTTTTTTAGCAGTCATGCGCCATATTGCGTTGGGCGTCGTGATATGGTGGATTCGTAAAGGGATATAGTTATGTTAAAGAAAATCGTTCTTTCGACCATGTTGGCTAGCCTGATGGCTCTTTCTTTTAATGCGTGCAGCAGCGATGATGGCGTGAGCGATGTTAAGGATAGAGATGATGTTAACGGTGAGATCAACCATGAGGCCGACGATGACCATAAGCCTGCTAAAGCTGAAGAACTGAAAATTAATGTCGTCAAATCATCCCTTCAATATAAGAAATCGTCGATTGACAGCGAGAACTTGAATCAATTCGTTGAGGGACAATATGACCTGAACTTTGACATTCTTCGCAAATCCTCGGCTCAGATCGAAAAGCAGAATGCGATGATCTCGACGCTCAGCATTCAGTCGGCATTGGCGATGGCCTGGGCTGGTGCCAGAAACGAGACGGCGGCTGAAATGACGGCTGCGCTTCACTTTGATGAAAATACGCACAGCGCGTTGAACAAGCTAAATGAACTTGTCCTTGCTGGCCGCATGGATGCAGTCGAAAACAATTATGAGCAACTGGACGCGGTCGATATCAACATTAATAATGATCTATATCTGGCGCCGGAATACCAATGGAGTGAGTCTTGGCTCGATCTTTTGGCTTCGAATTATGACTCTGGCGTGACCGAAATGAATTTTTCTGCGGATCCGGAAGCTGCGCGTAAATATATTAATGATGCCGTCGCAAAAGACACGCATGACCGCATTAAAGAGCTGATCCCTAAAGGCAGTATTAGCGTGATGACGCGGAATGTTTTGACGAATGCCATTTATTTCAAGGCGCCCTGGAATGACCAGTTCAACGTCTACGACGAGAAGCTTCAGTTCGCGGTGAGTGCTGATTCGACGGTGGAAGTGGATTCAATTGCTGGAAGTCGTCATTGGCCCTATAACAAGACGGATGACTATGAAGCTGTCAGTATCAGTCTGCGTGGCGGCAATTTCCGCATGATGTTCATTTTGCCGAATGACATTGAGGCATTTGTGGCCAATGCGAATGGCGAATCGATGCTGCGCATCATCAACGACTTGTCTTCGAGAAGCATCATAGCCGTGATTCCGAAATTCCAGTTTGAAACGTCGGTGGGGTTGAGGGAGCCGCTTCAAGCGCTCGGTATGAAACAAGCGTTTGATGACGTCAGTGCCGATTTTAGCGGCATGACTCAGGGCAGCAACTCGCTTTTTATCGGCGATGTCGTGCATAAATCGTTTATTGGCGTGGACGAAAATGGCGTGGAAGCCGCAGCCGCAACTGCCGTTGTTATGGATGCGAAGAGCGCGGACGACGACTTGCCGGTCAACTTCGTGTTGAATCGACCATTTGTTTTCGTGGTTTACGAAAACAACTCAAAGACGCCGCTCTTCGTTGGCCGCGTTCTGGATCCGTCCAAATAAGTTTGTATCTGCCTTGAGCGGCGTTATTTTTCCTGTTTCTTCGACGCCGCTCGTTATGCGTTGAATTTTCTTCGCCATGTTCTGCAAATTCTGCAGAACATGGCTTTGTCATTTTTATATTTCGTGACGTGATACATACCACCCGGTGAAGGCCCCTGCCAGGCGAAGGGGTAGCGGCGTATTTCGTTGGCGACGTTTCCATGTCGATTCGTAGCATGCTGCGAATCGACATGGAAACGATTTTGCCGCGAAATAGCCGCGTAGGGGGAGACTTCCCCCTCATAGTCAAAAAAATAATAATTTCATTCGTTGAATAAGATGAATTTCCTTATTTAATTAGAAATATGAATGATTTGATGTTCAAAATTCAATTTATCCAATTGTATAGGAATGTGTCGTCTGATCAAGGGAATAAATAATTGACAAGGTAAAGTGAAAAGTCCAATATCCGTTGCCGTTGTTCGAAGCATAGCTTTGAATGAAGTAACCTATCCTCTCAACAGGAAGCGAATAATGAACAAGAAAATTTATGTTTTGGCCGCTCTGGCTGCATCCCTTTTGGTGGGCTGCTCAGATTCGATGGATAATTCGGAACTGAATACGACGCGTCATGAGATTTTTTATGGTGCCAAGGATACGACGACGGCGCATAATGCCGTTGTCTTTATTGATCTTGGCGATAGTTTGTGTTCTGGTACGTTGATCCATCCGCAATGGGTCTTGACGGCTGGTCACTGTGTTGATGAGCTGACGTCTACGCAGCGTAAGAACATCAAAGTTGGTATTGGCAATACGATGTCTTCGTTGACGAACTACAAAGTCAGCGCGGTCTATGAGCATGAGAAATACACGACGAAGCCGGATGGTTCATGCTACAACGATATCACGCTTTTGAAATTGGCGACGGCAGTGCCTTCGTCGAAAGCGAAACCGATCCTTCCGCTTCCGCCTGAAATGGCGATCAATCAGAACGAGATCAATGCGTGTAATCCTTCGGTCGAATTTTCTGGTTTTGGTGTGACGGAACGTGATGCTTATGGCACCAAGATGAAGATCACGTCGTCGCTGGATACGTATTGCGGCGCCGCGAACAACACGAGATCGACGTCCAGCTGCGCGACGGGCACCTACATCAGCGCGAGTTCCTGGTATGGTTACAGCTCGTACAAAGAAGAAGTTTATACCGATTACGGCACGCTTTTCTATGTTCAGGAAGAAGGTGGTCCTTGCTCGGGTGACTCCGGCGGTCCTGCTTTCGTGAAACGTAACGGTGTCGAATATGTCGCGGGTGTTACCTCCTACGGCGATCAGTATTGTACGCAATACGGCGTCAGCACCGCCGTTTGGGATTTCTATGACTGGATGAAGTCCAAAGCGCCTGAAGTTTTCAGCAACCTTGCCTACGAAGATTGCGATGACAACATCGATAACGATGGCGATGGACTGGTCGACCTTCAGGATCAGGATTGCAACTGGTATGCTCAGTGCTACGGCATCAAGGTCGAATACTGCGATGATGGCAAAGACAACGACGGCGATGGCAAAGTGGATTGCGCTGACTCCGATTGCTCCACCTTCCCGGCCTGCATCAAACGTTGCGGCGACGGCATCGTCAATAATAATGAAGTTTGCGATGGCAACGACTTCCTCAGCAACTTGACGGCCTGTGCCGATTACAGCCGCGAATACAGCAGCGGCAAGTTGCTCTGTACGGCTGACTGCAAGATCGATACGTCTGCCTGCGTGCCGGCCGAGATCTGCAACGACGGCAAAGACAACGACCGTGACGGTAAGAAAGACTGCGCGGATGCCGATTGCGCCAACTCCATCTACTGCGTGCGTGAGATCTGCAACAATGGTATCGATGATAACCTCAATGGTTATACTGACTGCAATGATGCCGACTGCATTGATGATCCCGCGTGCTACATTCCTGTCGACGAGATCTGTGATAACGGCATCGACGACGACCTCAACGGCCTTGCCGACTGCAATGACCCGGCCTGTAAATACGATTCGTATTGCTACAGTGCACCTGTTGTTGAGATCTGTGGCAATGGCAAGGACGACGACAAAAACGGCTTGATCGACTGCGACGATGCGGCCTGCCGCAACGACGCTTCCTGTAACCGCGTTGAGATCTGTGGTAATGGCAAAGACGATGACCGCAATGGCCTGATCGACTGCGATGATCCGGCTTGTGACGACTACGCGGGTTGCTACGTTGCCCCGGTCGTCGAGATCTGTGGCAATGGCATCGACGATGACCGCAATGGTTACACCGATTGCAAAGACTCGGCCTGCGCCGATACGGATGCCTGCAAAGGCGGTTCGCACACGGGCGGCGATGTCAAGAAAGAGATCTGCGGCAACGGCATCGACGATGACAAAAATGGTTATACCGATTGCGCCGATAGCGCCTGCAAGTACACGGATGCCTGCCAGAGCAGCGCGCCCGTTGGTGAGATCTGTGACGACGGTATCGATAATGACCGCGATGGTTGGATCGACAGCGACGACTCCGATTGCCCCTCGGATGCGAACTACAGCAGCTGTTCTGCGGGTACGCTGCATCGCTCCGGTTCGCAGTTTGGTGCCCTCCTGCTTACGCTTGGTCTCTTCGCCGGTTTGATCCGTCGTAGAAGATCTGCCAAGTAATTCTAGACATCACTCATGAAGTTCGTTCGCCCACTTTTTTTACCTCAAACGGTGGTGGGCGGACGAGCTTCATGATGTTTCAAATTCGTCTTTATTGCTCAACACATGATAATAAATCAACGTTTGAACTAAATAACGAAAGATATTTTATATAAACGTGTTATATTATATATTATAATATCTATTAATTTGTTATTACTCACTCGTGGATCACAATTAAGTTTTAGATTGCGTTGATTCTTGAGCATTGTCCAGACAAAGCATCCTTGACTGAGCTGTAACATGAGTTTGTTATTGTATTATTTGAAAATTTCTATAAAATAAAACATTATTTAGATTCTATACAATCGGCTTCACGCCGATTGAATATTCACATTAACTATGTCGAAACAAAACAAAATGAGGTGATGACGATGCGAGGCACATGGTTTTGGTTGATTTGGGAAGCTCCGCAAACGCTCGTCGCACTTGCTTATCTTTGTTATTTAAAAGTTAAAAGAACGCCTTTAACACGGGAAGGTTGCGTTTATCGCGGCAAGATATTTAACGGCGTTTGCTTGGGCGAGTTTGTTTTTTTAGAAGTTGGGTCCAGCCAAGTTGATCTGCAACATGAATTAGGACATCGAAAGCAGTCGCGTATGCTTGGACCTTTGTATTTGTTCGTCGTCGGTCTTCCCTCGGTGTCGTTGAATCTACTGGATCGTTATTTGAGAAAACGCGGCAGCCAGGTAGATTATTATGCCCATTTTCCCGAAAATTGGGCCGATAAACTGGGCGGCGTGCAACGTCACAGGTCGTAGAAAACTCGTAACTGTCAGACGGTGGCGTTGCACTTGTCCACTCATTTATTGATTAAACTCGACTTTGTTTTCTTCGTTTCGGCCATAAACGCCGTCGGGAGCGACATAACAGAATTTCTGGTCACCAATGTCGTTTCGACAGACGTATTTCTTTCGACAGTCATCGTTAGATTTGCATTTTTTGAGGCAATAGGTGATGTCAGGTGCGAACTCGACGCAAACTGCGTCTTCAGGGCATTCCTCATTGGATTCGCAGCCATAGGCGAGGCAGTAGCCGGACGGAGAGTCGGTATCGCAGATGGTACCGGTTGGGCATTCGTTTGAGGTCTCGCATTTGTCGCCGACCCCGGCTTCACACCCGATGGCGGTCAAGCCACAAAAAAGAAAGGTAATAACTAATTTCTTCATATTTTATTAACTGGCCTGTTAATTTATTTGTTTTATTAAGATATCTTGCTTTGGAAGAAAACGGCTTTGTTACCGTTCGCGCCTCGGACTGACTTTCGTTTGGCGCGACGTTCCATGTGTGTCCGGCATTTGCTCGGCGAGTCGTGCCATGGCACGTCTCGTTTCCTCGCGCCTTCGCCGGTCGGCGCGATACTTAATGAGAACGCAGACAAACGTCAATCTATTTCTTACGTGTCATCGGTTTTGTCGGCCGCGATCCCATATTTTTTTAATTTATAACGCAGGCTTCTGAATGTAATGTGTAACAGATCAGCAGCCTTGGTGACATTGCCATGTGTTTTTTCAAGGGACTGTTCGATGAGGTCACGTTCGACATTTTCGACGTAATTCTCGAGTTCAACGCCTTCGCCGAGGGTGACGAGTCGGCGTGCCATACTTGTATTTTCCAGCACAGCGTCGATGGGGATCTCGGTGGAAAGATCTTCGTCTTCATAGATGCCGCACATGGCGAGCAGTTTGTTTGCGGAACTGGCGTTGTTTGCGGCTCCGATCACTTCTGGCGGCAGTGAAGCCATTGTGATCTGATCGCTCATTTCGAGGGTCATGGCGCCTTGAATGATGTTTTCCAGTTCACGCACGTTGCCGCTGAACGGATAGACATTCAGACAAGCGAGTGCTTCTTCCTCAATGCCACGGATCGTTTGCCCCAGTTCCTCGTTGTATTTCTTAATAAAATAGTGGACGAGTGCCGGAATATCTTCACGTCGTTCGCGTAAAGGCGGAATAGCGATCTGAATGACTTTTAACCTGAAAAACAGATCTTCTCGAAAACGTTTTTCAGCCACTTCATCGCGCAAATTACGGTTTGTTGCTGCAATGATTCTGACATCGACGCTATGTTCTGTTGTTTCACCGATGCGTTGGATCTTACGTTCCTGAATTGCACGCAACAATTTGACCTGCATTGGCAAGGGTAGTTCGCCGATCTCATCGAGAAAGAGTGTGCCGCCATTTGCCGCCGCAAAATAACCGGTTTTGTCGCGATTAGCGCCGGTAAAGGCGCCGCGGACGTAGCCAAAAAACTCGCTTTCCAGCAGCGTTTCCGGAATAGCACCGCAGTTGACGGGCACGAAAGGCTTGTCAGCCACAGAACTCAACTTATGGATCGCCCTCGCCACGACTTCCTTACCTGTACCCGATTCGCCCGTGATCAGGATGTTCGCCCGTGTTGGCGCGACGCGCGTGATCATGTCGATCACGTCTTTCATTTGTGGGGAAAGCGCGATGAAGTTTGAAAGCACAGCCTGGGCATTGTTGCGCGTCTGCAGCACGCGTTTTTCGCGCATGACTTCTCGTTGCCACGCAGCGCCGCGAATCAGTTCGAGCAGTTTGTCCTGTTTAAAAGGCTTTTCAATATAGTTGAAGGCGCCGTCTTTCATGGCTTCGACCGCTGTCTGGGTCGAGGCATAGGCAGTCATCAAAATGACCTGGGTACTCGCATCCATCATTTTGGCGGCTTTCAGAACTTCCAAGCCTGTTGTGTCTGTCAGCTGAAGATCCGTCAGGATCACGTCCACGTCGAGTGCCGCACCACCTTTTCCTGCGCGCGCGATCGCTTCGATCGCCGCCAGTCCACTATAGAAACCTTCGACTTCATGACCGGCACGCATCAGCATGATCTCGGTCATTTTTAGTAGGTTTTTTTCGTCGTCAACAATCCATATTTTTGACATGCATTCCTCCTGGAGCGTCCATTATACCACAGGGGGAAGGCGTGTGTAAACACGCACGGTGTGCTTGTACCAACCTGCTGTTACAGCTCACTTGGGGATCACAATTATGTTTTGGATTCGTTGATCCTTGAGCATTTTGGTTTTAAGCAGGCCTGGGCCTGCGGCGCGCAGGGGGCCGCTAGCGCTTGTCGGGTTCGTAAAGCATGTGATGGGCGAGTTCGTAGAGTTTGTCGAAGCGTTCAGGGTCGGTCGGACCGACGAGTTTGAACTGATCAGCCTGGTAGAGGGCTGGCAGGTGTGGCAACAAACACGTCGCACCGCCGCGCACGTCGCGTGCGCCAAAGACGACGCGTCCGATCTGGTAAAGAACGATCGTGGTCATACACATGATACAGGGTTCTAGGGTGGTGTAGAGCGTCATGTCTTTGGCGCGCGACCATAACTGGACGTCGACGGAGCGAATGGCTTCGATCTCGGCATGCCGACCAGGATCGTAGTTCGGATGCAGGATGGTGTTGGCACCCGAACCGATGATCTTTTCGTCGAGGGCGATC
Organism: Myxococcota bacterium; assembly: GCA_045643185.1. Taxonomy (GTDB): domain Bacteria; phylum Myxococcota_A; class Bradymonadia; order UBA4248; family UBA4248; genus RGIG464. Next base: position 18,037 of record JAZUKH010000175.1, on the reverse strand, counting down.
ACGCAGCCGATGGGCAGATTGCGGTGGCGCGATAAGGCACCCTTGGCGAGCAGAGCCGCCGAGTCGAGGCAGGATCGGTCAAACAAAGAAAGCGTTTCGATATCCATGATGCGGTTCCTTGGCGAAAAAAGCGTGTGTGCCATGCCGTCGTGGCATGGCGAATGAGCTACTTTTTGAGGCCGTCGGGCAGAATATCGGCCAGCGTAGCGTTGGTTTTTTCGTGAACTGATTTGGGTGGTTCGTTGTTGTAGTCGGTTTCGTCGGCTTCAAACGGCTGAGCGGTCATAGACAGGCCCAGACGGCGTTTGGCGGCGTCGATCGTCACGACGGTGACTTTGACCTTGTCGCCGACGCTGACGACGTCCGACACGGTCTTGACGCGGTGCGCCGCAAGTTCCGAGATGTGAATGAGCCCTTCGACATTTTCGATCTGGGCAAAAGCGCCAAACTTGGCGATGCGTTTGATCTCGGCGTCGAACGCTTTGCCGAGCGGGCGGCTTTCGACAAACTCGTTCCACGGGTCTTCGGTGAGTTGCTTGATGCCGAACGAGGCTTTGCCATGTTCTGCATCACAAGACAGGACGAGACATTCCACGGTGTCGCCGACTTTGTAAGTCTTTTTGAAGTCGCTGCCGCCGAGCCACGAAATGTCGTTTTGATGAATGAGCCCTTTGAGACCGTCGCCCATGTCGACGAACAAGCCGAAGTCTGCGATGTTCAGCACCCTGAGCGAACAACGTTTGCCGATCTTGTACGTGTCAGCGGCTTTTGACCAGGGATTCTCGCTCGCGCGTTTGAGGCTGAGACTGAGTTTTCGCTTGTCGTTATCGATGGCCAGGATACGCACGCGCACTTTGTCTTTGAGCTTGAGGCACTGGTTGGCGGACGAGATGTTGTTGTCCCACGATAATTCGGTATTGTGGACGAGTCCTTCGACTTTGCCGCCGATCGAGACGAAAGCGCCGAAGTTGGTGAGCGACGTGACGGTGCCTTCCACGACGTCATCGACCTTGTAATTGGCTGCCGTTTGTGCCCAGGTGTCTTCGATATGGGCTTTGTGATCGAGCCCGATCTTTCCGTTTTCGAGTGAGGTGATGGTGACTTTGACTTTGTCGCCGATAGCCACGACTTCAGCGGGGTCAGCATTGCTCCAACTCAGGTTCGAGCGATGGATGAGGCCTTCCACGCCGGCGCCGATATCGGCAAAAGCGCCGTATGAAACGATCTGTGTGATCGTCGCCGTGTAGACGTTTCCGAGCGCCAGGTTGGACGTCAGCTGTTCGCGTGCTTTGAGGACGTCTTTTTCGATCACTTCGCGGTGGCTGATGATCACGGTGCCATCGTTGGAACATTTGATGATCTGTGCCGACAGGGTCTTGCCAATGTATGCTTCGAGCGGTCCATTGATGTTGGAGACTTCGATCTGTCGTTTGGGCATAAAGCCATACATGCGCATAACGTCGCAGATGAGTCCGTTTTCTTCGACGCCCACGACGGTCGCCTGAATGACTTTGTGATCAAGAAAAGCTTGTTGGATCTCATTCAGGATTTTTGCTGGCTCAACTTTGAGCGTCGAGCAAGCGAGGAGTCCGTTTTTGGCTTCGCCTTCGACATAGACATCGATCGTGGACTCGAGTTCGGGCAGGGCACTCAGCTCGTCGCGTCGAATGAAGGCGACCAGGTCGTCAATTTTAATGATCACGACGTCTTTTTGGATCGCCGACACGGTCGCTTGGGTAACTTTGCCGATGAGGGCATCGATCTTGGCATTTTTTTCGTCATTTAACATGGTTAGCCTCTTTAGGCTCATCAAAGAAAGAAGACCCCGGTGGATGAGCAAACGCCGTGATCTGGGTTGAAGCAACGTTTTGGGCCCTGCCAGGCGAGGGGGTAGCGGCGTATTTCGCAACGCGAAATAGCCGCGTAGGGGGAGACTTCCCCCGCCCAAAAACAACAATTAAGAATTATCCTTCGATCAGGACGAGGCCGTCTCGCACCTGTTGTAGGTATTCCCAACGATTATATAAATCACTAATTTTTATATTAATTGCGTCAAGACTTTCGGAGAGTTCTTTGGCTTTTCCTGGGAGTTTGTATGACTCGGGGTCGGCGATCTGAGCTTCGATAGCCTCTTTTTCCATCTCAGTTTCCATGATGACATCTTCGATGGATTCGAGTTCTTTTTGCTCTTTGAAGGTGAGTTTTTTGGGTTTTCCGAGATTTTTGACGATTTTTTGTTCTGGCTGTGCGTTTTTTTTGTTCGCAGCGGCTTCTGCGGCGAGTTTTTCGGCCTCGATTTGGGCGAGTTCGCGTTTTCGGCATGTGCAATAGAAATCGTAATCGCCGCCATATCGAATGAATGTGTTGGATTCGGGGTTATAGGCGAGGACGGCGGTGGCGATTTTGTTGATCAGAAAACGGTCGTGTGTGACGAATAGGACGGCGCCGTTGTACTCGAGCAGGGCGTTTTCGAGGGTCTGGAGCGAGTCGATGTCGAGGTCGTTTGTGGGTTCGTCGAGGACGAGCAGATTTGCGTTTGAGCACATCATTTGCGCGAAGAGGAGTCGGCATTTTTCGCCGCCCGAGAGCGAGCTGACGAGTTTATCCTGTTCAGCGACGTCGAAGAGGAAGTGGGCCAGGAAGCCGCGTTTGTGGACGGGCTGTCGGTTGACGTAGACGAAATCGCCGTCGCCCATGGCGTCGTAGACGGTCTTGGTTGGGTCGAGCTCCTGTCGATGCTGGGAGAGGTAGGCGATATCGGTGTTTTTTCCGATGACGATGCTGCCTGAGTCTGGTTCGATGCGTTTTGTGAGGACGTTCAGCAGCGTTGATTTGCCGCAACCGTTGGGTCCGATGACGGCGAGTCGGTCGTCTTTTCGAAGCGAGAGGTCGAAGGGGCTGAAAATGGGGTGATCGTAGGTTTTGGCGATGCCGTCGGCCTGAATGATGATGTTTCCGAGCTTTTGGTCGGTCGAAAACTGCATGGACAGCGTGGATTCGTGGACGACTTTGGCTTTTTCCTGGATCTCAGCGACGCGTTCGATGCGTGCTTTTTGTTTGGTGCCGCGTGCGCATGGTGCGCGTCGCAGCCAGTCGAGTTCTGTGACGAGCAGGTTGGCGTATTTTTCTTGTTCTTTTTTGCGCAGTTCGATCAACGCAGCTTTTTGTTCGACAAAATTGACGTAGTTTCCTGGGAAGGAGAGCAGTTCATTTTTGTGCAATTCGACGATGCGTGTGGCGATGGCATCGAGGAAGGCACGGTCGTGTGTGACGAGGATGATGGCAGCGCGATAGTCTTTGAGGAGCGCTTCGAGCCATTCGATGGTCATGGTGTCGAGGTGGTTGGTCGGTTCGTCGAGCAAAAGCAGGTCGGGCTGTTCGAGCAGGACTTTTGCGAGCGCGACGCGGCGCTGCTGGCCGCCCGAAAGCGTGTGGACGTTCTTGTTCAGAATGTCTTGCGGCAGGCTGAGTTTTTGAAGGATGCCCGTGATGCGGTGCTGGAGTTCCCAACCGCCGTGCAGGTCGATCTCGGCTTGTAGCGCGTCCTGTTCCTGGCTGAGTTTGTCGATATTTGCGCCGTTGTTGGCTGCGAGCTCTGCGCAGATGGCTTCATAGCGCTCGATGCGCGCACGTTGCGGCGCCAGCGCCTTTTCGACGATCGTCTGCGGCGTGTCGTCGTCCTCAAATGCCGGAATCTGGGGCAGATACGAGACTTGCACCTTCTGGTGATATTCGATGTTGCCGTCGTCGTAATGTTCAAGACCTGCGATGATCTTGAGTAGCGTGGATTTGCCACTGCCATTGTGGCCGATCAGGCCTATTTTTTCTCGTTCGGAGATCATTAATGAAAGCTCTTCGAACAGCGTTTGGGCGCCAAACGCTTTGGATAATTTCTGCAAGCTCATGAGGGGCAGCATATAAAAAAACTCCTTTAGTGGCGCGCCCTCCCTGCGAGAGCGGGCCAGACATTATAACCGATATTTGTCCTAAAGGCTGCTGGAAAAAAAAGCATCATAATGATAAAAAGCGCGTCTTTGCATGGTTTCATGGCTGTTTCGCAATCATAGCAGGAGGTTTATATGGCATCGAATCAGGAATTTGACCGTTTGGCTGCATCGTCGATGCGCGTGGGTGAAATGAGCTCGCAGTCTGGTGATGACATCGTCGTGAGCGCCAATCTGGTTCCGGACAATAACGACATGGATCCGCGCAGTATCGGCACGCGGGATATGCCTTTCCGGGATGTCTGCGCGTCGACGCTGCGCGGCTGCGTAGAGGCGAACGAATCCCACGACAGCATCGGTTATAATTATCCGTTTTATGGCGTTTATGCTCAGCATTTGCACGCCAGCACGTTGAATGACGTGCCGATCGCGAATTTGACGGGCGGATATGGCTGGTTTTGGCTTCACGTGAGCAATGCGTCCGGCCGTGCGGATGTGCGCGTGATCCGCAGCGCGCTCACAAAAAGTGCGTTCGCGATCGAGCCGTCAGGGGCGGATGAAGCGGCGCTTTTGGTGCATCCGGCGGCGCCCTATCAGGCGTTTGACCCACAGACCGGCGTTTTGGCCGAAATCACGCGTCTCGATGGGGCACAAAACGCTGTGGCGCTTGATTCTTCAACCATTTTCATGCGACTCGCCGTTGAGTTCAACCCAAAACTCGGAACGCATGAGATCCGCATTCCGTTTAAGGTTCAGACGTGCGTGAGCGAAAATTATGATGCGCTGATCAAATTGTATTAAACGTGACACTTTTTTTCGGGAGGGGGAAGTCTCCCCCTACGCGGCTATTTCGTATTTCCGTAGAGACGACCGGACCGGACGTCTCTACGGAAATACGAAATACGCCGCTACCCCTTCTCCCTGCGGGGCCCAAAACCGATTGATTTAATATCATTCAATTGATTTAATATAATTTAATAAATTCAGGATAACTAATTATGTCGGACAGACAATTATATTTAACGAAATTACAATTAAAAGAAGAAATTAAACGTTGTTTGAATTGCAAATCGCAGCCGTGTATGAATGCGTGTCCGGTGAATTGCAATCCACGCGAGTTTATACAATATGCGAAAGATGAAGCGTGGTCGGACGCCGTTGCGACGATCACGCGCACGAACCCGATGGGTCAAACGTGCGGTCTGATCTGTCCGAACAAGTTTTGTATGAAAGCATGTACGCGTCATGGCATTGATTTTCCGATCAACATTCCGCGCGTCCAGGCGACGATCCTGAACCAGTATCGCACGGAACCCGTGCACACGGCGCCGGTCACATCGAATCACAAGCGCGTCGCGATCGTCGGGGCTGGCCCGGCGGGCATGGCAGCCACGTCGGTGCTGGTTGCCCATGGTTTTTCGGTCGAACTTTTTGAGGAGCGACACGAGATCGGTGGTGCGCTCAACATGATTCCCGACGAGCGCTTGCCACACGAGGTCATTGAGCGCGACTGGTCATTCATTCACGATCCGCGCTTCGTCACGTTGCACCTCGATCACGAAGTGGTCGATCCTCGCACGTTGTTGAATGGACCAGACGCGTTTGACGCTGTCATCGTGGCGACCGGCGAACCCAACTGTGTCGCGCTCAAGATCCCGGGTGAGGAATATAGTTTGTCGTATATGGATTACCTGTATCATCCGCAGGCTTATCCGTCGACGGGGCACGTTGCCATTATTGGCGGCGGCAATGTCGCCGCCGACTGTGCCGTGACGGCACAGCGTTTGGGCGCCACGTCTGTCGAGATGTTCATACGCCGTCGTATTGCCGACATGCGTGTGTCGAGCGTCGAATTCCTCGAGCTGATCGACCACAAGATCAACCTCTACGGCATGATGAGTCCGGTCAAGATCGAAAAAATCGGTGACAAGCTCGCCTTGTCCGTGCGGCGAAACTTTTTTGACGGCACGACCTGGTCGCCGCTCGACGATTCAACCATCACGTTGCCATACTTTGACCTGATCATTCGCGCCATCGGCAGTCGTGCGGATCAGAACCCGGACGAGGATCCGCGGCTCATTTATGCCGGCGACTGCAAGACTGGCGGTTCAACCATCGTCGAAGCCATTGCATCCGGTCAGACTGCAGCCAAAACGCTCATACAAAATTTGGCTTAAACGCGTCGATCGTGTGTGGCGCATGCATGTGAGAACGCATGCGCTTGAACGCAGCTGCGTCCTAATTCTGAATGGCCATCATGATGACGGGGGCGAGCTGCTTTTTTCGTGAAACGACGCCTGGCAGGCTGACGATGTTGTCGAGGTGTTCGCGTCCCGCGTCGGTCATGCGGAAAGCTGACGAGACGAGTTGTTCAGAACCAGGACCGACGCAGATCAGGTCGGTCGATTCAGTCAGGATATTGGTCAGCATGAAGAACATCATGTCAACTTTGTGGTAATCACGAGCTTTTTCGGCATATTGAGTCATGCGTGGTTTGAGCGATTCGAGTTCGTCCGCGTCGAGCGAAGTGATCTGGCCAATACAGAACATGGATTTGCCGACGGTGAAACGTTTGAAATCCTGGTAGAAGATCTCTTCGTCGGTTTTGCCTTTAAGGTTGCTGCCTGCGGCAAACATTTGTCGCGCGTAGGTCTCGATATCGATCTGGGCGATTTTGGCGAGGTCGAGGGCTGCGGCTCGGTCGACGGACGTGCAGGTCGGCGAGCGAAACAGCAGGGTGTCTGAAATAATGGCACTGCAGAGCAACCCGGCGGTAACGTGGTCGATCTCGATATTCTGTTCCAGAAAGATCTGTCGAATGATCGTGGCTGTGCAGCCGAGCGGTTGACAGCGGAAAAACACGGGTTGCATCGTCTCGATCGTGCCCAGTCGGTGATGGTCAATGATCTCTCGAATGTCGGCGCTGTCCATGCCTTCCACCGCCTGTGATTTCTCATTGTGGTCGACGAGAATGACCTTTTTGCCTTTGGCGCCTAACAGGTTTCGACGGCTGATCATGCCGATGTATCTGCCATCGGCATCCAGAATGGGAAAGTCACGATGACGTTTGCTGGTCATAATTTCCTGCACGTCGTCCAAAAAGTCGTCTTCGGTAAACGAAATGACGTTTTCTTTGGTCATAAAGTGACTGATCGGCATGGACTGATTGATAAGACGCGCCGTCGTGTAGGTGTCGTGGGGCGTCGTGATGACGGTGCAGCCGCGTTCTGTGGCCAGTTTTCGGATCGTGAGTGAGACGCTGGCGCCATCGCAGACAATGATGCAGCTCGCTTCCATTTCGATCGCGCAAAGCTGCGATTCATAACGGTTTCCGAGAATAACGAGGTCGTTTTTCTCGATGTAGTTTTCCATCATATCGGGATTGGCTGCGGCGATGAGCACTTTTCCCTTGTCAAAACAGGCGTCGGCGTTGCCAATGACGAGCGTGCCTTCGAGCGTGTCCAAAATATTTGAATAACGCGTCTTGGCTTTTGAAATGATGCTGCTGTCGTACAAATTCATGTAGGACTTCGTGATGTCGCCAATTGTGATGACGCCTTCAAAAAAGCCGTCAGCATCGACGCATGAGAGCGTCACGGCGTTATTCTGCTGCATGAGTTCCCAGGCTTTTTTGAGGGAAATGCCGCGATTGACGCCGAAGATCTTGCGAAATTCGATATCTTTGACCTGAGTTCGGATATTTTCGACCTGTCGCGGTGCCTCGACGCCGAAATAATCGAGCACAAACTGGGTCTCGGGATTGACGCCATCCGCACGAACCGCCTCGTATTCCTGACTGTTTGTGATGCAATTTTTTAGTCTGGCATAACAAATGGCGGAGCAGATCGAGTCGGTGTCTGGATTTCTATGGCCAATGACGAGTGTTTTGGTGGTTTCAGCGTAAATGGAATCAGACATGGTCAATTAACCTGGGTGACGAGGTAGGCTTTTGCTCTGTGTGTTTAGGAACGTGTCGGAAGGAGGAATGGGTTCAGGTCGCAGAGACATCGTGCGCGGAGCGAATTGAGGTCGTGTGCGCCTGTACTTCGCCAAATGATCTTGGAAACGTCGATGAGTTCTTCAATGAAAGCCTGTACGCCTTCGTAGCCATTATTTGCGAAAGCGGCGTAGACGGGCTGTGCGATGCTGACGGCGTCCGCGCCGAGGGCGAGGCATTTGACGAGGGTGAGCGCATCCTCAATGCCGCCTGAAGCGATAACGGTGCGTTGTCCCATGGCCCGTCGACAGGACGCAATGGATTCGCGCAAGGTGTAACCGATCGCGTCGAGCGCGCGCAGGTTGGCGTCACTCAATGGATTGGCACGGCGCGCCGATTCGATCTTGATCCACGAAGTGCCGCCGCGTGATGCCGTTTCAAGACCGGCCAGGTTCAGGCTACCAAGGCGCTCGGCGCAGCGTCCGCCCAGGCCGTTGCCCACTTCCTTGACGATCACAGGCAGACCGAGTTCGTTGATGAACGAACCCAGTTTTGTCAGGTCGGTCCACACGCTATGGTCGCCATCCGGTTGGACCCACTCCTGGATCGCGTTCAGATGGATGTATAAGCCATGACAGCCGAGGTTTTCGAGGGCTGCACGAACTTGTTTGGGGGAATACATGCCACGCATGACTTCGCTGATGCCCAGGTTGCCAAACAGCCAAGGCGCACTGCCCCAGCCATAGGTGTCGAGCAATGACGGATCTTCCAAAACAGCGCGCATCGAGCCTAAACCCACGCCGATGCCGTATTCAATGCCGATCTTGCGAATACAGTTGTTGAAGGCCTGAGCGTTTGGTGTGCCACCTGTCATGCAGCCGATGATGAGCGGAAAGACCAAGGGTCTGCCAGTGATCGTGACATGCGTGTTCAGCATTTTGGGATCGACGGGAAAATCCGCTTCGTAGGGCAAATGGACGTTCGACAGATCGGCACCCGGGCCTCGCATTTCAGCATTGAGGCAGAGTGCCAAATGGGCATCTTTTCGTTCTAACAGGTTATCTTGCATATTATTTTCCTTACTCGTCGTGATAGACGTGGTTGTTGATATCGTATGGTGATGGCGCGTCTCGCGTCATTTTTAGCACTTAGTTTTTTTACACGCCCATGTGGACAGGATGTTTGTCGGGGGCTCCAAAGAAGTGGCAGTAGAGGTGGATCATGATCTCGGCGTCGAGCGCTGCGTATTCGAGCTGATCGTCGACAAGTGGCCGTTTTGACCAGTCCGAGGTCTGGTTTTCTTTGTCCATCGAGTATCCGAATTCTCGCAGACACACGTCTTTGAGCTTGTGTCCCTTCACTTGTCGGCCGTAAAGATTTCGGCTGACGACGAGCGTGTCGATGATATTGTAGATGGAAATGCCCAATTTTCCTAATACACGAATTTCAAAAGATTTGTTGTGGATAACTTTTACGATTTTGGGATTGGACAGCACCTGACTGAGCGGCCGCACATCAACGCAGAGCGGATCAATGAGGAAGGATTCTGCTCGGCAACCGATCTGAACGAGACACAATCGCTGGTCGTAAAGCGTGGTTTCGGTGTCGAGCCCGATGACCGGTTCTTTGAGCATGACGTCGATGGCGTGACGCAGCTGAGCTTCGGTGCGCACGACCGACCAAGGCAGATGCGTGTGCATTTGTGAGCCGTCGCCGGGTTTGAGCTGATAGTAACCGGCTTGTGCGTCAGTCGGTGGTGTGGCTGGCTCGTCGTGGGCGGCACATGGACACGGTTTGGGTTCAACGGCGTCGCTTGGGGGCAGCGTGTCGTTGGGAAGCGATGTGGGCTGACATTCAAACAACGCGTGAAAAGTGTCGACTTCGCGGATGGGCACGGTCGTGTCAAACGCTTGGTTGGTGGCGCGTTGTAGCACGCTCGCCAAGTATTCGCGCTGCCAGCGGCCACCAAGCAGGGTGAGCCAACGGCGCGCCGTGCGCATCCATGGCCAGTTTTGGGCATAGGCGTTCAGGAAGGCTTCGTCGGGCGCCTGCATTTTGAGCGTAAGGTCGTTCAGACGCTGTCGAATGGCGTTTTCGCTGTTGTCGGCGCCGTGTTTGAGCACAACTGTGATGCTGGCGTTACTGAACGTCACGCGCGCAACGTCGTTTTGCGTTTGAAACGCCGTGGCGTACACGCTGTTGTGGATGGCGCCGCCCAGTGTCCACCAGCGGAATGCGTGTTCCGTCGTTTCGATGAACCCGTCAGGGTGTTCCAGAACGTCGCTAAAACGTTCGGTGGTTTCATGAAATGCCTTTTGGGCACGGGCATTAGGGATGCAGAGCGCGGTGTCGATCGCGCCGTCGCGGAGCATGCGCCACAACGTGTGCATGCCAGGTCCGCTGAGAATGGCATTCGAGGCGTCGTCAAAGGCACTGGTCACTTCGAGACACGTCGGTCTCATTAAATTCACGCCATCCATTGAATACTCGCCAAAAACGTGTTCATAGGCATGACCATCCACTAAAAACGCGTCATTGCGCGTCCAGGCCATGACCAGATCGGTCAAAATGCCGAGGCGTTCGTTCGTGGGCGTAACGCACCACACGTTGGTCGCGTGCATGAATTGTCCACCGAGTTGCAGCAGGTCATTGCATCCGCCCAGAATGTGGTGCCCGGCTTCGGTCAAGCTCAGACAGCCATTCCAGAGTTGCGTCACCCAACCGGCTTCCAGCCAATAGGCAACGAGGCTTTGAATGCGTTGCCCGAAGGCGCGCGCGCAACCGGTTTCGATGACCGTTGGCACCGGCAGACCCATCGCAATGCGCGAAAACGTGAGATAGGCGCCCAACACGGTTCGCCAAAAGCGCCCGGGCATCAACGTTTCGAGATCGTCATCGACGTCGGCCAAAACGCCCAACGTGGCCAACAGGGTAGCATCGTCGTAGGCTACGGCGCCAAATTCGTGATGAAATACGGCGTGCCGTGTTTGTTTCAAACATGCTTGATGATGCGGCGTGATGTGAAAGAGCTTTCGCCAAGTGGAATGGCTGACGTCGTCGACGCATGGGGCGAGGCAAATGCCTGTGTCGTCTTTGCTAAAACGGCCACGTCGTTCGCCTCCCGCAAAATAAGCGTGTGCCGTGCCGCCACAACGATGAATGCCTTCCGAAAACTGGCGCAACTGGTCGAGGTTTTCACCGCAGATCAGGGCGCCGGCAGCAAAGTCGCGGCTACGTTCCAGTTTGCCCAAAATGAGTTTGGGAAGACGAGCTTCTTCGACTTCGTCGCCCGTCGTCTCAGACGTCGTGTCGTCTTCAGATGGCTGGGCTAGGTAGGCGGCTTCAACGCCGTGCGAAGCGAGCCAGTGAGTGAGACGCTCAGACGGGGCGTCGCTTTGGCACACGTAGGTCACGGGAACATCGCCGATACATGTTGCTTTGAGCCATTCCCAGTAGGCAAGGGTCGCACTGGCCAGGTCGAGCTCCGAGATCGGCACAAAAATGCGCCAACACCGCTTCAGAATGGCACGCAGTTCCTGACTGCGTCCGGCGCGGGCGTAATCGATGAAAAGTTGGTCGAGTTTGGCACAGGTCGTGATGCGCGCACTGCGCAAAAAAACATCGCCAAAGTCTCGGCTTAACGCTGTGCGCGTGTCGCAAAATCGCTCGTTGCGGTAGGTGTCCAATGCCAAAATGAGACAATAGCCGCATGTATCACCAATGCAGTCTGCTGCCAGGGCTCGCCATGCGTCGTCATAGACTGCACGACTGGCTACGGCAAACGTGTTCGGCGAGCGTAACGCCGGACACAGAAAATTCTCCATCGTCTCGTGAATCTGCTTCCATTCCATCGTATCTTTAATCACCCTTTGTGGTTCATAACCATTTTGCGGCGCATTGCGCACGCTTATTTTATCGCACTTTTCATTTGCATGGGCATCAAAATGGATGACAGAGCGCAGTCCATCGCCTATATTGATTGACTCAGTCGCGTTTTGGGCCATTCGCGATGGCTCAAAACGCGTGAATTTTTAGTCACTGCACTGCTTTGGACAGTGCCCAGAATCATATCAGGTAAGTTATGAAGAAATTATTAATTTTGATCCCTCTTTGTTGGCTGTGTGCCTGCCAACAACCAAAGCCGGCTCAGGATGCGCCGGAAGATGCGGCCGCGAAAAATATTGATAGTCCAAAGATCACTGCCGAACAGGCTAAAGAGATAGCCGCTCGTGTTGACTACACGAATGAAGAAGGCAAAGTTGCTGTCGCTGAATTACAAAAAGATATAACGGCTGAAAAGTTCCAAGCGCCGCCTGTCATTGATGTGTCCATGAATACCGATGAGTGTACACACAACCTGTCTGCTCGTGATACCGACCATGCTTATTTCTTTGCCAAATCCTCGATGGATATCTGCTACAAAAATGCTTTGGTCAAATCCCCTGATTACAAGATCATTACGTCGGTCAAAGTCGATGTTTTGCCGAACGGTGGTGTGGATAAAGTCGAGTTTGAGCCAGCAATCAGCGAAGATCGTTTGAATGAGTGTCTGGTCAACGCCATGAAACAGTTGCGCTATCCGAAAACGACGGATCAGCAGCCTGGTTCAGTCAAGTACACACTGAAGCTCAATTCTCGTCCAGGTGTGTTCGAGGATCTAATCGTAGAAGGCCATGACCATGATCACGATCACGATCATGCCTTGGAAGACCATGACCATGTTGAGGAACACGCCGCAGATGTGGCGCATGAATAAATGCAGACGTGGGCTGTTCGTAGGGTGAAGGGGCTTTAAAATTTGTACAAATTCCCCTTACCGAAGGTATCCGAAGCCCAAATCTGTTCAGCCGTTGGAGGCTGAACAGATCACGTCAATTCATATATATAATGTTAAATAACCGTCCCTGGGGGGATGGTCGCACCGCGTGAGATGACGGTGATACCATCGCGAACGTAGTAGCCATCGCCATCGAGGTTGGAGCCTTCGGGTTGGCGACGAATGATGACGCCATCGCCGATACGGGCGTTCTTATCGATGATGCAGTGTTCCATCGTGACGTTGCGTCCGATGCCCATGGGCACGTAGTTGGGCGCCGACGTATCGATGTTTTTGGGATTTTCTTCTTCATAGTAGTCGGCGCCCATCATGACGACTTCTTTAAGGGTCGCACCCGGTCGAATGACGGAGCGGACGCCGATGACGGAGTCAGATATGATCGCGCCGTGCAGGTCCGTGCCTTCAGCGACGAGGCTGTCGCGAATCGCGGAGCGGATGATGCGCGACGGGGCGAGTGAACGCATGTGCGTAAAAATAGGCTGTTTCGGGCTGTAAAGCGGGAACGGCGGCTGGCTTTGCGTCGCCTGAATGTTCGCTTCATAGAAGGCTGGAATCGTCCCGATGTCGGCCCAATAGCCGTGGTGTAGGTAGGACGAGATCTTAACTTTGCCAAGTAGACCCGGGATGATTTGACTGCCGAAGTCGTTGTCGTCCGTCTGGAGGCTCTCTTTGAGAACTTCACTGTCGAAGACGTAGATGCCCATACTGGCAAGGTACCAGCCATCAGCAGGGTCGAGCCCGATCGAGCGACACATGGATTCGGGAGCGCGGAAACGTTCGATGACCACAGGATCTTTGGGCTTTTCGACAAATTCAAGCACAGTGCCGTCGTCTGCGATGCGCATCAGACCCATACGCGACGCATCGTCCTTGTTGACGAGGTAAGAAGCAATCGTCAGACCGGCTTCGACATCGCGATGGTGATGGACCATTTTGGAGTAGTCCATACGATAAAGATGGTCGCCCGACAAAATCAACGTCTCGCGACTTGCAAAATGACGAATGTGATGAAGCGTGGCGCGCACAGCGTCCGCCGTGCCCATAAACCATTCCTGGCCGCTCTCGGTCTGTTCGGCTGCAAGAATCTCAACAAAACCGTGTGAGAACGAGTCGAATTTGTACGTCATCATAATGTGACGGTGAAGACTCGCACTCAAAAATTGCGTTAAAACAAAAACGCGATTGATGCCAGAATTGATGCAGTTGGAAAGCGTGATGTCGATCAGACGATATTTGCCAAACAGCGGAACAGCCGGCTTGGCCCTTTCGTGCGTCAACGGAAACAATCGACTTCCTCGCCCACCTCCAAGAACTACTGCTACGACTTCATCCATACGTCATTCCTCCATCTGATCCGATTGCGAGTGATTTCGCGTAAAACGTTTAGCAAGTTTACACTCGCCATGTTTATGACTCAACAGAATTGTTTAATGAAATACATAATTGGCAAATTTTTGTCGTATAAAATTCGGTTATTGTGTGAATGTGTGGTGATGTGTGCGCTTGTGTAGGTTTGTATGCGCATTTCGTCGGTTGAGTATTCTGGATGTGTGGGGTGCTTGTCAAACGCAAAATAGCGTTTATTCTTGAGGAGGTTGCTATGGTGGCAACTCTGGTGAGGGGCACGTCAGTGCTTTTTGACGAATGAAACGAGTGATCCTTCGACTCATAGCGCTCACAGGGCTGATTTTGATCGGCCTTTTAAGTGTGCAGCCGACTCGTGCATTGGCGCAAACGGCATTGGCCGAAACGCAAATGCTCGTGTTGAGCGACGATCAGATCGCGGCGTGGATGGGGCGCGAGGCACAGATCAAGCACCCTGCGGTGCCACGGCTCAAGCACCAGGATGCTGCAACACTGCACTTCTATTATGAAATGGCCTACGAACGCCGTGCGCAGGATGTCATCAAGTCGGCGCCGATGGCGCGTCTCAAAAACGCGCGTTTTTTGCCCGAAAAAGCTGTGGAAGGCGTTCACATCTATCTGCTTGGCAGCCTGAACACGTATTTTGAGGCTCAAAAAGCCCCTGGGCGTGCGCCCGAATGGGCATCTGGTCTGTCGATTCTGCGCGACGACGTGATTTTGATCCGTTTGAAGCCGTTAGGCACGACGCGCATCGAGCCGGAACGCACATTGGCGCACGAACTCAATCACGTGGCATTGCGTCGCGTTGCCGGCGACTCGTATTTTCCTCACTGGTTTTACGAGGGGCTTGCGATGTTGACGACCGACGACTGGGGGATCAACCGGGCTGAAACGCTGGCACAGGCTTCGATGAATGGCCAGTTACTCGATCTGAACGCGATCGACGCGGCGTTTGGCAAGACTGGCGCCACGGTCGAACTGGCTTACGCAGAGTCAGCGCATTTCACGTCGTGGCTCGCCAAGTCATTTGGTGATGACTCGATTCGCCAGTTGATCACGCGCGTGAGTCAGGGTGAACCCTTCAACGACGCGTTCATAGCCGCGTTTGATCGCTCACCCAACGCCGCGTTTGCGCTCTGGCACGATGTCATGGCTCAAAAAAAGTCGTTTTTGGCGTCACTTGGTTCGGGCGACGCGATCTTTTTTTACATGTCGGTGTTTGCAGGCGTGGCGCTCGTGATCGCGCTCGTGCGTCGTCGACGCATTCGCAAAGCCAGGCTTGAAAGCATGGCCGACGCGCGTCCAGTCTCGGAGCTGCCCGAAAACCTTCGTCACTTTGGTCCGTTTACGAAGTGAATCAGTTCGTGCCACGCGCAAAGATCTGGTAACGGCCGTCGCGGTCGTTGTCGTCTTCGAACACAAAAACGCAGTTGTTTGTGGCGTTGCAGCCAACTTGTGCGTGTCGCTGTTCGGATTCTTGGATCGAGCTGATGTTGTAAACATTTTTGAGCACGCCATTCTGGACGCGCACCATGCGAACGTTGCCTGATTCGATTTTGGGCGCAGACCACGTGATGACGATCTGATCGCCTGTCGTTGACACGTCTGGTTGCTGCGCAAACTCGTCGTTAGGCGTGACCGCCATGTTTTGGCGAAGCACGTGCCCCTGTGCGTCGAGCGTGGTGAGTAAAAGAGGATGCGCGTCGTCGTTTTCGGCGACATAGACGATGTGACGTTCGCCCGTTGCGGCAATGGCAACTGCGGCCTGGTCACTGCTGGTCGCGTCATCCAGCTTGATCGCATCTCCCACGGGCGAGGCGTCTGGAGCAAATAGACGGGCCATGGCGTGAGGCATGCCATCCGCAGTGAGTTCTGTCCAGCTGACGACAAAACTGCCGTCGGTATCGACGGCAACGTCGGGACGCGTGGCGGCTGCGTTTTGGGCGATCTTCACTGGCGTCGTGCGTGCATCGTTTGCCGAAAGGCGCGTGTGGAACACGCGTTGTGCGTCGTCCAGCCAGATGATGACGGTCTCACCGGCTGCGTTGGTATGCATGGCGTAGGTCTGGGCGTGTAAATTGACCGGCGTGAGTTGAATGGCCTCACCCAGTCGTTCGCCCGTAGCGCTGACGCGCATGCCAAACACCTGACCATGTTCCAGCCACGTGATCAGCGACTGATTCTGGGCATTGAGCGTGATGTCGGCCTGATCGGCGTCGTGCGTTCCATCCGTGACCGCAAATTCCGGCCACTGCGAGCAGCCACCACGGCAAAAGCCTCGCGCATGGATCGATTTTTGACCATTCTGTTCATCCGTCCAAACGCTCACAAATGTGCCATCCGGCGCCACGGCAACGCGGGCATTCGTATGCTGGCCCTCGCTCTGCGTGTTTATGTTGCGAATGCCAAAGTTCGTATTGTTTTCATAAACATCGTATCGATACGGTCCCACGGCGTCAAAATCATAGGTAAAGGCATACGTGTGGTCAGCGCCAGTCGGCTCGGCGTCGTAATAGTTCCGATTCTCGGCCGGTGACATTTCAGAACAGTAAAATGCGGGCTTCTGGTTCACAAACTGGTCATTTTCCAACACCGTGATCGGTTTCACAAAGACATTGGGTGCCAGCGAGCCGTCGCTCTGGCGCTCCGCTTTCGGATAGATCGTGATCTGGTGCAGCCAGCCATTGCCGCCATCGGCTTGATCGTCGCAACTCGTGGCCAGACATGCTTCATCCCGGCACGGGCCTTCGGCCTGATAGTCGACGAGCAGTTCCGCGTATTGATGCGTATTCTTGAAATGCGAATGCATGCGGTGCTCGGAACCTGTGACGTGGCCGCTGATCGCCATAAAAATGTTGCTGTGGCGGTCGATGAGTTCACTGATCGTCTCGCTTCCTGTTGCGCCAAATGAGACGAACATGGCATAGTGCGACGGGGCATAGCGGTCGAACTTTTCTGTGGCGCCTCGCTTGAGCAACGCGTGGGTCGTCACGATAACGTGGTGGTTGGGATATTTTTGTATTATTTGATCAAGTTGACACATGATGTCTTTTCTCGGCGAGTACTCTATAGCAACAACGAGAAATTGTAATTCGCCTATTTTAAATTCAGCAACGATATTTGTATCATCTATGATCTGTTTGATCCATGGTTGGTCGTAAAAACGCTTTTGATTAAAATAATATTTGAATAATGATCGCGAACGTCCAAAATTTGAGTTGTCATTTGCATCGGCACTTTTTAGATAATCATGATTGCCAGTCGAAACAACATAAGGAATACATGCGTCCTCTAATAATTTGTGTGCATCGGATGCAATTTGCCATTGTTTGTTAATATTATTATTTGTAACATCTCCGAGATGTAATACAAATTGTATATTTTCGCTTTTTTGGTGATCGACGATCCATTGCATTTGTTTTTGATAAATGCCGGACTCGGTCATAGTATAATGTTGCGTATCTGGCAAAACGATGATCGAGAAAGGTTGCGTCGGGTCTGTTGTCGCGGGTGGTTGGCAGGCTGGTTCCGGTGTTTGTTCTGCCTCAATATTATGTTCAGTGTCTATTTTTTGTTCCGTTTCGCTGCCTTTTTCTTCTTCCTGAGGCTTCTCCAGGCTCTCGTGGTGGGGCATGTCCGTTTCGGTCGTCGCTTGCTCGGGAATGGTGTCATTCGTCTCGTCAGCGGTTGTGACCGGTGTCGTTGGCAATGGCGCTTGTTGCTTCGTGTCGTGGGCACAGCCAAACAGGCAGGTTGTGAGAATAATAAGCGGGATGGGTGTTTTCATCTGGATGTTTTCTTGGCGAAATTTGGGAGGATTGATATGGGAATTTTGGGAGGGGGAAGTCGGCAGATTATCGTTTCAAATGCATAAAATGAAGAAAGACCGCATCAATCCGGTGTATGATGATTTGAACAGCTACTCATACGGAGGTTTGATGCGATCATTTACCC
>JAZUKH010000174.1:0-6497 GCA_045643185.1 Myxococcota bacterium | reverse complement strand
CGACCAGGTCAGACGCCGCCAGATCGACTGTGTTGGAAATGCCCTTGGTATTGAGCGTCAAATGATAGTGGTTGGCGGCACCATTTTCGCCGTAAACACGCAGATAGACGGGCGACAGGTCGACGTTGGTCAACAAGGTGCCTTCGAGGTAAAGTTCGTCGCTGCCAAAATCACGTCGCAGCATCGTGTTGTCACGCCACATTTCGAAGGTGAGCGGCGAGCGCGTGGCGTCGTGCGACACGTGTGCGGTGAACGAGTCATTGTTTTTGAGATCCAGTCGGAACCAGTCTTCGTCGCGAGGACAGAGCGTGAGCGCTTCGTCCAGGGAAGTGGCGGTCGTTGCGGCGGTCATGACGTCGTTCGACTCAAACCGGTCAGATGAACAGATGCAGTTGACGCCGCTTGTTGCGAGCGTGTTGTTAAGTTCCAGACGGTTATTGACTTCGTTGGTCTCACTGATCTGTTTGGCCGCATCGGCGACGGCGGTGAAGTCGTATGCGGAGCACCAGAAGTCACAGACCTGCGCAAAAGTCAGGTTGACGAGCTGGCATGTTTTGGCGTCGAGCCCGTCGACGGTTTGGCGCGCGACTTCTTTGTGGGTGCCATCGCACAGGTTGTTGCGTTCCAACGAAACGATGCTCGGACCGGCCCCAGTCGTGCCGTTGTTGCAAACTTGTAGCGTGACGCGCACTTCGTCGCCGTCTTCCGGCGTGTTGGGCGTCACTTTGGAGGTCTGACCGATGAGCAGGTCGGTCGAAAGGTCGCCCACAACCGTGATCTGCGTGTCACTGCGCTGAATGTTGTTGTCTTCATTCGCTTCGGCGACGACGCCGCTCGAATCGCAAAACGTGTAGACATAGTATTGACCCAGGTCAATGCCGCCATCCACTTCGACGCTCGTCGTACGTTGAAGCGACGTCGTCGGGTGAAGGTCCGCCACGTTGATCGAACCAACGATCCGGTCGGTGTTGACGTCCAAAGCCATGTCAGACGACAAAAACACCGTGCAGACAAATGAACCGGTCGGCTGCGTCCCCTGATTATAAATGTCGACCGACACCGAGAACGTGCTGCCGCGCCCTGTCGTTTCGGGCGTAAATTTCACGCTTTGAACGAGGATATCGGCATCCAGCACGGGGTCATCTGTCACCTGGATCGGTGCGGTACTGCGCACGATGTTGTTGTCTTCGTTGCGTTCTGTGATCGTGCCGTCGCTGTCAAGCACGAGCCAAAAGTAATACAGCCCCGGCTCGGTCACGGGCGGCGTGATCGACACGAGAATGTCCTGATAAGCCTGTCGAACGCCTGAAACGCTGCCTTCAAGGTGCGATTGGGACACCAGGACCGCGTCGGTCATGTCTTCGGCGTTATTTTTGGCGCTCATCCAGATCTCGTAGCTGATCGCTTCGGCCGTCGTGGAGCCCTGGTTGAGCACCTCAAACGTGGCCGTTGCCGAGGAAAGAATGTGCGTGATCTCCGGCGTCATTTGCAGGCGCACCGCCTCAAGATCTGCGCCGTCGGTCGACTGGTTGCGTACCGTGATGGGCGTGCCGTAGGTGACGAGGTTGTTGCTCAGATTCATTTCGCCGACTTCGCCGTCGGGATTGATCACGGCCACGGCGTAATATGAACCCGTGCGAAGTGAACTGGTCACAGGCACCGAAAATTCGAGCTTTTGCGTGCTGTTGGGCGCTGACGCTGCCGGAAATTCGTTCAAAATGTGTCGATAAAGGCGCGTTGAGCCAGCGGCGTGGATGTCGTCCGCCACCGGTGTCAGATAAAAATCGAGGTTTGTCGGCACGCGTAATGGATTGTCTTCCAAATTCATGACCTGAACAGACCACTCGATCGAGCCTTCTGTGCTGACATTCAGTGGCCTGGATTCGAGCGACGCGAGCGAAAGATCGATCGGATCATACACCGTGACCCCCGTTGTGGCGTGCATTTCCTCGCCGTTACACGTCAGTTTGACGTCCACTTCGTAGTTGCCCGGCGCCTTGTACTTGTGCTCCGCTTCGACCGTGCCGCTCAGCATAATGTCGTCGCCAAATTTCCAGGTCGCCTTGCAACCGTCAAGACTGCTGCCATCCTCTCGGATGATCGAAAAAGACACTTTGGAAGGCGCGTGACCACGCACCGGATCCGCTAAAATTGAAAAATCGCTGTCTTCGTCCTGGCGACCGTCACAGCCTGTGAGCAGTGCCGCCAAACACGCTAAGATGAGCCATTTGCGCATGTTTCGTCCTCTCAGGCGATCTAAGCGTTCTTCACGCTGTCCTTAACCAGTTGTCCATCTCGAAATTTGGCGCGCATCGCCACTTTTCCGTCTTTGTCATACGAGACGTATTCGCCTTCGAGCTTGTCGTCGATATAGAACGCATCCTCTTGCGGGATACCATTGTCGTACCAGCGACGTGCGCGCCCCTCGAGTGTGTCATCGACATAGTTTCGCTCCAAGATCAGCTGCCCGTTCTGAGCCCAGCGACGCATCACGCCATTCAGTTTGCCGCGCGCATAACTGATCTCGAATTGTTTCGTTCCATCTGTAAACGTCTTGGTAAAAATACCGGCACCTTCGTCTGCCATGGTCCTGTCCTTATGATTTGGTCTTGCCCGCACATCTGGTGGGCATATCACGATTGGGTCGCGTTGATAAACGTTGATGATCTTTTGATCAGCCTGGTCTTGGGCCCTGCCAGGCGAAGGGGTAGCGGCGTATGGGCGCATGCCCATAGCCGCGTAGGGGAAGGTAGAGACGCAGCTTGCTGCGTTTCTACTTGCCCCTCAAAATAAAAACAAAAAAATATTTTGTGTTCGCCGTGCTTTTCGCTTCGCTCAATACGCCCGGCGTGCTCGGCTATTTCGCTTTGCTCAATACGCCTCGCGTGCTCGGCTATCTCGCTTTGCTCGATACGCCTCGCTAAGTCTGTCGCGTTCGTTTTGGGAACTGAATGTGTTCGCCGTCTTTGACGAGCGTGGTGTTTGGAAAGATCTCGCGGGCCTCGGCGAGTAGTGGGGCGTGTGAGGCGTAGCGCTGCGACAGGTGGGCGAGGACGAGATGCTTGACACCGGATTCTTTGGCCAGGATCGCGGCGTGTTTGGCTGTCATGTGCATGTATTCGTGGGCCTGTTTGGCTTCGCTGTCGGCGTAGGTCGCTTCACAGAGCAGAATGTCGGCGTTTTTGGCCAATTCGTAGGCGTTGGCGCACAGACGCGTGTCCATGACGTCCGCAAAGATCTGACCGGGCCGCTCGACGCTTACGTCGTTGACATTGATGCGGCCCTGGGGCGTGTCCAAATAGCCTTGACGCTTGAGGAGGCCGACACTTTCGCCCGAAAGTCCGAGTTTGTTGAGCATTTCCGGATTGAGCGTGCGCGAGGGCTTTTCTTCGAGACGGTAGCCGTAACACTCGACGCGATGCTCCAACGGCGCGCATGACAGGCGGAATTCATCGTTTTCAAACAGAATGCCGCCGCCTTCGATCGGGTGTTTTTGAATATCCACGACGCTTTGAAACAACGAGGCGTGCTCCAAGGCGTCCCAGAAACACTCGCCGCTTGCCGGAAAATAGGCGTCGACAGGATGTGTGGCCTTATCGAGGCTCAGGCGCTGGATCACGCCAGGAATGCCGAGACAGTGGTCGCCGTGAAAGTGCGTAAGACAGATGCGCGTGATGCACGACGCCGAGACGTCTGAATAGATCATCTGACGCTGAGTGCCGTCGCCTGCGTCGAACAGGAAGCCTTCCCGGTCGAAGCGCACAAAATAGCTGTTGTGGTTGCGTTCCCGGGTCGGGACCTGGGCGGCAGAGCCTAATATGATGAGTTCGCGTTGGGACATGGTGATCGTATGAAGGGGTGTGCCGTTCAAACGGCGTTGAATGACGGGGTTATTTTTGATTCATGTAGGTACAGGCGCGGCCGTCCGAGAAGCCCGAGATGAGCGTGACGTCCTTTTCGGACAACGTTTCGATGGGCGGACGGGTGGGCGTGGCGGCTGAGGCCGGCTGTGGCGTGGCCGTCTGGGCGTTTTGCGCCATGACGGGCGCGGGGGCCATGAATGCGGCGATGGCCGCGCCGGTGATCTGAAGGAATTTTCGTCTTTGCATAGTCGTTTGGCCGTGTCGGATTTCGACGCGGTCCTAAAACAGGATTTCGCGCCCAAAAGCAAGGGCGCAGAGCACAAAACCGGCATATTCAAACGATTTTGTGGCCGGACGGGCTTTGATGAACAGGTCGGTGAGCGAGACGGACAGCCGCTGAGGCGGCGTGATGCCAAAAAGCTTGCCGTTTTCGTATAACAGGCCGCCTTCGGGCAAAAAAATGAACGGGTCGAGCGACGAGTCGGACGGCTCAATGAATTGGATCGCCTGGATGACGAGCGTTCGTTCGGCGATCTGAGCTGTAAAACCAGGCTGATAGTCGGGCAGGGCATCCGGGGTGAGTGCTTCGAGCACAGGGTAGAACACGCTCGAAGTGCCGTCGGGCAAAAGGGCGTGGCCATTGGGCTTGAGGGCTTTGATCAGGTCGGTCTGCACGGCGGAACCGGTGTTTTTGCCGCCTTTTTTGATGTTGGTCGCAGCGAGGTCGCTGGCGGCGAGGTCGCGGGCATGACCAGCTTCGATAAGAACGAGGTCTTGGGTGCGCTGACCGCGTGCATCGAGCGGGGCATGGTCAAAACCGAATGCCGCGTGCGTGGCGCAGTCGCTCAAACGCAGTTCCGTGCCAAAGATCACGTCGGTCTTGAGGCTGCCCGGTTTGGCGAAGTAGCGTGAAAACGCTTCACAGCCATGGGCATCGGCGACGAAGGCTGGCAAAATGCGGTTGAGCAGCTCGATGACGACATTGGGCGCAAGGACGACGGCGTCGATGTTGTTGCGCGACACCGCGCAGAGCGGCGCACGAGCGAGCCGTTCGACGTCGTCCAGCAGCGGTTCAAGGTTGGGCGCCGGGTCAACGCGGTGCGTCGTGTGGACGACGCGCAAACGTCGACTGGGCGTGTCCGAACCATAGAGCTCAAACGCTTCGTCGATGCGCGGACGCGGCGAAAACATGGCGTTGTTCGCTTCCGACCAGCCAAACGGCAGCGCCGCGCCGTTCCAAGCCTGGCGGCCGTTGAACCAGGTCATGCGTCCATCGACCAAAATACCGCGTTTGAAGACGTCGGCGAAGGTGTGCCAGGCACGATGAAACTGCAATGCTGGCAGGGCCTGAGCCAGTTCGGCATCGTAGTCGTTCTTCCAGCGCGCCTCGTCTGTGGGCGCAGCCGTTTTGGGCTGGCCCTCGTCGGGCTGGCTTGCAAAGAGATAGTCTGAAGCCGTGTTGAGCTTTGAAAGCTGGTTGAAGTCCGCAAACCGGGCGCAAAGTATCGTGCCGCGCTTTTTCGCGGCGCGACGCACTTCGACTTCGAGCGTCGAACCCAGGTCAAAGCCCGACACGCGGCCACGCGTCAGCCTCACGCCGCAAAATTCACTGCCCATGGCCAGCAGACGCTGACTTGGTGAGTCTTTCGTCGGCTGCGACGCGGTTCGCCAACGGCTTTCAAAAACACTTAGATCGTTCAATGGCTTATCTCAGACGCATGACACGGGCACAACCGATGGTCTCATAACCGACTTCGGCGAGCGCGTCGACGAGTTCCTGTTTGGTCGAGTCGGCGTAATACATGATCGTCGTGTAGTTCTGCAGCAGGGTTTCGCAAATGCGCGCCATTGTGCCTCGCATGACTTTGGGGCGACGCATGGCGACCGGGTAGAAGGCCTGGTCGATCATCACGGTGCCTTCCTGTTCACTGTATTTGAGCACGAGTGCCGGTTTTCCGCGGTGGAAGCCGATGTGGATGCGTTCGTTGGCGATCCAGTCGGCGCACATGCGCTCGAGCGAGTCGCGCCCGACGCGTCGAAGATCCATGCCCAGTTCGTCGATCAGGGCTTCGCCCAAAAATTCGACGATGAGAGGCAGGTCTTTTTTGTTGGCGAGTCGCTCGGTGTAGGCGTCGTTCTGCTTGCAGGCGATGTCGGTAAGTCGGCACATGTTGAGCTTGATGTTGGCGACGATGGTCTTTTCGGAACGCTCAAAACCTTGCCAGAACGCCAAAACGACGTCGTCGGCGCCGAAGATCTGGTGTTGCTTGCCGCTGTCCCGTTTGCCCTGTTGACGGGCGAGCGAGATGCCGAGGTGCACCATGGGTTCGCTCTCGTGCGCGTAGAGATGCACGACGTGTTCGTCGATATGTGCCACCGCGAGCAGGTTGGACTCGCAGTAGGTGCCGTACCACCAGCCTTCCAGGCCGTTTTTGCAGGCGGCTTTGAGTTCGTCCGCCTCGTAGGGGTTGGCCTGCGCGAGCAGTTCGTGGATCTTTTCGATGTCTTTGGCACCGAGGTCAGTGCTCTGGTATTGCTTTTCTCCCATGTTTTAAGCCTCCGGCGTTTCGGGCAATTCTGTGTTGGCGTCTTCGACGAGCATTTTGAAGCGTTCAGCCTGTTCGATGGCGCATT
>JAZUKH010000173.1:0-2806 GCA_045643185.1 Myxococcota bacterium | reverse complement strand
ACCGTATCCCGTAAGCACGCCGCCATCAAGACGGATGAAGGCAAACGCTATGAGATCCGCGACTTTGGTTCGTCAAACGGCCTATACATCAACGACGAACGCACGGAACGCAAATTCCTGCGCGACGGCGACAAGATTCGCTTCGGCACCGTCGAAACGGTCTTCAAGCTCAAGTAACGCAACGCTCCATGCACTCAAAAATCCGCGCTCCGGCGCGGATTTTTTCGTTTTTCCCAACCCACCGGGCGCATAGTCTGTTAAAAGGCAAAACGCGCAGAACCGCCCGTCGCGCCGTGCCGCGCACACCAGTTTTTCAGCTTTTGACCCAATTATTTTTTGAACACGAACCATGGAAAAACGCATTCGCCAGTTCGAAGTGCTCCTTAACGAAGACAATATGCGCCTGGACGAGTTCCTGGCATTCAAAATGGGCCGATTCACACGCAGCCAGGCCAACATGTGCATCAAAGCCGGCGCGGTCAGCATCGTGCCCTACCGTCAGACCAAGCCCGCGCTACGCGTGCATCCGGGCGACGTCGTGTCGATCTCCCAAACGATGGTCGGCGACGTGGCCCAATACGACGAGCTCGAGCTTATCTTCGATCACCCAGACTTCTGGTGCTTTAACAAGCCCGCCGGCATGGCCGTCCATCCGACCGCGAACATTTACCACAACACGGTGACACGCTATGTCGAAACCCAGCTGAACGCAGCCCCCTACGTCGTGCATCGCCTCGACAAAGACACGTCCGGCGTGCTCCTCATGGCCAAAACGCCAGACGTCAGCAAAACCCTGGGCGAAGCCTTTTTGACCCACCAGATCCGCAAACAATACGTTGCAATCGTCTATAACGCTGGGGGACGCTACTACAAGGGCGCCGAAGACCATATTGAGATCCCGCTTGGCCTGGCTGGACGTGTGCTTCCCAATATGACCATGGGCATGGGCTCACTCGACGCACACACCGAGGTGCATTGCGACGACGTCCACGGCGAATTTGCCCGTCTACACTGCCTGCTTCACACCGGTCGTCAGCACCAGATCCGCGTTCACCTCGCCCTGACCGGCACCCCCATACTCGGCGACAAACTCTATTTCTTTGGCGAACAATTCTACAAAGACTACCTCGACAAGCTCGACGTCCCACAATTCACGCCGCATCGACACTTGCTTCATGCTGAAAAGCTCGCCTTCACCTGGAAAGGCCAGGACTTTGAATTTCAGGCACCCGCGCCGATCCTCTTCGACGAAGTCTTCAAAAGTGACTGTTCAGACAACTATTTTCCGACCGGTTATGCCCAGTTGTTTCAAAAATAACTACTTGCAACTACATGTAGGTATTTTATAATACCTGTTCAAGTGAGCATCCCATGTGAACCTCATGCGTTCAAGCGCGCCGCCCACACGGTCATGCCGCCATGAACTGATTCATCAAGATCAATCATTCTATAACTGATAATTAACGATAAAATATTCTAAAGGGAAAAAACCATGTCAGAGAATCCCGTTCGCAATGCGACGCGCGCGTGGTACGATCGCGCCGTTTTCTACCACATTTACCCGCTTGGCATGCTCGGCAGCACCGGCACGGGCCTTCGTCGACTTGTCGGTCTTTTGGACTACCTCGTCGATCTTGGCGTGACGGCGCTTTACCTTGGCCCAGTGTTTATGTCATCCACACATGGCTACGACACGACCGACTATTTTCACGTCGATCGCCGTCTTGGCACCGACGACGACCTAACGATCTTCGTGGGACGCGCTCATGAAAAAGGCATTCGCGTCATTCTGGACGGCGTTTTCAACCACGTCGGCCGCGAATTCTGGGGATTCCGCGAGGCGCTCCAAAACGGCCCCAACTCGATCGCGTGGAACTGGTTCGTCGGTCTTCACGAGGACGCCTCGGCGCCCAATGGCGTTCGCTACGACACCTGGGAAGGGCACGAACAGCTCGTCAAGCTGAACCTGGACAACTACGACACACGCGCCCATCTGTTTGGTGCGATCGACTCGTGGATCGACCGCTTCGACATCGACGGCATTCGTCTGGACGCCGCTGACTGCCTGTCCAAATCGTTCATTCGCGCCATGCGCCAACACGTTGACCAGAAAAAAGCCGAGTTCTACCTCATGGGCGAAGTCATCCACGGCGACTACCGCCACTGGGCCAATCATGAAATGTTTGACGGCACGACCAACTACGAGGCCTACAAAGGCATCTGGTCGTCACACAACGACTGGAACTGCTTCGAGATCGCGTACAGCCTGAATCGCCAGTTTGGTCCCGACGGCCTCTACCGCGGCCTTTCGATGTACAGTTTTGTCGAAAATCACGACGTCGTGCGACTCGCCAGCGTCCTCAAGCGCGAATGCGACCTGATCTCAGCCTACGCGCTCATGTTTCTGATGCCCGGCATCCCGTCGATCTATTACACGGGCGAGCGTGGCAAAAAAGGCACAAAGGGCCAGGGGTTCGAAGCCGATTTGGCCATTCGTCCACAAGTCGATCCCGACATGCTCGCCCAGGGCACACTCAGCGACTGCGCCAGCAATGCCAACGCCGTCTTTGACGCCATCAAACGACTCGCCGCGTGCCGCAAATCCAGCGACGACCTCATGTACGGCGACTATCGTCAGCTCGAAGTCCAATCAAGACACCTCATCTTTGCGCGCAGCAACGCCATTTGCGCCATTTCGCTCTACGACGAGCCTCACCAAGTCGCGATTCCGGTTCAACCCGGTCTTTACCGCGACATCCTGAACGGCCAGGTCATTGACGCCCCCAATGGCACGATCTACACGGCC
>JAZUKH010000172.1:0-6554 GCA_045643185.1 Myxococcota bacterium | reverse complement strand
GACAACGGCCTGATCGACTGCGACGATCCTCAGTGCAACGTCGACGCCGCCTGCTCCTTCGCCAACTTCATCCGCGACCTGGCAAGCAGCTGCAGCGTCGCGCCTCAAAAAGCCCCGACCACGCCTTGGTGGAACGTTGCGATCCTGTTATTCCTCGCCCTCACGTCCACCTTGCTCGTCATTCGTAAAAAGTAACGGCGGCGGCTATCCGTAAAACGGATACGCCACCGCAGGGCGGCTTCTCGCTTCGCTCAATACGCCGCCCTCAAAGGCGCTATGGTCAAGACCATACGCGCCTTTTTCTTTGTTTGTACACGCCTTTCAACCCATTTGATTTTGAAAACCAGGTAATGCCCAAAGCAAAACTATTGGACAATTGTTCCAATTTTGTTTATATCATTTGTTCAGTTGTTTTGCCGCTTGCCTTTTCGTTTTAAGGCAAGTACAAGATTTGCCGTTTTTTTTCAGGCTGGGAAGCCAGTTTTGACCGCATGCACGGAGGCATATAGATTGAGCGAATCATATACAGCAAAAGACATAGAGATCCTTGAAGGCCTGGAAGCCGTTCGACTGCGTCCGGGCATGTACATCGGCTCAACCGGCAAGACAGGTCTCCATCATTTATTATGGGAAATCCTGGATAACTCCGTCGACGAAGCCATGAATGGCTATGCTCGTCACATTTGGGTAACGCTTCATGAAGACGGCTGCTCAGCCACGGTGCGCGACGACGGACGCGGCATCCCCGTCGACGAACACCCTGTCGCCAAAATGAGCGTTTTGCAGGTCATCCTGACCAAGTTGCACGCCGGCGGCAAGTTCAATTCGAACAACTACAAGACATCCGGTGGTCTGCACGGCGTCGGTTCGAGCGTCGTCAATGCGTTGAGCGTCGACTTCAAAGTGCACGTAGAACGCGATGGCGGCGCCTTTGAACAGGCCTATTCACGCGGCGAACCGCAGAACAAAGTCAAACGCATCGGTACGAGCCGTCTGACTGGCACCACAATCTTCTTCAGACCCGATCCAGAGATCTTCGAAACGACCACATTCGACACAGAAGTCATCCGTGAACGCCTTGAAATCAAGGCTTATCTGCTCAACGGGCTCGAGATCACCTACAAAGACTGCGTTCACAAGACCGAAGAGACATTCTGTTTTAAAGGTGGCATCTCAGACCTGGTCAGCACGATGACCAAGTCGGATTCCAACAGTCTCATTCACGGCGAAGCCTGCGTGACCGAACGAGAGGAACCCGATAACGGACGCTATACGGCAGCACTCTGTTGGTGCGACTGTTCAGGTGAACACATTCAGAGCTTCGTGAACGCCATTCCGACCCCCGACGGCGGTACGCACGAACTGGCATTCCGTGACGGCATTCAACGCGCCGTCCGCGCCTACATGGAAATGCACAACCAGGTGCCCAGAGACGTCACGATCACAGCCGAAGACGCGCGCGAAGGCCTTTACGGCGCGATCAGCCTGTTCATCAGCAATCCGCAGTTCCAAGGGCAGACAAAGGGCCGACTCGGCAATCCCGAAGTTCGCACTTGGATCTCAAATGCCGTCAAAAACGCGGTCGAAGCCTTTTTAAACGCAAACCCAAAAGCTGCACAGGCCATCGCGGCACAGGCTGTTCTCTGTGCCAAAAAGCGAAAAGCCGCCAAAGACGCCGCCAACAACGTCGCTCAACAGACTCGTTCCGGCAAACGTATGCCTTTGCCTGACAAACTCGCCTCGTGCAGCTCGAACAACCCGAATGAATGCGAACTCTTCCTCGTCGAAGGTGACTCCGCAGGCGGTTCCGCAAAAATGGGACGCGACCGACGCACACAGGCTATTCTGCCGCTCCGCGGCAAAGTCCTCAATGCCGAAAAAGCCACGTCTGACAAAGTCCTCGAAAACAAAGAACTCGGCGCCATCGCCAGTGCGCTCAACTGCTCACTCGGAAAAGACTGCTCACTCGACCGCATCCGATACAAGAAAGTCATCATCCTCGCCGATGCTGATAGCGACGGACACCACATTTCGACGCTGCTCATGACGTTCTTTTATCGAAAAATGAGACCACTCATCGATGCCGGATGCGTCTACATCGCCCAGCCGCCGCTGTTCCGCGTCGATATCGGCAAAAAAACATTCTGGGTCCTCGACGAAAAAGAACGAGACGCCCTCCTGCGTAAAGAACACAAAAAGATCGAAGACGTCCAGATCTCACGATTTAAAGGTCTGGGCGAAATGATGCCAAAAACGCTCTACGAAACCACGCTGAACCCCGCAACACGACATCTGCTGCGCGTCCAAGTCACCGAAGATGACAGGGAACTCACCGAAAATGTCGTCACAGATCTCATGGGAACCTCACCGGAACCCCGATTTAAGTTCATCATGGAACACGCTGAAGAAGCTGACGAGCTGGATCTCTAATGCGAATCATCAATTTTACAGCTGGTCCTGCCACACTTCCTGAAGAAGTGCTCAAACGCGCTCAGGATGCCATCATGGACGTAGGATGTGGCGCAGGCATTCTCGAAATCAGTCATCGCGCGTCGTTTTTCGACACACTGATGAATGAAACCATCCAAAAGTTTAGACAGCTCGCCCAAATCAGCGACGACTACATCGTTTTGTTCATGCAAGGCGGTGCCACGCTCCAATTTTGTGAGCTTCCGCAATACCTGACCCGCCCAGCCGACCACATCGACTGCATCCACACGGGCTTTTGGACTCGCAATGCCATGCGCGACGCAGCCATGTTCACCAACGTACACTACGCGTTTGATGGCACCGCCACTGGGTTTGAACACATTCCCAATGACGACGAGATCCATTACAGCGAAGCTCCGCGCTACGTCTATTACTGCGCAAACAACAGCTTCATGGGCACCGAATGGCAGCAGCCGCCTCAACACGCGCCGGCATATCTCGTGGCCGATATGAGCAGCAACATCTTTAGTCGACCCATCGACGTGAATGCGCACGGCGTCATTTTTGCCTCTGCCCAAAAAAATCTCGGCATCCCAGGTTGCTGCGTCGTCGTCATGCGCAAAGACCTGCTTGACGAAGCCATGCACCCGTCCATGTTTGACTATCGCCGTCAGGCAGAAGCCAGATCGATGCTCAACACGCCTCCGACCTTCGCAATTTATATGCTCAACCAAATGCTGCAATGGATCGAAGCGCGTGGTGGACTGGCTGGCATGCTCGAACGCAACCTCAAAAAAGCCGCCGTTGTTCGAGACGCCATTGACCAGACGAACGGTTTCTTCACCCACGTCGGGGAACCACAATGCCGTTCACTCATGAACGTCTCATTCCGTACCCACGAGGCACGTCTCGACCAGCTGTTTGTTGAAGAAGCCGAACAGGCTGGCATGATGGGACTCAAAGGCCATCGCGAAACCGGAGGGCTGCGAGCCTCGCTCTTCAACGCCATGCCACTCAGCGCCTGTGAAACGCTCGCTCAATTCATTCGAGAATTTGCACGTGTCCATGGCTGATCAATTATTATGATCAACATAATATAATGCAGGCAAATTTAATACATTTCATCATCACAAAATAATCATTTTACACAATAATCATTTTCAAATAATAAACCAAGCATCATTGCAAGATAATGACGAAAAGAAACGGCCTCACGTGCTTTTTTTGTGCCCATCAAAAGCGCAAAACCTGCCCTTGACCGGCCTGTTATCACCCCATGCGTTATCACAATGATTATTACTAAGAAATAATAATCATTTATAGCAAAACAAAATTTATCATCACTTTTCCATAATCATTTAACATTTTTACGAGGTAGACATTATGATCCAGACTTATCCTGCCGCACCTGAAACGGGTACGGCGCTTGACAAACATTTTCACGTCGTTTTGGTCGAACCCGAGATTCCGCCCAATACGGGCACGATTGCAAGACTATGCGCAGGCACGAACACGCACCTTCACCTGGTCAAACCGATCGCCTTTGAACTCGACGACACCAAACTTAAACGCGCTGGCCTGGATTATTGGCCCAACGTGTATTTGACGATACACGAATCCTTCGACGAGATCGTCAAGCTGTTCCGCCCTGACCAGATGCACCTGTTCACGACCAAAACGCCGCGTGCGTTTACGGATGTTACGTACAAACTCGGTGACGCGCTGATCTTTGGGCCGGAAACACGCGGTCTGTCACAGGAGATCCGAACGCAGTTTGAAGAAGGCTGCGTGACCATTCCGATCCGCAAAGACCACATTCGAAGCCTGAACCTGGCGACTTCGGTCAGCATTGGTCTTTACGAAGGGCTGCGACAGGTCGGTTTTGGACCGATCGTGAATCTCGACTAACGCCCGTTTGACCTTTCGCCGCATTCCATTCATCCACGTTGTGAGGTTCGTATGATTGCCTACATTCACGGAAAAGTCGTCGACGTCAATGCCGTTGACGGCGAAATCATCGTCGAAGCCGGTCAAAGCGGAGTCGGTTACCGTTTACTGGTCACGCAGCCACTGGCAGAAACGACACTCGTCAACGACGAACTGACCCTGCACGTCTCGACGCAGGTGCGTGAAGACGCCATCACGTTGTACGGCTTCAAAACGCAAGACGAACGACTCGTTTTCCGCAAGCTGATCGACATCAGCAAACTCGGCCCCAAACTGGCCCTGGCGATCCTCTCCATGTATTCGCCCGCACAGATCCAGGCGATCGGCAATGCAAACGACGTTAACTCGCTCGCCCAGGTCAGCGGCATCGGCAAAAAGAAAGCCGCGACTTTCGTCATCGAGATCGCATCCAAACTGGCGAATTGCGCCTTTATGGATGGCGAATCGACCATGACGCTCACGCGCCCACAGGCGGCGACGCCCAAACGTGCCCATGCCGATGCTCGTGAAGCCCTGGTTTCGTTAGGATTCAGCGAAAAAGAGATCGATGCCGCCATCTCGGCACTCGACCAGTCGGGCGAAAGCCTGCCGCTGACCGACGAAATCCGTTGGTTGCTTCAATATCTCAATTCATAATAAATGGATAAGATTTCATTATCTATCCATAATAAATGAGTAAGATTTCATTATCTTATTATTATCTTTCGATAATATAGTTGTATGAAATAACCGAAACAATGACTTCCGAATCGAAATCATTTTCGATAATCATACATATTTTTATTATCTAGTCATAATAATTTGCCAAGAATATTCTGATTAAATCATAAGATCATGCGAGAAAACGAGACACTTGATCCAGAGAGAATGACCCAGGTCGAATCGGTCGTCCTTGACAACCTCAGGCCTTTGACGTTTGACGACTATGTGGGTCAGAAAACCGAGGTGGATAACATTCGTGTTTTTGTCGAAGCGGCCAAACTGAGACGTGGCCCGCTTTGCCACCTTCTGCTTTGCGGACCGCCTGGTTTGGGCAAGACGACGCTGGCCCAGATCTGTGCACGCGAACTGGGCGTGGAAATTCAGGCAACATCGGGCCCGGCCATTCAGAAAAAAGGTGATCTGGCCGGCATTCTGACCAGTTTGAATGAACGCGATGTTCTTTTTATCGACGAGATTCATCGTTTGAACGCTGTGATCGAAGAAAACCTCTATCCGGCCATGGAGGACTTCTCATTCGATATTTTGATCGGCACGGGTCCACAGGCACGTTCGATCAAGATGCCCCTTAAACCGTTCACGCTGATCGGTGCGACGACGCGCACCGGCCTGCTGACGAGCCCGCTGCGCGACCGATTTGGTCACGTGGCCCGTCTCGACTACTATGATGAAAACGCCCTGAGCAGCATCGTGCGTCACTCGGCGCAAAAGCTGAACATCGCGATCGACGAAGACGCGCTGTACGAAGTGGCGCGTCGGTCGCGCGGTACACCCCGTATCGCCAACAAGTTGTTACTGCGTCTCCGCGACTTTGCCACGGTTAAAAAAATGAAAACGATCACGCGCGCCATCGCCGACGAAAGTCTGCTTAAACTGGGCATCGACGCAACAGGCCTGGACAAAATGGACCACAAATACCTGATGGCCATTATTCAAACGTTCCAAGGCGGACCGGTTGGCCTCGACACACTCGCAGCCGTCACAGGCGAACACGCCAACACGATCGAAGATGTTTACGAACCCTACCTGCTGCAGCAGGGATTCATTCAACGAACGCCGCGCGGACGCGTCGCCACGGCGCGCGCCTATCAATATTTCGGACTTGACCCAGCGCAACGAAGCAACATTCAGTCTGAACTGTTCTAGCCCGGTCAAAACGCGCCGTCTGCCTTTGATGAACGTGGTTACGCGCATGAACCTCCTGTTCATGCGCACGTTTTTTGACCTCGATACCGCCTTTTTCGTTACGACTTAGCAGGGCAAGGCAAGGCAATCTTAATAGAGAGCGCATGAACGCAAAGCGTTCGAAGCGCGTGTCATAAAACAAAACGAAACGCACAAA
This sequence comes from Myxococcota bacterium, assembly GCA_045643185.1. Taxonomy (GTDB): domain Bacteria; phylum Myxococcota_A; class Bradymonadia; order UBA4248; family UBA4248; genus RGIG464. The sequence continues at coordinate 115 of JAZUKH010000172.1, read as the reverse complement.
CAGTATGGAAAATCGGCGGCTGGAAGCCGCGCACCGGCAACGCCGGCGCTTGAATAACCGTGTGGCTCGGAGCCGAAAGCTTGACAGGCACGGTTGATATGGGCTTTCTTTTTTT
>JAZUKH010000171.1:0-23202 GCA_045643185.1 Myxococcota bacterium | reverse complement strand
CTTGTGGCTGAGCCTGATCTTGTGGTTGAGCCTGATCTTGTGGTTGAGCCTGATCTTGTGGTTGTGCCTGATCTTGTGGTTGAGCCTGATCTTGTGGTTGAGCCTGATCTTGTGGTTGAGCCTGATCTTGTGGTTGCGCCTGATCTTGTGGTTGAGCCTGATCTTGTGGTTGAGCCTGATCTTGTGGTTGCGCCTGATCTTGTGGTTGCGCCTGATCTTGTGGTTGCGCCTGATCTTGTGGTTGCGCCTGATCTTTATTTGGGCTGGGAACTAGTGTTGTTTCTTGTTCTGTTGGATGATTGACCACTTGTGTTGGTGGTTGAATCTCAGTTGGTGTGGTGAACCCTACAGCGTGTTGATTTGCATCGAGTGTGTTAGATGTTTGAGGATCATTGCAGGCTACGGATGTGAGCGCTACGAGAGACAGGCTGAGGGCTAAACTCAGGAAATGAAATTTCATATCGTTAAAACGTCCTAAAAAAGGCATGCGATGAGGCACGCGTTCATGGATTTTAGCTTTTACGAATGATTGGATCAAAAAACAACGAAAAAAAAGCCCACCGTTTGGCGGTGGGCTTTATTTAGAGCATTTCAACCGAGTTGATCGGTGAAAATGAGATTAGGATTTGAAGATATCAAAGCCGATCGAGAGCAGAACGTTGGTGTTGAACTGCCATTTGAGCGTAACGAACGGATCACGTTTGGCATCGATCGTCCAGTCGAGCGAACCCCAATCGGAGAATTTGAAGCTGACTTTACCACCGATTTCAGAGTGGATAAGGTCGGCACCTTCATAGACATCCTTATCCCAGTCGCCTGCGAACGGATAGTAGATGCTGGCGAAGACGTTCCAATTGATCATGTCGATGGCAATACCTTTCATTTCGACGATGCCTTCGATACCGACGGAGTTAACGTCTTCAAGCTCGATAACGTCGTAGATTTCGTATTCAACACCGTCAACAGTGATCTTGTCATCATCGTCGCTATCCCATGAAGCGTAGTTATCACCATTGGTGATGATCTGGTGCTGCCCCGCAACACCAACGCGGAAGGAGACCGTGAACGGATCGCTCTGATAAGGATCGATGAAGGCACCGATGGATTCGCTGAGTTTGAGGGGGTTACCAGATTCAGCGAGTTTGACCTGATCTTGAGCCTTCATAGCCGTGGTTTTACCACGAACATTGTTGGCAAGATCAGCGCCGATCAGCATACCATCATCGAGAGCATTTTCATCGGAAACTTTGTTATCGCTGTCAGAACCCGAACGATAGTAACGGATCATGGTATCCGAATCGTTGGTGTAGTAACCCGGGAAGAGGGAGGTCTGCATACGGAAGCGGACAAAAGGACCGATCCAATCAAGGTCGTTGTCGCGATAACGCAGCATGGTGTTGAAATCGAAGTTATCTTTGGATTTCTGGAAGTGGTTAAGGTTCGGAGCCTTGGTCTGTTGATGTTCGATATCGAGACCGTTAGTCCATTCGAGTTTGCCAGCGCTAACATCGAAGATACCATCAATACCAGCTTTGATTTCGAGACCAAACGTGAAAGCGGTACCTTCGGTAACGCCATCCACGTGATGGTTGTAGTTGGCCTGAGCAGAACCGCCGATATGAAGGGTCGGATACCAACCCGGTTCACGCGAAACGTTAGATTTCACGGTCTTTTCGAGATCAGCGTCTTTAATGACGTTATCTTCTGCGTCGATGGAAACGGTGCTGTCACCTTGAATAAAGGAGTTATCCTGAGCGAAGGCTACGCCGGCTGTCAGAGCAGTCGTCGCTGCGAAAGCGGCGATACCTGTGGTAAGATTTCTGATTTTCATAGATTTATATTCCTCAATATTTGATGTTTAAAACTTGATGAGGCATCAGACCTGATGCTTACAAAGATAAGTTCAGGCTATCTTATTTGAAGATATCGAAGCCGACAGTAAAGAGGACGTTGGTAGAAATCTGCCAAAGCGTCGTAACGAACGGATCACGTTTAACTTCGAGGGTGTAGTCGAACGAACCCCAATCGCTGATCTTGACGCTGACTTTGGCGCCGATTTCAGCGTGGATGAGGTCGGCACCATCAAGGCCGTGGTCTTCGTCGACGATGAACGGATAATAGAGGCGACCAAACGCTTCCCAGTTGAAGCGTTCAACCAGAACACCGTTGAATTTCGCCGTGAAGTCGAGACCGAGGGCGTTCGTGCTGATGAGTTTACGAACATCATAATACGCATCATCGCTGTCATCATCGAACGCTACGTACTGGTCTTCACCCGTCACAACGAGTTCCTGACCAGCCACTGATACCTGGAACGACGCGTTGAACGGTGTGCTCTGATACGCGTCAAAAATAATACCGAGTTTTTCCGTCAAAACGAGCGGATTCCCCGAATCAGTCAGTTTATAACCGTCCTGAGCTTCCAATTCACGCGTGCCAAGAAGACCCGTGCGGTTCTCTTCATTGTGCGTGTCAAGTTTGCCATCGATATCCGTGTTTTTGTCATAATAACGAAGCGTGATGTCTTTGTCTGAAATGTATTTGCTCGGGAATAACGAGGTCTGAAGACGGAATGAAAGGAAAGGAGCAAGCCATTCAACATTGGGAACACGATAAAGAAGCTTCGTTTCAAAGTCGAATTTATCTTTCGATTTGACGAAGTCATCGAGCGTCGGCGTTTTGGTCATGGCATCTTCAATGTCCAATTTGTTCTGCCATTCCAATTTACCAGAATCACCAAAATCCCAAACTCGATCTGCTGCTGCATTGATCACAAGACCAAACGTGAAGGCAATACCATCATCAACACCATCCACGTCTTTATTGTAGTTTAACTGGGCTGTGCCACCAATATGAAGTTTCGGATACCAACCATCTGCACGTGAAAAACTGTCGCGGACTGATTTTTCGACCGTCTGGTCCTGAAGAACATCATCAGCATCAATCGTGATGGTGCTGTCGCCCTGAACAGCTGCATTATCCTGCGCAAAGGCAATACCCGTTGTCAAAAGGGTCGTCGCTGCAAACGCGGCGAGACCTGTCGTCAAGCTTTTGAAATTCATCTGCTTGTTCTCCTGTATAAGTGAATTAACCATGTGCTTTTTGCAAAACACTCAATTGTGCCCGTTGAAAAACACACAACAACAAATACACTTATAAACTCTTCTTGGAAATTTGAAAATCTTAAACATTCAGTAAGTGTGTTTTTCAGTTACAACTCAGCTCAGGAAGCTTTGGCTGGTCAGAAATTCAAAATCTCAGCCGAAGCGAAGACGAAGGCAAGCAGGCTGTGCTGTCACGCTTTTCATCCACCAAACCGTACCGCGCGAAAATAATGCATTAAATGCGGCTACGACTCAGGATGGACAGACTGGCGCTTTTCGACCATCCAGGACAGAAGAATTGATATGGCATAAAGACCACACATCGGTAGGCCAAGACAGATTTGAGTGATCACGTCTGGCGGCGTCAGAATCGCGGCAATGACGAAAATGATGACTAGCTTCGCGTGCTAGTGATGGAGCATAGTCGGGTGATCGATCACGCCCAGGCGTGTCAAAAACAAACTGAAGATTGGCATCTCGAAAACGATGCCAAAAGCAAGCATCAGACGGGTGACAAGCGTGTAGTAGGACTGCATCGAGATCTGTGCTGCGGCGGAAAAGTCCTCGGTTTGACCGGCGCCTAAAAGCGCATCCATGCCGAGCGGCATGACGACGTAGTAGCAGAATGCCGCGCCCCCTAAAAACACCAGGCTCGATGCCAGGACGAGCGGCGCTAACGCACGCTTCTCGTGCGCATAAAGACCAGGCGCAATAAAACGCCAGATCTGCCAGAACGTGTAGGGGCATGTTCCAAAAATCGCCGCGATCAGACTCAGTTTCAGATAAACAAAAAACGGTTCGACCGGACTGATGAAGATCATCGAAGCCGCTTCGCCGAGCGTCTGTTGGATCGGTTGAGACAGCCAGTTGTAGAGACTCGGCGCAAAGTTAAAGCACACGATCACGCCGACCGCCCAGGCAATGAGAATGCGGGTCAGACGCTTGCGGAGTTCGGCAAAGTGTTCCAGAACCGGCATTTCACTGAGTTTTTCTTCGTTATCAGTCATGGTCGCAGGCATGGAACAAGGTGAGTGTGATGGCGCGCTGATCGGGCGCCGCGTGGCCAGGGGAAAGCGCGCGAATGATTTCGTGGCAACGCTGTTCTCGCGCCGGACGAAGCACTACGCTGCATTTGGACATGGATGTTGGTTGAGGCGCTTTTAACCGCGTTCGGATTCTGGACGTGGCGAGGGCTATGGGGGTCGACACAAGAATCGGGTCGCTCAATGCCACGATGCGTTGAGCGCTGCGCTTCGAGTAATAATGATCTAGGTGTGCAAACAACTGTTCACCCAGACTGCGTGACGCATCCGACGAGGTCTTGGACTGAGCTTGTGATGAAGATGACCCTTGAGGAATATCGACCGATGCCGTGGCGTCTTGGGAACCAACGGACGAAGCTTGTGTGATGGGCGTTCTGCCTGTCACGGTCTGTGTGAACTCACGTTGGGAGGCATCGATCGTGTCGGTCAGCGATTTGGCCAGGTGGTTTGGGTTGAGCGGGTCGATGGCGCGTTTGGCTTCGTTCAATGTCTCACGCGTGTTTTGTACTTCATGACGAAGCTCTGACAGGGATTCGTCGCGTTCGATGGCGTCGTTCAGTGACGTCGCGGCACTGCGCATTTTGGCTGCAAGCGCGCCGACTTTGCGCGCAACGCGTGGCATGTGCTCGGGGCCAAGCACCACGATGCCGATGATCGCAACCAATACGAGTTCTGGAAAGCCAATGCCAAACATGGTTGAACGCGTTCACTCAAAAAAACGCGCGGGCTTGTCGCCCACGCGACTATTCGTAACGGATCCCTTCGACGGGCTGAAGCTGGGTCGCCCACCACGACGGGTAGAGCGTCGCCAAAAAACTGATGAACAGGGCTGCTATGCCGACTGTGACAAACACGCCGGGTTCCATTTTTACCGGCAGTGTGTGGATCAAATAAACCGTGGCATCGAGGTCAAAATCGTAAGCCTGGATCGCTTCGCACACGCCGACGGAGGCGATCAGTCCCAAAACCGTGCCGACGCCGCCGATCAGCATGCCCTGAAAAATGAACATGCGCATGATCATGCCATCCGTCGCGCCCATCGATTTCATGATGGAAATATCTCTCTGCTTGTCCAGCACCATCATGATCAACGTGCCCACAATATTAAAACTCGCCACGATCACTATAAACAGCATGATGATCGACAGCGTGATCTTCTGCATGTGCAGACTCGTGAACAGGTTCCGGTTCAGGTCCTGCCAGTCGATGACCTTGTAGCGGTCGAGCCCCGGCTTGTTGTTCAGCACCGGCGTGAGCCCGTCGCGAAGCCCGCCGGTCTTGTTGATGTCTTTGACACGCACTTCAACACCGGTCACGACGTCGTCGAGATTAAAAAAGTCCTGTAAAGCTTTGTAGTCGCAGATCAGCAAACGGTTGTCGTAATCGTAGAACCCCGAGTCGTAAAGGGCAATGATGCGAAAACGCTTTTCGGTCGGATCCATTTGGCTTGGGCCATAGCGGTGTTCGCCCACGATGCCCCGTCTCGGTGAAATGACGCGCACTTCGTCGCCGATCTTGGCTTTCAGCTTCTTGGCGAGTACGTTGCCGATAATGACCGGCGGCACATCACCGTCACGCAGTTTGTTGTAGTGCAGATCCGAAAGCACCTGGCGGCGGGCATCGTCATTTTCGACCATAATGTATTTGGCGAGGTCGCTCACGCCCATCATGGTCTCCGGCTCAACGCCTTTGATCAAAATGCCTGAGATCTGCGAACCGATCGCGATCATCATTTCGTGAAAAATAAACGGTGCAGTTTCAAGCACTTCGCTCGAATAGTCTTCGATCGTCTGCTGAACGGTGCGGTATTCGCGAAAATCGTCCTGCTTGTAGGTCATGACGAGAACGTGTGAATTGACGCCCAGGACCTTGTCCCTGAAAGAGTCTTCAAATCCGCCTGCGACCGAAACGACGCTTACGAGTGCGGTCACGCCGAGCATGACGCCAAAAATTGAAATGATCGAAATGATGGACAGGCTGACGCGCGAGCGATTAAGCAGATAACGCAGCCCTGCAAAGTATTCTAGCATGCTTTCCTGATTCAAACTGAGGATCGTCCCGTCGGACGACAAAAAAACGCGCGCGTGTTTACCGCGTATGTGCCATAATTTTCAACCCTTCTTGAGCATTATGTTGAAAATATCTGGGCCGATGGATCCCAATTCGTCTTTTGTTTGGTGGGGGAAGTCTCCCCCTACGCGGCTATTGGCATTCGCCAATACGCCGCTACCCCCTCGCCTGGCGGGGCCGGATGCCTATATTGGATGTGCGGTCGCGATTTTTTGACGTGTTGTGCGAAAAAATCCGCGCGGCAAAACGTTAAATATTGTAATGTATGATGCCCCAATATGGGGTCTTGTATGCTGGAGAAAACCAATGAAAGGCAAAAATAGCGGATTTTTTTCGAACCTCCTGGAAGGACTCAAAGAGAGCATGAATGAGGCCCTCGAAGAAATCGCTGAAAATACAGAGGAAAAGTCGGTTACGGATGCCGTAAACTCAGCCGATAAGACAGGTAAGTCAGACGAGGCGAACTCGGATAATAAGACGGAAAAATCGGAAAAAACGATCGATGCTATTTCCGTATTTCTGAACGGCGTGTCGAAGGCGTTTGAGAAGTCGGGCGTTTCGTTTAACGTCGTGACTGAAAAAGCGGAAGAGGCGGTCAATGGCGCGGTCAAAGCTGCGTCGTCGGGCTGGAACGAAACGCACGAAGGCAATCTCGTGATGCGAGGCACGACGCTTCTGCGATGCGAAGGGGATGACGAGTTCGTCATTGTGCCGGAAGGCGTCACGAAAATTGATCACGCGGCGTTTGAAAATCACGTTCATCTCAAACGCGTTCAGCTGCCTGACTCGCTCCATATTATCAGTGGCGGAGCCTTTCGCGGCTGCGTGAGCCTGTCCACGGTCAAGTTGCCCCCGGCATTGGATTTCCTGGGTGAAAGCGCCTTCGAAAATTGCGCTTCTCTCAATGGTGAGACGATCCAACAGGCTTCTGACTTGCCGGATGAAATGGACAAGACGGAGATCGAGTTCGAACCGGGGCAAAAATGGCTCGTCGTGCCAGAAAGCGTGATTCATTTGGGAAAATCGGTCTTTAAAGGCTGTACGTCGCTCGAGAATGTCTACGTTTCGTCTCGGCTGAAACGCATTTCAAGCGAAGCATTTTGGGGTTGCGACAAGTTATCCTGTGTTTATTGGAAATGCCCTGATCCGAACGCGATCAACGTGATCGGACGCGGTGCCTTCAAGATCGCTGAAGATTACCTTTCACTCGACTATTTTGACTGGTCTGGTAACCATATCAAGCGCGTCTCCCCGACTCAGGAAGACTACGAAGAGCGCTACCCATACCTGGTTTGCATCGACTCGCCCGCAGTCCAATGCGTTTTGCGTTCCATCATGCGTGAGATCTGCGAACGCACGATGGATGCAACTTGGCGAGATCGCTATCTCAGGATTTTGAACCAGCTTTTGAAGCTGACCTACGTGATTTCAAACGGCGATGCGTACGCGTTTACCGATGCCGCAACGCACATGAAGGCGTTCATTCTGGCATTGCCGCAAAACTCGACGTATAACGAAAACCTCGTCATGCAGGTCGTGTATATGCACACGATGCTGGCTATTGGTGGCAATGGCGTGACGTATCGTGAAAACGATGCCCTCTGGCGTATTCGCATGAAAACCGATTACGAAGGCGTTCTCTGTGATATTGTCAAACGCTGTCTGATCGAACAGAATCCGCCTGATGAAGATACTCTGTCTGAAGAAGAGACCGAGGATTTTCTGCGTGAACTTGAAGAACTCAGTCAGGATGAAAAAGACGACGTCGTTTCGTCGGATGACGCAGGAACAGATGTCGACGAAGCCGATGACGAGGCTGTGGAAGTGTCACGTGAGGACGTGATCCAGGCGTTCCAGAATGAAATGGGACTTACCGAAAAGACAGGTTCGTCTGACAAAACTTCGGCGAGTGAACGCATTTCGATCGATGGCCAGGTCTTTGAGATCGACGACATGTTGCTGTGGATTGGTCTGATCAACCTTCTGGGTGGTGTCGTCAATACGAATCGATATAATCCGCGCATTTGGCATCACACCGGCTGGGTCGATAAAGGTGAAACGTACTGGGACTTTGTGGATGTGATCGAAGGACTGCTGCGCGGCGCCGGTTATGAGAAAACGCGCTATACCCCCGAAAATGTCTACGAAGAGGACGGCGTCACGCGCTGGTGTGCCGCGTGGAGCCGTTCGATGCATGATGCTGAACTTGATCTGGGCATCGTTCAGATCCGTTATGCACGCACCGGTGATGACGAAAAATACCGTGACGTGTTCATGCTTCTTGATCGACATCGTGCCTCGATCTTCCGCAGCTTGTTCGACGAATACGGCTTTGGCGATAACATCTGCGCCTGGTTTAACGGCGTCGATGTGTTTATGTTCCGAACCGTGTGATGCCTCGCGCGGCGTATCGCGGAGCGATAGCCGCGCAAAAATGAAAGACGCGGGCGTATCACGCGCAGCGTGAAGACCGCGTGGCGACGCGTATCGCGAAGCGATAGCCGGCGCCTGACGGATATTCCAAAACGAACTATTACCTATAAAATTATTGTCTTAGAACCTTGACGCAAAAAGGCGAAAACGGTTAAAATTTCCAAGATTTTGATGTTTGGACATCAAAAAACTCAATGGCTTTTAATCCTGTGACGTATTTTTTAATGCGGAACGGGTAGAGATAAGAAATCATGGCAGTTCAAGTTAACAAATTGGCAACGGCGTCTCGAAATGGCGTCGTGACGTTGGAAGAAACAGCGCCGCAATATCGCTCTGTGACGCTGATGATCGTTGGACAACGTTTGACGATCAAAACCGATCAGGAACCGGAAGTTCTTGAATCGATGGCACAGGAAATCAATGCTGTTTGGGATACGATCCGCAAATCTGCACCGGGGGCCAGTGCGCCGCAGGTCATGGCTCTGACGATGATGCAGATTATGGAACGCGCTCGAATCGCTGAACAGCAGGATGAACTACATTGTCAGGTCATCGATCGTCATGCTCAGCGTCTTGAAATGCTTTTGAGTTCGCTCGACGCGGCAGAAAACCAGAAATAGCGGGGCTTTTGTCACGCAGTCTTCACTGCGCGTGCCGTTGTTTGTGGATTTTCAGGGGACAGGTCTTAACCTGCCAGGTTCCATGTGCAAAAATGTAGACAGCGTTGCACTTTCTGCGTTTTGCACGTGGTTTTATTAACAATTATTAGTCTCAAGGAGTCACATAATGAATATTATTTGGTCGGCGATGTCTACAGTTTTGAGTCTCGGTGTCGGTATGATCGCCGGTAAGCAGTGGGGCTCAAAATCAACTCAAGCGCGCGTGGATAAAGAAATTGGCAGCGTACAGAAAGAATCTGAACGCATTTTGAACGAGGCCAAAGCGGAAGCGGAAAAACTTGATGCGAAAGCGCAGACGCTGCTCAAAAAAGCTGAAAATGAAGCAGCGCAGGTGACGCAGGACGCGACGACGGCTGCCACGACGATTCGTAAGTCGGCTGAAGATTACGAAGCGACAGCAAAGGCTGAGTTGGACAAGATCCGTGCAAATGCCGAGATCATGGCCAAGGATGTCGTGGATAACCGCATCAAAGAGGCCGAGATCGAGATCCAGAAAAAAATGATGGAACGCTCTGAGGCGATGGATAAGGAAGAAAAACGCCGCCTCGAAGCTGTCACGCAGAACGAACAGCGCCTCGTCAAAAAGGAAGAATTGCTCGATAAACGTGCTGAAATGCTCGATACGCGTGAGAATGAGCTTAAAACGGTCGAAGCCAACATTAAGAAGGCCGTCAAAGCGACGAAAAAGCGCATCAAACAGAGTGAGGAAATGTTCGAACAGGCAACGCATCATCTCGAAGAAGTCAGTGGTCTGTCGAGTGATGCGGCCAAAGAAATGCTGATCGAATCGATTACGAATGACGCGAAGCTTGAAGCGGCTAAGATCGTTCGTCAGATCGAGCAGGATGCCAATGAAGAAGCTGAGAAGCGCGCCAAGATGATTCTGAGCGTCGCGATGCAGCGCTTTGCTGGTGACTACGTGGTTGAACGCTGTGTGCGCACGATCAACCTGCCGAGTGATGAAGTCAAGGGCCGCATCATTGGTCGTGAAGGCCGTAACATTCGCAGCATCGAAGCGGCAACCGGCGTAGACCTCATCGTTGATGATACGCCCGAAACGGTCGTCATCAGCGCCTTTGACCCGATTCGTCGCGAAGTCGCAGCTCAGACGCTCAAACGCCTCATCGCCGATGGACGTATTCATCCGGGCCGTATCGAAGAAACGGTTGCCAAGGTCAAACAGGAGATCGACGAACGCGTGCGCGAAGCCGGTGACCAGGCTTTCTTTGAGCTCGGCATTCAGAATGTTGACCCCGAAGTCATCACGATGGTCGGCCGCTTGAAATATCGTACGAGCTATGGTCAGAACATCTGGCTTCACAGCGTCGAAGCTGGTTGGCTCTGTGGTATCATGGCTGCTGAGCTTGAACTCGACATTAAACTTGCTCGTCGCATTGGTTTGCTTCACGATATCGGTAAGGCGATGGACCACGAACAGGAAGGTTCGCACGCCATTATCGGTGCCGAATTTCTTAAAAAACACGGCGAGTCGGCTTTGGTCTGCAATGCCGTTGCAGCGCACCACGCCGAAGAGGAACCCGAATCGGTTTATGCGCATCTCGCTATGGCTGCCGATGCGCTTTCCGGCGCCCGTCCTGGTGCACGTCGCGAAATTCTCGAAACCTACATCAAACGTCTTGAAGACATCGAAAAGATCTCGCTTTCGTTTGAAGGCGTCGAAAAATGTTACGCGATCCAAGCCGGTCGTGAAATTCGCGTTCTCGTTGAACCGACGGTCATTGACGACGAAAAAGCCAGTGTCATCAGCCATGATATTGCGCGCCGCATCGAGCAGGAACTCACTTATCCCGGCCGCATCAAGGTCTGCGTGATCCGCGAAACCCGCGCTGTCGAAACCGCTCGCTAGATAGAACTCGTCCTTTCTTTCACGCCTCGCCTTCGGGCGAGGCTTTTTTTTACAATTTTGACATTCAGATTCAACGCTAAACGCGATGAAGAGGTGTTTGCATGAACTTTGATCTTCAATACTTACACTGGTTGCAGGACTTTCGTGACGCGACGGGCGGCTCACTCGACACGTTTTTCGAGATCGTTTCGTTGATCGTCATTAAGCCCTGGGTCTATGTCGTGATGGCTGGGATTTACTGGTGTGTTTCACGAAAACTTGGTGTGTTTCTGCTTTTTAATATGATCGGATCGCATGCACTCACCATGACGCTTAAAAACACGTGCTGCGTTCTTCGACCGTGGATGCGCGATCCGACGATCATTCCCGCTGGTGATGCGAAGATCACGGCGCCGGGTTACTCGTTCCCGAGTGGTCACTCGACCATGGCTGCCGCGCAGTTTGGCTCGATCGGAGTTTGGTTTCGCAAACATCGTTGGGTCGTTGTTTTGACGACTGCGTTCGTTTTGCTCGTCATGTTTTCGCGCAATTACCTGGGCGTGCACACGCCGCAGGACGTGGTGGTGGGCGCGCTGTTGACGTGTTTGGTCATGTTCGTCAACTGGAAGCTCATGCACTGGGTCGAGTGCGCTGAACAAAGCACCAAGCGAGCCTTGGTCGTTCTCGTCGTCGGTTTGGGGCTGGCCGCGGCGTTTTTGGCTTTTAACGTGTTGAAGCCATATCCACTCGACGTGGATGATACGGGGGCTTTGTTGAACGACCCAGTCAAAGGCGCAATGCCGTGTTTTGCCACGGCTGGTATGTTGGTCGGGCTTTTAACCGGGTGGTTCGCTGAACGCCGTTGGGTGCGTTTCGCTGTGGATGGCACGCCTGTTCAGCGCATTCTGCGCTTGGTCGTGGGTGCTGGTATGATGCTTGGCATCTATTTGGGACTAAAGGATCTGTCGATCACCTTGTTGGGGAATTGCTGGGGACGGTTTTTCTGGCAATTCCTGCTTGTGTTTGCCGCTGTGTTCCTTTATCCAATGGTTTTTTCACGCATCCATGCACGTTGGACGCAGCCGAGGGAAGGATGAACTAACTTATTTCCCTGGCTGCTTAGAAAAAAAAGCGGCTAAAAGCCGCTTTTTTTTAAGCTAATTAAGAAGGATTACAGACCGCCCTTGATCTTGAGTACAGTCTCGTCACCTTCTCCTTCACGAATAATGGTCATGCGGTTCGTGTCGTTTTTCGACTGCCAATAAGACTGACCGGCGATTTCATATCGGAAATTCCAGATATATTGGTAATCGACATAGTATTCCATACCTTCTTTTGACAGCTGTTTGATTTCGATGATGTATCGAATGTCTTTGACAGACTGGGCGAGGTAATCGTTGAAGATCTCTTCGAGACGTTCGTTGCCGTAATCATCGCTTAGATCGTCTGTCGTCGAGCCATTCTCGTAATATTCCTGGCTGACGAGGGAACGAAGCGTTTCGATATCGCGCGAAGTGATCGCGTCGCGGTATTTCTGAACGACTTGCAGAACTTCGATATTTTCGTCTGTATCGGGAATCTTGGCTTCTTCATCGATAGCGAAGAAGGAAGGCTGCTCAAAATCCTGCGTTTTAAGAAGACCGGCGCCGCAGGCAGTCGTAGTGAGTGCAAGCGTGGCGGATAAGATAAAGAATCGAACTTTGTTAAACATCATACGTCCGTGTTTGAGTTGAGCGTGCATCATCGCACGCAAGACGGCGATATTTCCGGCTAAATGCGTTGAAAAGCAAGTTTTTTATGTAGTTTAGAGGCATAAATTAGCGACTAAACTGCTGGCACTTTGCATTAACCAGGATCAGCAATAAAAAAGTCCCTCTTTCGGGGGACTTTTTTGAAGTATGTTACGATTTTGGAGCTCGCGGTGCTCGAACTCTTCAACCGGTGATGGCAACTTTTCGCACGTTGCGACGCGATTGAATGCGATTACGGACGAGGGATTCGGCCTGAGCGAGCATCATGTCGTCGTCGACATCCTGCCAAATGAAAGCGCCGATATCATGAACGGCCATACGACCAGTTTTCATGAGGGTTGCGATGCCTTCTGAAAGCGAACAATCTTGATTGACCGAAGCATTTTTGGCTTCGTTGAGCGCTTTGAAGAGGTAGGGCGTGCAAATGAAGAGGCCGGTGTCGACAGCATTGTAGGACGTCAACTGTTTGCTGATGGCTGCAACTTTGCCGTTTTCGACCTGTACTTTGGTGGCATCGTCCATGTCGAAGACCGATTCGAGTTTGTAATCGACGCAAAGGATCGCACCATTCTGCGGCGGTTCGATCGTACACGCGTCGGCGATCATGTCGGGGGCGAAAATGTGATCAGCCATGGTCAGAATGAAGTTGCCACGAATCGCCGGTTCGGCACACAGAACGCTCAGACCATTGCTCTTCTTGAATTCACTGTTAAAGCAGAAGGTGAGTTTGATCGGCAGATGCGCGCAATCGGTCTTGAGTTGATTCTCAAGTTCATGAGCATGATAACCGGTGATGATGACGACTTCTTCAATGCCGTTTTGAACGAAAAGCTCAATATTACGCTGAATCAGGCTAACACCGCCAACGAGTTTGAGGGGTTTAATGTCGTCCGGTGTTTTGGCCAGGCGGCTTCCAAGACCAGCCGCGAGAATGACGGCCTGTTTGACCGAGCTATTGGCATTGAATTTATTGGCAAAACGTTTTGTAATTTCTAACATGGTTGACTCCTTTTGAGCGTCGCGAGAACGCAAAAGGTTGAAATGGGCGTGAGGGGATGGCGCCGAAACGCCGAGCATCGCTTGACGGGAAAAGCTGCGTGACACGAAACTTGCCAAAAAGACGATGTTCAGACTCGCCATGCCTATCTGATCAATGATCAGGCCCATCAGGCATACATACTACCATGTGAAAAAAACGTTCCAACTTTTTAGGCTTCATTAAAATAAGCGCATTTGCTTATGAGTCAAGGCTTTGCGACACTTTATAAAAAAACAAAATCGGACATTTTTGTCAAAATTTATACCCCAATACCCCAAAAAAAAGCCCCGCAGGTTTAACCTGCGGGGCTTTTACCAATCAAGGAAGATTACTTATCTTCTTCGGCATAATAATCGAGGCCGAGGTGCGTGATGAGTTCTTCGCCCATGATGTAGCGAAGCGTGTTTTTGTATTTCATCTTCTGAACGAAGAGGTCGTGTTCCGGATAGAGGCCTTCGCGGCATTCCGGGCTCTTGAAGAAGAAGGACATCCATTCCTGGATACCGTAGAAGCCACAACGCTGAGCGAGGTCGATGCTGAGGGCGATATCGAGGGCGACAGGCGCGGCGAGGATGGAGTCACGGCAGAGGAAGTTGATCTTGATCTGCATCGGGTACCCGAGCCAGCCAAAGATATCGATATTATCCCAACCTTCTTTGGCATCGCCACGGGGCGGATAATATTCAATACGAACTTTGTGATAGTAATGGCTATAGAGTTCGGGGAAGGCTTTGCCGTCGAGGATGTGTTCGATAACGGAAAGTTTGGAAACTTCTTTCGTCTTGAACGAACCCGGATCGTCGAGAACTTCACCGTCGCGGTTACCGAGAATGTTCGTGGAGAACCAGCCGTTGAGGCCGAGGCAACGAGCGCGGAGGCCAGGGGCAACGATCGTCTTCATGAGGGTCTGGCCCGTCTTGAAGTCTTTACCCATGATGGCAACTTTTTCGCGGAGAGCGAGTTTGACGAGGGCAGGCGTGTCGACCGTGAGGTTGGGTGCGCCGTTGGCATAAGGAATGCCGCTCGTGATAGCCGCATAAGCGTAGATCATGCTCGGGGAAATGCGAGGATCGTTATCTTTCATCGCTTTTTCGAGAGCTTCGATCGTCTGATGGCATTCGGCGCACGGCGTATAGCATTCCGTGGAACCACACCACATCATGAGCATACGGTCGCAGCCATTGGCTTCTTTGAAGTTCTTTATGTCTTCTTTGACCATCTGAACGAGATCCCACTTCGTAGGAGCGGATTTCGCGTGTTTCACTTCAATGTTGTGGCAGTAGTCGTGATCGAAAACAGCGTCCATCGGCTTGATGGCTTCGAGTTTTTCACGAATCGGGTCGAGATCTTTGTCTTCGAGAACGCCAGAACGTTTGCAAACTTCGTAAGCATTCTCACCGTGAACGTCCCATGCGCCAAAGACAATGTCTTTCAGGTCAGCGAGGGGAACGAAGTCTTTGATGAGGGGATTGCGGTTCTCGGTGCGTTTGCCAAGGCGAATGCGGCCCATCTGGGTCACAGAGCCAATGGGAAGACCTTTGCCAGCGATGATGTCAAAAACACCAGCGATCAAGGTCGTAGAAACGGCACCAAGGCCAGGGATAAGGATACCAAGTTTGCCCGTTGCAGGTTTGACGTTCGGTTTGTTCATGTTTTTTTGCCTTCTACATAAATGATTAAACCCATCCGAAATGGATGGGTCAGTTCTATTTTCGCTCCTTTTTGGAGAGCGGCCGAAAAAAGCGACGGAGAGTTTGGCAACATCAGTGCCAAAATGCAATCAAAAAGTATTATTTTTGTGTTAGAGGGGGAAGTCTCCCCCTGCGCGGCTATTTTTCCCCGTGGTCGCTGCGTCGCATGCAACGCAGCGACGGGGAAAAATACGCCGCTACCCCTTCGCCTGGCGGGGCCAAAGACTTGGTGGCAGTGCCCACACCTTCGGCTAAATGGCGCATTCTAAATGTCATGACGTAATCAATGCTTATACATCATATAACTCGCATATTACGGGATCCAGTGGCTTCGAATTGTGGGGTAGGCGTCACAGAATTTCTCGCGAAGTGGGTGGGTGTTGCCCCAAAATAGGGAAAACTGGGGTAGAGTTACCCCAATTTGTGGTCAAGTGAGGGGAATGCTGGTCAATTCGTGAGTCGTTGGGGCGTTGGATGGTCAATGTGGGTACGAAATGCCATTTTCGTACTGCAAAGCGCGTTTTCCCTTGAAAACTTAGGGTGTAAGTGACAAAAATAGTCATTTTGTCGTTAGGACGCGTTCGTGTAATGCGTCATTTTTTGGTTTTTTCGAGGTAATAAAGAGCAAATATATCATGGCTTCAACTCCATTCTCGCGGGATGTTTTCAATGTCCCCAACAAAATTAGCTTATTCCGAATCGTTCTCATCATTATCTGCGTCACCTTCTTTGTGTGCGATTATCCGATCACAGGGTCGTTGCTGGGGTTGGTCGCAGGGCTTTCGGACTATGCTGATGGTATTTATGCGCGCAAACACAATATGTGCACCCAGCTTGGGGCGTTGTTAGACCAGGTGGCGGACCTGCTTTTTAACTTTTTCGTGATGTCCGCAGCCGTGTATATGGGCGTTTGGCCGCTTTGGCTCTTGTTCGTCTGGGGTATCCGCGACCTTTCAGTGCTATCCATGCGCGCTTCCGCAGCTCAGCAGGGCTTTGATATTCCGTCCATTTATTGGGGTAAACTGGCTTCGGCGATCATCTATTACGCTTTGTTCATCATGCCAATTGCTTACGCATTGATGAGCGGCACGACGCATCAGGATTGGTATCCGTTCGCAGATTTCACGCATGTCTACCATAATAGCGTCTGGTTCTCTGGTTCGACGATGGAGATCGGCGGTGTCGTGCTTTACTACGTTTCGTTCGTTGCAGTCTTGGTCGGTGTCATTATGCAATGGGCTACCGCAGTGAAATACTTCAAAACGTACGTGACGAAGTATAATGAGTTGAATGCAAAAAAAGCTGAAGCCGCCGATAAAGCCGCTGACAGTGCTGACAAAGCCGCCGACAGCGCTGACAAAGCCGCCGATAGTGCTGACAAAGCCGCTGGCACTGCTGACAAAGCCGCCGACAGCGCTGACAAAGCCGCCGACAGTGCTGACAAAGCCGCCGACAGTGCTGACAAAGCCGCCGACAGTGCTGACAAAGCCGCTGACAACCAGTAATATATACAGATAAATACATCATCAGTGATCATGAGCGCGTGCATAATGACACGCGCCATTTGTATATTGGAACAAAAGCTATGAAGATACTGCTTTATATTCCTCCGTTTCAGGTCGAAGGGACGAAAGTCGAGAACATTTCACAGATTCGAATCGGTGGACTCACCCTGTTCGATCGTGCCTGCCGATCGGCGAAAAACGCGAAGTTTGATGAGATCATTGTTGCTGGACCGACAAATGTTCAGTTTCCTGAAGACCCGCTTGTTACGATTCCGGTAAAGCGCTTTGATTACACGACTCAGGTCAAGGAGATTAAAACGCAGTTGGCCGAGGTGATGGGGGATGACGATGCGTGCATCTGTCGTGTCGATGGCATGATCGGACCGGTTGCGATCGGCATGCGTCCCGCTGGGGCTGATGTTCGCGTTCGAGCCAATGGCGAAGATACCGGCATCTATTTTTTGACGGGCATGACGGTTCAAAAAGCCATTTTGGCCGATTCATCGTTGGATGAGTTGTCCAGCGGGTCGTACGAGATGCTTGATGCCCCCGAAAAGACGATCTATCACCGTATTTTGAGTTCCGAAGACCTTAAAATTGGTCAGGACATATTGACTCGGTCTTTGCGCAAAAAACTCGGTCGTGATGCCGATGGTTTGGTCGCGTACTATTTCAATCGACCGCAGTCGCTGGCGATCAGCCGTCGTATCGCGAACAGCCCTATCACGCCGAATATGATCACAGGCTTTGGCCTTATCATCGGTTTGATCGCTGCGGGGCTGCTGGTCCTGGGCGGTTATCAGAACAGCTGGTTGATCATGTCGCTTGCGGCTGTTTTGTGGCAGTTCTCGTCCATGATCGATGGCGTTGACGGTGAGCTCGCTCGTATGCGTATGAGCCCAAGTTTTAAGGGTGAATGGTTCGATACGATCGCCGATGACATCACGAACGTGTCGTTTATGTTTGGACTTGGCACGGCAATGAGCTTCCTCTATCCTTTGCCAGACAACGGTACACTGTTTAATGCGGATGGCGGATTCTGTTTTCCTTATTTTTATGTCACGGCAGGCGTTTGTGTCTTTATGGTGCTGACGCTTTTGTGGTTCTATCGCGAGTTCGTCAAAATGGGCATCGCGAGTCACAACCACTTTGAGTGGGGCTTTGAAAAAGCGAATAAAGACAACAAGGTCGAGGAAAAACGTGGCGCTTTCCATAAATTCGTCGACTTGGTGGCCACGGGGTTTGCCTGGATCTGTAAACGCGATTTCTACACGTTTTTGATCATGGTATTGATCATTGCGGGTGCTTACCATGTTGCTTACTTTGTCATGCTGCCTTGCGCGTTTATCATTGCTTTTGGTGGCATGGTCGCGCTCTCAATTCGTGCCATTCGTGGCACCGGTAAGAAAAAGAAAGACGCGAAGTAAAAATCATGGATCTGCACACAGGCTAAGAGGATGCGTGAGGTAATAACACGGTAAATGTAGGTTTGTGTGCGCGAATTTGATTGTCAAGGCACAGAATTTGCGAGTAAAACGCCGCGAAATTTTTGCGCCTTGACGACGCATTGGTGCGTCGAAGGCGTCTTTTTTATTGGAGATGTTAAATTGGATTATGCGAAGCGATATCGCCTAATGTGTCCGGGTCCCGTAAACGTATCCGAACGCGTTTTAAGTGTGATGACGAAGGTTGAAATCGGGCATCGAGAAGAAGAATTTTCGGTGCTCCTTCGCGAGATCCGTCACAACTGGCTGACGATCATGGGACTTCCCGAAGATCGTTATGCTTTTGTTGCTGTGACGGGGAGTGGCTCAGCCGCCAATGAAGCCGTTTTGACGAGCGCCATTGGTGCTGATGATGTTGTCCTGTCTCTCGGTACGGGTGAATTTGGTAATCGACTTGGTGATATTTCGAAGATCTACAACCCGAATACGATCCTTTATCGCCAGGATTGGGCTACTCCGCTTGACCTCGCCGCGGTTGAGAATATTCTGAAGACACAACATGTCGACTGGGTGACGATGGTTCACCACGAAACGAGTACGGGCGAACTTCAACCCGTCGAGCAGGTCGGTGCCTTGTGCGCGAAATACGGTGCGCGTTTGTTCGTTGACTGTGTTTCAAGTTTCATGGCGGATCCGTTGGATCTACAAAAAGCGCATGTTTCGATCATGACAACGTCGTCAGGCAAAGCCATCGGTATGGCTCCGGGACTTGGTCTGGTCGTGGGTGAACGCGCCGTTTTCGAACATTGCAAAGAATTGCCAGTTCGCAATTACTATCTGAGCTTGGCGCGTCATTACGATTTTTATGAGAACAAAGCTCAGACGCCGAATACGCCGGCGATCCTTCTGCTTATCGCATTGAATGAAGCTTTGCGCATCATTCTGGAAGAGGGCGTTGACAATCGTTTTGCGTTCCAGGCGGCTAAGGTCAATCGGTTGCGTGAAGGATTGGCTGGTCTTGGAATGACGTTGCTGCATCCGGATCATGTGCTTTCGAACGCCGTTTCGAGTGTCGTTCTGCCCAAAAATGTTACGTTCAATGCGTTGCGTGAAGGACTTCGTGAGCGCGGATTTATCGTGTACAGCGGCAAAGGTCCGCTTTTGGATACGATATTTCAGATCTCAACGATGGGGGCAGTGGATCTTTACGATGTTGACGATCTCCTCGCTGCGATTGCCGAGGTCATTCGGTAAAAGGCAGTCATTTTGTCAAAATGCGCCGCAGGCAGAAGGGGTAGCGGCGTATTTTGCTCACGTAGCGGCGTAGCGTGCTACGCCGCCACGTGAGGTAAAATAGCCGCGTAGGGGAAGGCCTTCCCCGCCATCCTTTATTTTTTGTGTGACGGGCTTTCTTTTACAGTGTTTCAATGAAACGCATGGTTTGTTCAAAGACGGTCTTGGCTTCGCAATCCTGGCCGAGTTCGTGTCCTGAGTGTTCGAGCGTCACGAGTTCG
Source organism: Myxococcota bacterium (assembly GCA_045643185.1). Taxonomy (GTDB): domain Bacteria; phylum Myxococcota_A; class Bradymonadia; order UBA4248; family UBA4248; genus RGIG464. Next base: position 3,081 of record JAZUKH010000171.1, on the reverse strand, counting down.
CAATAAACGGAATCGACGTTTTGGAACAGGTATTCGGACATGTGATACGGAATGACCTGATCCTGTTTTGATTGGATTGTGCAGAATGGCATGGTGAGCTGGCGCACGCGTGGACGCATTTCTTTGGCGTAGTCGTACAGGCTCACGAAGGCTTTAGTGGGGAATTTTGTGTAATTGCGACAGGCTTGTTTACACGTTTTGTCACGGAAAGATTCCTGACCTTTCCACCATTTGAAGACGACTGACAGGGGTTTGACGAGACCTGTCATGGGGTTGACGAAATCGAGTGCGGCCGCCCAGGTAACACAGGCGATGATTTTTGACCGTAGTTCGTGGTCACGCGTACAAAGGTCAAGTGCGACGACACCGCCCATCGACAGTCCGACGACGATGACCTGGTCGACGCGTTGGGCGAGTTTTTGAAGGGCGGAAAAGGCATCGTCGTACCACATGTCATGGGTAACGCCAATGAGGTCGTCGGGCGTCGTGCCGTGACCTCGTAACCACGGCATTTCGACATCCAGACCGGCTTTTTCAAGGTAAGGCAGCAGGCCGCTGACGCAGTCGGTGTGAGACGTGAAGCCGTGTAATAGCAATACGCCTCGTTTTAACTTTGGAAGTTCAGGCGGTGTACCGCGCTTTGTGATCGTAGGATAGTCTGTTTTGTCATGTGTGGCTTGCATGATTGCTCCTTTTCGTATTACTATTAAGTATTCAAATGTTTTCGGGAGAATCCCGAAATGAAATCAGTTCATCATAAAAGATTTTCGAGATTTTTTTAATCCTGAAGGAAGGGACGCATGGCGAAGAAAAAAACTGAAACACAGGCGACACCCAAAGACACGACGACAGCGAAGGAGACTACGACGCGCAGGTCTCGTCGAACTGCAGATGCAGTGAAAACGGTGACCGATGAAGATCTGGCACGCGCTGCCGGTCGCGACGCCAGTACAGATTCGTCGACAGTTTCGGATGTTGTGGCAGATGAAGGCGCCGAGCACGCGTCAATGTCTGAGACGATCGATCAGACCGTTGTCGTCAGCGTGCCAGAACTCCTAAGCGATCAAACAACGATCGTGAATGTGCCGCAGTCGTTGATCGATGCGACAAAGTCTGAAGAGGCATCCAAAGCAGATGCCGTTGTTGATTCTGATGACTCTGATGATGAAAAGACGCTTTTGATCTCGCTCGATGAAATGAAGACGCTCACAGAGGATTCGACGTATTGTCCGTCAAGATCCAAGGAGCAGTTGTTGACGAGACTTCGAAGTGGGCGTTTGAATGCAGCCCAGATCTATCAGGAAGGTCAGGCGTTTTTTTCACAAGCTCTGGATATCGAAGGCTTGCTGAAATCGGGCGAACCAACGCTTGTTCTCAACATATTGGAAATATTTAGCCGTCATGCATTTTGGCATGCTGGTGCGATCGACCTGATGGATGCTTCGAACGCGGACATCGCGGCGGGGGCTCGCCAGTACGTGTTGGAATTCGTCGTTCAGCATGCCGAAGTGGCGTTGGCTGCGGCAGATAAACTCGTTGCCATGGGTCAGAAAGCTGATGAAGCGGTTCGCGCGTATCAGCTTTGTGTTTTGAATGCCATGACTGGTCGAATGAGCCGAGCAGGTGACGAAGCGCAGGACTGGTTGCCGGCGTTTGTCCGTTTGCTTTCGTGCTTTGATTCGAGCCGCGTTGAGCGCATGATCTACGATTCGTGTCGCTACGTCCGCATTGGGGTGCTTCGTTATTTGACCTCACTGTCTTCTGTCGAGATCAACACGCTTGCATCCTGTCTCATCCTGCTCAAGGATTCCGACGAAGATATCAATGCCGCCGTTTTGAAGCTGGTTGGTCGCTTTGCGGCTTATCCTGAGATCGCAGTGCCGATCCTCATTGATTATGCAGCTCGTGGTGGGCTTCATCAGCAACTCGTTCTCGATGCGTTCCATCGCTTCAACGACGATGCTGTCGCGCCAATGTTGGCCGTGCTCTCTGAACAGAGTGATGCCAAAACGATGGCCGTAAAAAATATTATTTTGGCTTCGCCGCAGCGTTATCTCGAGCCACTGAAAGAAGCCTATTCATCGTTCAGAACGCGACCGCAGGCTAAACCTCGTATTGCGGATATTCTTATGGCGATCTCAGATGGCGTTGATCAGGTAACTCGTGCGCAGATCATTGCATTTTTGCAGCCACCGAGGGCGCCTGAAATCAATATCGATGACGGCAGTGAAACGCGTAAAATCGAGTTGATCGAACCGGTTTTCTCACTTCGGGATGCGTTTTATTCCGAACTTTTGGATGACAAGGCGCTCGCGAAATACAAAAACGTCTCTACGCCCGAGCTCATTCGTTTGTTGCTCGATTCTCGCGATGTCACGCGTATGAATGCCATTAATCTGGCCAGACTCGTGAAACGCAATGACCCGGATATACGTTCGACCATCGGTGTATGGCTTAAATGCTATCAAGAGGATGTCGCTAAAGCCGCTTTTGATGCATACGTCGAACTCTATCATGGCGAAAGACCCATGGCGTTGACGCAGTTTATCGTTGATACCATTGAACTTTGCGAAAACCGTCTCATGGCGGCCTATTATTTCGATAGAATCAAAGCAGATCAAGGCCATGTCAATAACTTGATCGATATTTATCGCGCCAATCCGCTCAAGTATCGTGCACTTGTGTTGCGTTGTCTCAAAGATCAGCCGTCTAAGGAAACGATTAAAAAACTCGGTTCATGTTTGACGAATGACAACGATCCTTCGGCCGTTGCTACGACGTTACAGATGCTTGTCAAGAATAGCGTAGACTTTGACTTTGAGCCTTATCGAAAGCGTTTGTTGGAAATTATTGGTGAGACGATCTCACACAGTGAATTTGCCCGCATCATGCGTCTCTGCTCTTTGACAGTACTTAATAAACTCACGAAAGACGGGGATTATGACAAAGCAACGGTTGAAGTGCTGCGTTCGTCCTACAAGCGTTTCTATTATCCCGAGTATAAGAAAATTGCGGCTGAGATCCTCAAGAAGATGAACGAAGAAACGTTCGACGATCTTGAAGATGAGGATGGCTTCGAGG
>JAZUKH010000170.1:0-3878 GCA_045643185.1 Myxococcota bacterium | reverse complement strand
GCCATCGGCGTTATCGGACACACTGACCATGCCCGTTTCGTCTTTAGGCGCACTGGCGTCAGCCGATGCCGTTTGGGCCTCACTGACTAACGCCTCCGCATTTTTTGCTTGCTCAGAGGATGATAAAATTTCTTTTTCCGAAGGTTCCACGGCCAATTTTTCAACGCAATTTTGAACGCGAGGCACACTTGTCGAGAGCCCGGGAATCGATTTTTCATTTTTAACAGCGGCACTGCTGTCGGAAGCAGTCTTTTCAGCACCAGCCACATTGCCTGCATTGTTGATCTCATCAAGCGATAGAGCCTGAATGCCTCCCGTGATCGCCTGCGCGCCATTAAAAGCCGAGTTATCGAGACGCGGATTTTTGCTGCCAAAGCCGCTGTCTCCGGCATTGTTTGAAAACAGCTTCGGATTTTTGCTGCCAAAGCCGCTGTCTCCGGCATTGCTTGAAAACAGCTTCGGATTTTTTCTGCCAAAGCCGCTGTCTCCGGCATTGCTTGAAGCCAGTCTTGGGTTCTTGCTGCCAAAGCCGCTGTCTTCGGCATTGTTTGAAAACAGTTTCGGATTCTTGCTGCCCAAGCCACTGTCTTCAAGCGCTTTCGCACTGATATCCAACCGTGTACTTCCAAGATTTTTGTTAATGGCAGCATCATCCACATTCAGCCCTTTTTTGGATCCGAACATGGCACTTCCAAACACCATAGCTTTTTCATCTTCGGTAAGGCTCGTGGCCGGCAAAGTGCTGGTAAAGAAACCGACGCGTTCATTCTGACGCGGCTTGGAAAAAGCCGGTTCGAAATCAGGAATTTGGGCATTTGGTGCAACGCTGCCGTTACCGATGCTTAAGCCTTTTCGCGGCGCTTTGAAATCGACACCAAAGACTTCAGCTTTTTCATCATCCGTGAGGCGCGTCGCCGGCATCGTCGAAGCGAAGAAACGTGGCGGCTCATTTCTGCCAGCCGGTTTTTCAAACGAAACGATGTCATCGGGCGGCCCAAAGTTGGGCATACGCATTCCGAGGCCGCTGGACGCCTTAGAATCTGAGTCTGACTTGCCAACAGCGTCCATGCCAGGAATTGACGTGCGCTCAGTATTACCGCGTCCCGGTCTTTCTTCCTGCATCGGCGCCTGTTTATTTGTGACCAGATCATTATAATCCGACTTCAGCAGTTCCTCGACCTCTTCCATCTCGCAATCGATGAGGTTTTCAGACGAAAGTTCGTCCTCAGCCAGTGCGGGAATGACATCCGAAATTTCGAAGGAAACCGCCTGTTCAGGGATCAGGTTGTTTCCTGCACGACGAATTTTTCCGTTAGCGAGCCCGTCTTTAATGGATAGGCTTTGCTGTCCCATAATGACCGGATTGATGGGCGCACGCGGCGTCGCAACAGCACGTGGCGCTTCGGGCGTTCGACGAGAAAGCACGTTTTCCACGCTCACTTTTTTACGATCGGCGAGCTGGGTCACGTCATCCGTAATGAAGCTTGGCATGACCTGATCGGCCTTTTGAGCATTCGGCTTTTCGATGGGCGCCTTTCGCTCAGCCTGATCCGCTTCGCGCACCGCGTTTAGGATCTGTTGCGCCGTGATGCTGACCGTGCGCTCCGACTTTTCGATGGGCGCGTCACAATTGTCGTCGGTCAATCCCAGATCTTTGGATGACTCATCCAGGCTTTCCCAGGCATCCGACATCAAATCGCCCAGTTCCACGCGCTGCCGTCCGCCCAAACTGCTGGAAGCGACCACCAGCGTTTCCGGATTATTGATACCGGTGACATCATTGTCACCGAGCGAGGGCGAGTTTGTCTCACTGATGACCTCGACATTCACCCCGATGGCAGCGATCTGACGACGAAGCTGCTGGGCATCACGAAACGACAGGCCCCCGGCCACGATATACCGACCATTGGCATTCTTCGCTAAGGGCAACTGAGCTGGAATTCCGTAGCGCTGACAGGACTCTTCAAAATCTGAAACCTGACTGGCTGTCATGCTAGTATCGGGTACAATGACCGTAAAATGGGCGTCCAACGACATATTCCTACTCCAATCTCCATCTTTTGCGCAAAACGCGCATAATTTTATCCGCACTATAACGCTTTTGAAACAAAAAATGCAACGAGTCAGCCTAAAGCATTCAGGCATTACGTTACAGCTTAGCCAGGGATCCCAATTCGTTTATGGAACATTATTGAAAAATTAAATATATCGAAAAGAGTTGCGTTATAATGCGGCACCAGGCAAATTTCGCCTGATTCGATAAAGGAAGACCGTTTGGAAACGCCGACCAGTCCACAAAAAACGCCAAAGTGGCAAAGCGCAATCGAGGCCATTGGCAAAAGCGTGATCCGCATGATCGAGTCACTCGGTCAATTCGCGATTCTGTTTGGTCAAATGCTCGTCGCGACCGTGAGACCGCCTTACCGATTCAAGCAGCTGCTGATCTCGATGGAATTCGTCGGTTTCGGTTCTCTTTTCATCATTATTCTGACGGGATTTTTTACGGGTGCGATCCTAGCGTATCAATGTGCCTATGCCTTTGGGCTTTTTGGCGCAGAACCGCTGACGGGGTCGACGGTCTCTTTGGCACTGTGTCGCGAACTTGGCCCAGCCCTGACGGCGATCATGGTTGCGGGGCGAGCCTCGTCAGGCATGGCGACCGTCATCGGTACGATGCGCGTCACGGAGCAGATCGACGCGATGAAGACGATGGCTGTCGATCCGGTTCAGTATCTCATCGTGCCTCGAGTTTGGGCCACGGTCATCATGCTGCCCATTCTCTGCGCGGTTTTTGACTTTTTAGGCATTATCGCCGCGTACATCTTCGGCGTTTTTATCGCCGGCATCGAGTTTGGACCTTTTGACTCCATGATCGGTGCGTTACTTCAACCCTACGACGTCACGAACGGCATGATCAAAGCAGCCGTGTTCGGACTCGTCATCAGTTTTATCGGCTGCTACAAAGGCTATTATGCAGAAGGTGGCGCCAAGGGCGTGGGCGAGGCGACAACGGACTCCGTTGTGTACGCGTCGGTCGTTGTCCTCATGCTTGATTACTTTCTCACAACGATTTTGTGGTAAACTGGTCACATTCCCATAAAAGGTTCGCGTATTCGCGCAGCGAATAGCGAACCGCGCGGGCGTATTCGCAACGCGAATAGCCCGCGCCCACACGCGTTATCAACTATGCAAAAATTTTCTACCCCCTTCAAAGTTGGCCTTGTCATTCTTCTTGGTATCATCATGGCCGTCATCATGATCATGAAGTTTTCGACGGACTGGGGCCAAAAAGACGGCATTATTCATCTGACCGCCTATTTTAGCGACGCGACGGGGCTTGCCATCCGCTCCCAGGTGCGCATAGCCGGTATCCAGGTTGGTGAAGTCGAGAGCATCGCGCTTGAAGGCTCGACGGCCAAGGTCAGATTTACGGTGCGCGAAGACGTGGCTCTGTTTGCAGGCGTTCAGGATGGTGACCATCTGCGCAATTCGGCGACCGTCACCAAGGAACTTTCCGGCATCCTGGGCGACTACATTTTGAATATCTCGACCGGTCTGGAAGGCAACCGGCTCGTCGATGGCGACACGATGCCGCTCGTCCTGCAGGATACGGGCATCACGAGCATTATGAGCAATGCCGATGACGTCATGGGCGACGTGAAAAAGATCACTTCGGCGCTTGCGGATGCGCTCGGAAATGGCGAAGACAACAGCCAGATCACGATGCTGCTCAAGAATTTGAACGATACACTGAGCACGCTCCGCGACGTTTCGGCCCAAAACGAAGCCAAGGTCAACGCCATCATCGAGTATCTCGAAACGCTGTCCAAAGAGGCGACGACGCTGATGGCAACGGGCAACGAAGAAATTCCGTCGCT
>JAZUKH010000169.1:0-1601 GCA_045643185.1 Myxococcota bacterium | reverse complement strand
AACTCGTCGCAAAAGGCTGATTCGCGAAACGGTGGTGATCGGGATCGTTCAAAAAACGATCTACTTCTTCGTTGCTCAACTTGGCGAAAGAGTGAATGACGGCGCGTTCCAGCTTGGTTTCAACGCATTTGCCGCCTTCGCCGATCTGCATGATGAATACGAGGGCACGGCGGTCGACGTTTGCGTTGAGCGATACGATGCCGCGTGAAAAGGCATGGGGCAGCATCGGCACACTCATGCCGGCAAAATACATGCTTGTGCCGCGTTCAAGCGCCGACTGAAACAGCGCCGAACCCGGTCGGACAAAATACGAAGCGTCTGCGATCGCATACATGGCAACATGCGTCACGCCAGGTTTCGGGACGATGACCGTCTGTTCCTCGGCACTCGCCACGTACAGTGCCTGATCCAGGTCGCGCGTGCCCGCGCCGTCGACCGTCACAAACGGGATCTCGCGCATATCCACACAGTCCGAGATGTCGAGCGGCGTGTTCAGACAGGTTTCGACTTCCGCTTCGACCGCTTCGCTAAAACTAAAGTCCAGCTTGAGTTTGTAGGCGATCTCGTGGACTTCGTGAAGCACGCTTCCTGGCAAAATGATCTCAAGGATGCGCCAGACATTTTTGGCGCGTCGTTCGAGACACAGAAAGGCTTTTTCGACCACCTGTGATTGGAAAATGCTGTAATTCTCGATCATTTCGGGGGCAAAAACTGCCCGATTGGCCTTGAGCAGTTGGTTGCCATGCACCTGAACGATGCATTTTGAGCGTTCAAAACCGCCTTCCTGACTGGCAGGGCAAACATGATCTTCACACATGATTCCACTCCTTTAGGGTTCCTCGTTTTGTGTGACGCAACCGAATGATGCGTCGCAAAGTGGTGTCGCGTCTATACATTCCGTTTTGAGCAATTTGGCGTTGACACAATTATAAAAAGTGTTTTCTTCGCAATAGTGCGTTCCGCTGGCGCACGTCGTGCTGTCGGGAGGCTCCGACAGGCACCCGCGCGTGCCGTCGCAGTAGGGCTTGCTGGTCTGGGTACAGTCGACGATGACCCATTTGCCGTTGGGGCAGGTGTAGAAATTGCTGCCGACGCACATGTTGTCTGTTTGGGCGCAGTCTTCAGAGACGGGAGGGCTGTCGGTCGGACCTACGTGTTCGTCGCTTTTCTGACAGCCTTTTTGGGCGTTGCAGACCGGGGCGGCGTCTTTGCATTCGATCGAACGCCATTTGAAATTGTAACAAGAATAGAAAGTATGCCCGTCACACTTGCGTGCGCCCGTTTCACATTCTCCGTCTTCGCAGGCAGTCAGGGACGACAGAATCAGCATCACCAAAAGGCATAGCAGCTTGAATCGATTATCAGTCATGATGGATCCTCTCAAGTTCCAAGTTTCTGAGCGTTTTAATATAGCGCGAAAAATTCATTCAGTGCGCGAATTTTCTAAAAATTCATGTATGGTGAGGGGGAAGTCGGCAGATTATCGTTTCAAATGCATAAAATGAAGAAAGACCGCATCAATCCGGTGTATGATGATTTGAACAGCTACTCATACGGAGGTTTGATGCGATCATTTACCCATTTTACTTTAAACGAACGAG
>JAZUKH010000168.1:0-5001 GCA_045643185.1 Myxococcota bacterium | reverse complement strand
GACCCAAATGGTCGCAGCCACCTCTTTGGCGAAGAAAACAAAGAAGCCATCTCGGACGAGTTGGATGATATCTTCGACAGTCTGTGTAATGACGAGCCCATGATCCCGCTTAAACAGGTCACGACAGGCATTAAACCAGTCGGTGTCGTGCCCGAAGTCAAGATCCCTGAAAATATGCGACAACACGTGTTGGATAGTCTTAAGGAGATCGACTTCTATGCCTCGATCGGCCTGACGCTTGATGCCAACAAGCTGCTTTATTCACTCATCGACGAATTCGGTGACGTGGACGTCATTCACGCCAAGAAGATCGAACTGGGATTGACCTAGTCGAGATCAGCCAGGTTTAATACGCGCGCCCTTCGCGGCGCGCATTCTTTTGTGTGCATCCTTCCAATTTTTAAGGATTAGTTTGCACAATCTATCTGTTTTATTTGCGTCATGTGAGTGTTTGTATTCACCGACGGCTTAAGATTCCCGCTTGAGCCTTATCAAGGGAGGGACCGATGACGAATTATGGACGATTCGTTGATGTGATAACCCCGCGTTCAATCAGAGATCATGCTTACAGAGACTCCATTTAAGACCGTTCCCGAATTATTCCAGAATGCCATCGACAAGTTTGGTGAAAGACCATTGTTTGGAACCAAGACTGCTGGCGTTTACAAATGGCTCACGTTTTCTGAATTTGATGTCAAGATGCGCAAACTGCGCGCTGCGATGAACCGCCTGGGCATTAAAAAAGGCGATGCTGTGGGTGTCATTGCAAACAACTCGGTCGAATTCGCCCTGGCTGTCTATGCTTCGTACGGCCTGGGTGCCGTCGTCGTGCCCATGTACGAAGTCCAAAAACCGACGGATTGGGAATACATTCTTAACAATGCCCAGATCAAACTGCTGTTTGTCGGCACAGATGCCATCAAACAGACGATTCAGGGCTTTGAAGCGCCGAATCTGAAAAATATTTTCGTGATCCGTCCGTCCGACCCGAAAGCCGTCGACTCAATGAACCGTCTCATTGATAACGAGACCGAACTGATGTCGCATCAGGCATTAAGTGGGGACGACATCGCCGACATTATCTATACGAGCGGTACGACCGGGCTGCCCAAAGGGGTCCTGATCTCGCACACGAACCTGGTTCAGGACGTTCTCAAAACGGCGGCACGCTTTTACGTCGATCAGAACGACCGAACGCTAGCTTTTTTGCCCTGGGCACACGAATTTGGCAAAACCGTCGAATTGCTGCTTTTCCCGAGCATCGGTGCGGCGATCGGCCTCGTCGAATCCAACCGCACGATTTCGCAAAACCTGCTCGAAGTGAATCCCACCGTGTTGGTATCCGTGCCGAAGATCTTCAACAAGATCTATGACACGATCCACCAGAAAACAGCCGACAACCCGGTGGCCCGCATTCTGTTTGAACGCACGGAAGCTCTGGCGCAGAAATCCCACAAAACAGCGCTGACGCCGCTCGACAAGATCCAGCAGAAGATCCTTGATCGCGTTGTGGGCTCTAAAGTGCGTGAAGCCTTTGGAACCAGTCTGCGGTTCTGTATCAGTGGCGGGGCCGCGCTGTCGGAAGAGATCGCCAACTTCTTTATCGATTTTGGCGTTCAGATCTACGAAGGCTACGGCATGACCGAGACCAGCCCTGTTATCGCCGTCAACTCGCCCAAGTGCGGTCGAAAAGTCGGTTCTGCAGGTAAACCGCTCGAAGGCATCGACGTGCGCATCGATGTTGACAAAGAAGAAGAAGGCGGTCGTCAGGGTGAGATCATCGTGTCTGGACCGATCATCATGCAGCACTACTTCGGCCTGGATGCCGAAACGGCGGAAGTCATTACTGAAAATGGAGAATTCCGCACCGGCGACATGGGCTATATCGATGAAGACGGTTTTGTGTGGATCACCGGCCGCGTCAAAGAGCAGTACAAACTCGAAAACGGCAAATACGTCGTGCCAAGTGCCCTCGAAAAACGCATTACCGATTCACTCCTCATTGAAGCCTGCGTCATCTTTGGGGCCGGCATGCCTTATAACGTCACGCTCATTCTGCCGTCAAAAGACTATATCGACGCATTTAAGGCCAAAAATCACCTCGAAAGCGCCACGAACAAAGAGATCGAAAACGATCCCCGTTTGCACGAAGAACTCAACGAAGAGCTCAAAAAGATGTGCGAAGAATTCCGTGGTTATGAAAAACCGCGTAAATTCATGGTCACGCTGGATCCGTTCACGATCGAAAACGGCATGATGACGCCGGCACTCAAGATCAAACGTCGTGAAGTCGAAAAACGCTACGGCGCCGATCTCAAAAAGCTCTACAAAGACTGATCGCGACGCGATCGTTTGAAAATTAGCCCGGTCCTCAAGATCGGGCTTTTTTTTATTTTGGGCATTCGCCTAAACGTGTTATGGTTTTGGTGTTTAAAAAATCAAAAGCCGTTTTGACACAAGGAGAAACGTTATGCCGGAAATGCGATTCAATGTGTTGACACAAGAATGGGTCATTATGGCGACAGAACGTGCCAAGCGTCCTATGGAGTTCGCGCAGTCGATTCCTGTTTATGATCTGCCCGAGTATGAACAGAAATGCCCGTTTTGTCCCGGGAATGAAGCGGCAACCTGTGACGAGCTTTATCGTATCAATGACGCTGCGGGGAACTGGCAAACGCGCGTTGTCAAAAACAAGTTCCCGGCGTTGGATGAAAACGCTCAGCCCACCGTGAAAGGGGATTTTTTACAGACGGCCATCAACGGTTTTGGTATTCACGAGGTGATCATCGATACACCGCGCCATAACCAGCCCATAACGATGTTGGATCTCGCCCAGGTCGGCAACATTCTGAAGACATATCGCTCGCGTTACCAGGCGTGTGCGAAGGATCCGCGTGTTCGTCACGTCATTATTTTCAAAAATAACGGCATCAGTGCAGGGTCATCCATCATTCATCCGCACTCTCAGCTGATCGCAACGCCCATCGTGAGTAATCAAAACAGCGACCGTATGCGCATCACCGGTGACTACTACGAAGCGCATCACCGGTGTTTGATGTGTGACATGTTGGAACGCGAGATCGATCAAGCGGAACGCATCGTCTATCGCAACGACAAGTTTATTTGCTTTTTGCCGTATGCAGCGCTGTCGGGCTTTCACACGTGGATCTTTCCGCTTCGTCACTCTGCGGAATTCGGTGATCTTCGCGATAACGAGATCCCGGCATTGGCAGAAGTGCTTTCATATACGCTTCGTGCGCACGAAAAGCTTTTGGGTCGTCCCGACTACAACTTCGTCGTTCGTTCGGCGCCGGTCGGTTACGATGACCGGTTGTATCACTGGTACATTTCAATTGTACCGCGTTTGTCCAAAACAGCTGGGTTTGAGATCGGGTCGAACATCTATATCAACCCGTCTTTGCCGGAACTCAATGCGATGGAATTACGCAACGTCGTGGATATCATTCGCGGACATTTGTAGGGCACTTCGTCTTTGGCCCTGCCAGGCGAAGGGGTAGACGCGTATTTTGAATTTCTGTAGAGACGTGTGGGCCACGCGTCGCTACAGAAATACAAAATAGCGACGTAGGGGGAGACTTCCCCCACCCAAAAACATGCTGTTTTTGTACTTCAAGCATCAGTAAAATTCTAAATGTTTGAAAAGTTATCGATACAAAACAGCAGTATGAATGATAAGATCTGAATTAATAGAATAGGGAGGGGGGAGCGCCCCCCTGCGCGGCTATTTCGTATTTCAGTTGAAACAGTGTAGACCATGAGTCTCTACAAGAAATACGAAATACGCCGCGACCCCCTCTCCTGGCGGGGCCCAAAACGAGCTTTTTTCATTTTTCACCGTTGTGATTTTTTTTATTTACAAGGCGAAAAAACACGTTACAAAGGCGCTGGCGCGTTGTCCAAACGCGCTTTTTGTGTGCAAAGGAAAACGAAAATGATCAAAGATAATCTTGACCAAATTGAGCAGCGAATCCAGGCTGCGTGTGCCAGGGCGAGTCGTTCGCGCGAAAGCGTAACGCTCGTAGGCGTTTCAAAGCTCCATCCTGCCGAAGCCATCGTTGAAGCCTATACGACAACGAATTTGCGTGAATTTGGTGAGAACTACGTCCAGGAATATTGCGAAAAACGCGAAAAACTGACGGATCTAGTCGATGCGAAGTGGCATTTGATCGGTCATTTGCAGCGCAACAAGGTTCGTGCGCTACTGAGTCATGAACCCGACCTGATCCACACGGTGGACTCCGTGGCTTTGGCGGACACGATCGACCGAATTCAGGGTGAGTTAAACGAAGATCGAATTCAGGACGTGCTGATCGAAGTTAGACTGGGTGACGAGGATGGCGAAAAGACGGGATGCGCGCCTGAAGCCGTGCCGGCACTGGCCGACCACATTGAAACGCTCAAACACGTTCGTCTGAAGGGCTTGATGTTGATCCCCCCTGCTGACGACGACGCCGAAAAAGCGCGTCCCTGGTTCATTCAGCTTCGTGAGCTGGCGCAGACATTGGCGCCTAAACATGACATGTCGATCTTGTCATGCGGCATGAGTCATGACTTTGAGATCGCCATTGAAGAAGGCGCCACGCATGTCCGCATTGGCACCGCGATATTTGGAGCGCGCCATGTATAACACCTACACGAGTTTTCGTCGCATTGCCGTGTTGCCTGGCGACCCGGCTGGTATTGGCTATGAGATCACGGCAAAAGCCCTTTGTGATGCTCAAACGTGGGAATGTTTGCTCGAAGCGTCGCTGGTGACAGTCGTCTATGCCGATGCAGTGCTTTTTAAGATGGCTGCAGAGCGTTTTGCGCCAACCTTGGCGTTAACACAGATCGAGGATGTTTCACAAGCCGATGACGTTCGTCAGACCTATTTGATCGATGTTGGTCATGTTGAGCAATTCGAGCCGGGCAAGCAAAGCGCCTTTTGTGCGTTGGTCGCGTTCAGCGCGATCACGCGCGCTGTCGAAGACGCCAAGCGTG
>JAZUKH010000167.1:0-14708 GCA_045643185.1 Myxococcota bacterium | reverse complement strand
GTTTATGTCTGTAACGGCGTGAATGGATCGAGCAGCACCATGGCGACGGCAGTTGAAGAAGCTGGCGCCAACTGTGAAAATGGCGGCATTAGCTTGACCGTAACGACTGCTGGCGCCACGAGCGATCCCGTTTATGTCTGTAACGGCGTGAATGGAACGAGCAGCACCATGGCGACGGCAATAGAGGCTGCTGGCGCCAACTGTGAAAATGGCGGCATCCGCCTGAGTGTGACCAATGCTGGTGTCGCGAGTGATCCTGTTTATGTCTGTAACGGCGTGAATGGATCGAGTAGCACCATGGCGACGGCAATCGAGGCTGCTGGCACCAACTGTGAGAATGGCGGCATCCGCCTGAGTGTGACCAATGCTGGCGTCACGAGCGATCCCGTTTATGTCTGTAACGGTGTGAATGGAGCGAGCAGCATCATTGCGACTGAATCCGAAGAAGCTGGCGCCAACTGTGAAAATGGCGGCATTCGCCTGATCGTGACAACCGCTGGTGTCGCGAGCGATCCCGTTTATGTTTGTAACGGTGTGAACGGGAAAGACGGCAAGGACGGTGCAATCGTGTCTGTTGGCGACATCATCACATTTGGTCATTACGAACAGGATAACGACACCAACAATGGCAAGGAACCGATTACGTGGCTTGTGCTCGACAAAAATGCCTCAGGCCAATATCTCATCATCAGCGAGAAAGCGCTCGATGTGCAGCCATACAACACGACTGATATTTCCATGACTTGGGAAAAGAGCACGATTCGATCATGGCTCAATGGCTATGGTGCAAGTGACAATACTGCTGGCAACAGCTATACGAACGACAACTTCATTGATGCGGCATTTACAGACACAGAAAAAGCTAAAATTGTGTCATCCAACGTGCCAGCTCATGTCAATCCGAGTTACAGCATTTCTCCTGGCGTCGCAACAACCGACCAAATCTTCCTGCTCAGCATCACCGAAGTTCAACAATATTTTACAGATAATGCAGATCGCCAAGTGGATGCCACGCGATATGCCGTCAAAAAAGATGCTTATGTTCTCGATTCAGAAGCAGGAAAAACTACATATAATGGCACTTGTGAGGACGTTCACTGTTTTTCCTCCTGGTGGCTCCGGTCGCCGGGCATCCTCATTAACCGCGCCACGTACGTCAACTTTGACGGTTCCATCTACAATATTGGCGTCACTGTCAACTTCAGTTATTTCGCGGTTCGTCCCGCTTTATGGGTGAATCTACAATCAGTGATCTTTTAATCCATAAACAAACCTCACCTGCTTCTTTGTTCGTTGATTTGAATCACTTCAACCCCTTAGCTTGAATCCAAGCCTTGTCAGCTACAGCTCAGGCGGGCAAAGAAGGCGAGCGTTTTCACTGCGAAAAGCTGTGTGATTCATTTTCATTATTGTTATGGACATCGTTAAAGAGACTACATAGCGGCGGCATCCAGCCGCAATGTTGCGGAGACCATTACACCGGAGCTATGCGCTTTCGCGCATAGCCCCGGTTATGCAATGCATCGGCTTCCAGCCGATTTGAATATTCACATGAACTATGGCCAGAACATTAAAACCGGGCACAACAGGCGTTTGCAACAAAAAATCCCGTTGTGAGTGCACTGAACCAACCGTGGCATAGGGCCCTGCCAGGCGAGGGGGTAGACGCGTATTTTCCCGCATTATGCGGGAAAATAGCGGCGTAGGGGGAGACATCCCCCTCCAAAGCATAAAAATTAATCGGGTAACGCGATATCGAAAGTCGGTGCGGCTTTTTTGGCCTTGTCTCTTTTGGAGGCTTTTGAGGGTTTGGTGGTATCGCTGATGACCATGGCTTTATTGGTCGTGATGCCTTCGCCGATTTTTACGGGTTTGTCATTGGCGGCGCGTGCATTTTCGTCGACGACTTCGACGGGTTCAAGCGTGAAGGAATCCGAGTGATTTTCGGAGAGCGAGAAGTCGCGGCTGATGGCTTCGTAGCCTTCGAGATAGAGGACGAAGTGTGCGTTGGCGTCTGCTTTTTCGAGTTTAAGGTCGTCGATGGGGGTCGTGTCGAGGTAGAAGCCATCTTTGTAGACGGCAGCGCCTTCCGGAGTCGTGAAAAGGCTGAAAATGACGGAACGCTCGTCATCAGAGGCGCTTTCGCCATCGTAATCGTTGAGTTGGCGAATGGGCTGTGCGTTGACGTGTTTGACTTCTTTTTCCTGCTGTTCGAGTCTGGCAACTTCTTCGCGCTGGTTTTTGACCGTTTTCATGGCGTGATAAGCGCCTGCGGCGATCATTGCGATCGTCACGAAGAGCAGAAACGTAATCATAATGGGGAGGATCGGACTTCTTCTGTGAACGCCTGAGACCGAAGAGATCGAGGAGTTCGAGCTGGTCATGATGAGGTTCATCGACGGATTTGAGCCGCTGACCTGCAATGCGGGGTTTGAGCCGACGACCTGAAGTGCCGGTGCGGAGTTGAAGCCTTGCAAGCCAGGATTTGAGCCTGGCGTGGGCGTCAAGGAAGGATTAGATGCGTATTTGTTCGTATTGCCCATAATGATTCCCTGGTAAGTCGAGAAAACGTCTTTCTTTTAGCGTATTTAGCGTATTTCCTTATAAAAGAGGAATTTTAAGGGTAGGCGCGAGCTTTTTTTGCGTCCGGCAGAGCCGTCCGCGAAAATACGCTCGTCGCGAGCGCCTATTCGCGTGGCGAATACGGCGCTCTTTTGGTGCGTGCGCCTATTCGCGTGGCGAATACGGCGCGCGTTTTTTGGGCACGACGCGGTTTATTCCTCGAGGTAGTCGTAGGAGGCGACTTTGGGCTCGAACTGTTGTTCGGGCGCGCGGCCGTAGAGCTCGACGAGGCCGCGTAGACGCGTGGTGCTCCACGGCGCGACGCCGTAGATCATACGCCATGCCCAGTTACCTTTTGCGATGCCGGGAACGTTCATACGGGCGTCGGAACCGAGTCCGAAGATGTCCTGGCAGGTGAGGATACAGAGATCGCCGTTGGACGAGAGGGCGGCGGTCATGAGTTGCCAGTTGATCTCGTTGCCGTCGATGGCGAGGTAGCGTCGGACGCGGTCGCGCTGAGTGTCATCGAGTGAGAGATACCAGCCGACGGTCGTGTCGTTGTCGTGTGTGCCGCAGTAAACGACCGAGTCCTGTGTGTGCATGTGAAGGGCGTGGTGGTCGTTGGCATTGTCGAGCGGGAAACCGAACTGCAGGACGCGCATGCCGGGGAAGCCGGCGTCTTTGCGGAGCTTGTCGACGTCGGGCGTGACGATGCCGAGGTCTTCTGCGACGATCTCGAGGTTAGGATAGGCTTTGGCGACGGCTTTGAAGAAATCGAGGCCGGGGCCTTTGACCCAGTGACCGTTGATGGCCGTTCTTTCGGTGGCTTTGACGCTCCAGAAGGCTGCGAAGCCGCGGAAATGGTCGATGCGGACGATGTCGACGAGGGACGCGAGTGCGCCAAGGCGTTTAAGCCACCAGGCGTAGCCGGTTTCGGCGAGTTTTTTCCAGTTGTAGAGCGGGTTGCCCCAGAGCTGGCCCTCTTTGGCGAAGCAATCAGGCGGGACGCCGGCGACGGATTCCGGATAGCCTTCGTCGTTGAGCTGGAAGAGGTCGCGATTGGCCCAGACGTCGACCGAGTTGAGCGAAACGAAGATAGGTACGTCGCCCATAATTTTGACGTGGTTGGCGGCACAGACTTCGCGAAGTTTCGTCCACTGTTTGAAGAAGACGAACTGGGCAAACTGACGGAGCTCGATGGCGTCGCGAAGTTCGTTTTTGGCGTCGGCCAGGGCTTTGGGATCGCGGTTGCGGAGTCCCACGGGCCATTTGTGCCAGATCGGTCCTTCCGGACGGGTGTTCTGAAGGGCATCGAACAGGGTGAAGTCGTCCAACCAGGAAGCATTGTCTTTGCAGAACGCATCGAATTCTTTGAGGACGCGGTCGGCGTTGACGTGGTTGGTGCGTTTGAGTCGGTCGAGTGCGATGGCGAGTTTGGCTTCTTTGAATTTGCGTGCGGTGTCAAATTCGACGCGGTCACGCTGTTCGGGCTGGGGCTCGTCGAGCATGTCGTTGTATGACAGGCAACAGGCAAAGTCGTCGCCACAGAGGTCGTCGAGGTCGATCAGGCGCGTGTTGTAGGCGAGTGCGCTCGTCGAGTTGTAGGGACAACCGGAGTCATCGGTCGGAACAAGGGGAAGCATCTGCCAGACCGATTGGCCGGCGGCTGCAAGGAATCTGACGAAGTCACGGGCGGTTTGACCAATGCTGCCAATACATGCACGGCCGCCTGGAAGGCTTGTCGGATGAAGAAGAATGCCGCTTCTACGCATAGTGTGTGAATTCCTTTAAGTTTTTGCCAAATATTCCCGGATTTAGAGTCCAACTCGGGAGTTTTCGTTTGCTCAAAAATGCCGTGGCGCGCAAAAAAAACACGCGCAACACGGCGCGCAATAGTTTATCATAGATGGTGATAGATTGCCACGAATTGTGGGTAGATGTAGGTGCATCGTCAGAGCGTGTTTTGATCGCTCGTTGTTGAAATGGCCAGGTGACAGGATGAAATTACGGATTTTGATGACCGCGGCGAGTTTTTTGGTAATGACGCCGTGTTTTGGTCAGGATGTGTTGGTGCCGTCAGAAGGTGACGCGGTGACGGGTGACGCCGTGTTGTCGACGGATGCGGGCGCCCCGGTGGCCGACGTGACGGATGCGGCTGAGCCGCAGGTGCGTTTGAGCGACAAGTTGATCCAGATGACCGACGCACTGGTTTTAGCGGTCGCGGCCAAAGAGGGTGACTGCGCGGCCATGCGCGACGCGTTCGTGGCGCAGTTGAACGAGCAGCGCGAATTTATGGCGTCGCTCGATTACGCGACCGAACAGGCGGATGACGCCGTCATCGCGCACGTCCACGACAATGCGGTCAAGCTCGGTACCCTGTTGAGTCAGTGCTATGATGACAAGTCGATCGAATATCACCTGCTCAATGCCATGAAACGCGATTAACGTCGACAGGCAGAACGCATTTCGTAACTCGCAAATGACCGTCTAGTCAGGTCTTTGAGATAAAATGCATTTTTGTGCGAAAAAATGTTGACGAGCGGTTGGGTTACGCGTATAAGCCGCGCCGTTCGTCGCATGGCTTAATGTGATGAGCTTGCCAGTGTAGCTCAGTTGGTAGAGCGGCGCATTCGTAATGCGCAGGTCCACGGTTCGAGTCCGTGCACTGGCTTTTTTTGTGCCCAAAACAAGGTTTCGCCAAGACCGTGGAGACGTGCGGACCGCGCGTCTCCCCATTCGATGCGTCTTCCCATTCGATGCGTCTTCCCATTCGATGCGTCTCCCCCATTCGATGCGTCTCCCCCATTCGATGCGTCTCCCCATTCGATAAATTCACCATTTAATGCAAAAATCTGTTATGATTTATCGTCCATGTATGCAGTAAACCTACATAGACTCATTGAATCGTGTATTGTTGGCGGCCGTGTGCCGCGCGTTTTATTAACCTTTAACCTGAGTGGGGAATAGACAGCATGAAAAAACTGTGGAAATTCCTGCTGGATAACTCGCTTTTGCTTGTGATCGGTGCCGTTGTGGCACTGGTTTGGGCGAACTGCGGTGATTCAGCGAATCATCTCTACCATTCGATTTTGCATGCCCATTTTGATTGGATGGACAACTCGGTCTTTGGTACGGATGCCTTTGGTGCCGATGGCAAACCGTTGCTGAACGAAGCCGGTGAAGCGATCAAGCACTTTGACCTTCATTATTTGATCAATGACTTCTTGATGGCGTTCTTCTTTATGTCAGCTGGTAAGGAAGTCTTTGAAGCGACTTTCCCCGGTGGCGCGTTGCATGAGCCTAAAAAAGCTGCGACGCCGTTGATCGCAACGGCTGGTGGCGTTCTTGGCCCGATCTGCGTATTCTGTTTAATGGGTTATTTTCTTGGGCCGATGTTCGGCTATCACTGGGGCGTTGATGAAGCCATCGTGGCAGCTCAGGGCGCGGATCAAATGTCTTTGGCCAAAGGCTGGGCGGTTCCAACGGCGACCGATATCGCATTTAGCGCCATGATCGCCCGCATTATCTTTGGCGGTCGTCACCCGGCAGTGCCTTTCCTTCTTTTGCTCGCTATCGCCGACGACGCTGTCGGTCTCGTCATCATCGCCTGTTTCTATGGTGGTAACCTTCAACCCGTCTGGTTGGTCGGTTCCGTGCTTTGCATGGTCATCGGTTACTTCCTTTTCAACAAGAAACTTCATATCAACGCGTGGTGGCCGTATTTCATCCTCATGCTGTTGTCGTGGCTCAGCTTTGGTATGGCTGGTATTCATACATCGCTTGGTTTCATTCCCATCGTTGTTTGCATGCCTCACGCCCTCGAAGACGATGGCGTTCACTCTGACGACGAACGTGGTAAGACCGACGCCCTCAACAAACTTCAGAGCTTCTTCTTCGTTCCGACTGAGATCATCCTTGGCCTGTTCGGATGGGCCAGCGCCGGTGTTGCGTTCACGACGATCGGTTTCCCGACCGCGTGCGTGGCCATCGCCCTTATCGTTGGTAAGATGCTCGGTATCTTTGCCTTTGGTGGCATCTCCGGCAAGATCTTCGGTCTGCCCGGTGACATGAGCTACAAAGACTTGCTCGTTTTGGGTTCCGCCGCTGGTATCGGCTTTACCGTCGCCCTCTTCGTGGCTGGTGTGGCTTTCCCCGATGGCGATACCAAAGACGCCGCCAAACTTGGTGCGCTTCTCTCACTCTGCAGTATGTTCGTGGCTTATGGACTCGCCAAAGTCTGTAAGGTCGAACGTCGCGGATAGTTACTTCGCGTTTTCATGACGATTAAGCCCGATCTCCTTATGAGGTCGGGCTTTTTTTTTGCGCTCGGCGAGCGCCCGATGTGAATTTTTTGTTTCAGCTCAGCAAGGATCACAATTTGTTTTAGTTTGTTCGTTGATTCTTGAACAATTTGTTTTTGAGCAGGCCTGGGCCTGCGGCGCGCCGGGGGCCGGAGTCGGCGGCCGCGACGACGTACCACGTTACGTCGCTACACTTCGGCTTCGGACAAATCGCGTCCGCTCGCCCAATCTCAGCCTGTTTGCCTTCGGCTTCGCTACGGCTGAGATTTTGTATTTCTGACCAGACAATGCTTCTGCGGCTGAGTTGTAGCTATTTTTGTGTCCAATAACCATGTCATGTTGAAAAAGTTACAATTTGTTATATACGGACAGCCGCCGACACGGCGCATGTATTTTTTTGGTCTGTCGGTAGTGGTTTTGAGGATAGTTCATGAAGCGCGCATTTTATATCGATACGAAGGTCAAAGAAATTGCGGACGCCCAGACCCATGTCGAGCAGATCCTAAAACAGTGGAAGATCAAGGACATAGACATCGATCAAGCCAGTCGTTCACTCAAAGAATTGCTGGTCAAGATGATCAAAGTGTCGACCGAAACGAAGCTTAAGATCGAAGTTCATAAGCTATTTGGTGATTGCCTGATCCGTGTGTCGGGGCGCGGTGTGCCGCTCCGTGAAGAAGAAGTTCCGACCGGTTTTACGATGCCGGAACTCAGTGACGTCGACTCTGAACAGGAATCGATCATCCGTAACTTCATTTTGAAGTCGTATGGCAAGCGCGTTTCGGTTCATAACAAAAAAGGTCTGAACGTCGCGTCCATATTGGTCGAAACGAGCAAGCAGCGCGCACTTCGTCGTACGCTTTTTGCGCTGACGTGCGGCGTGTTTGTCGGCGTTGGTCTCAAAGTCCTCGGCCCGTCGATTGCCACCACGTTTGCTGATACGTTCTTTGTGCCGATGTACACGATGTTTTTGAACGCGATCAAGATGCTTGCCGCGCCACTCGTGTTTTTCTCAATTGCGTCGGCTGTCGCGGGCAACCGCGATATGCGCCAGATGGGTAAGTTGAGCGCCAAAGTTTTTGGTTTGTTCGTCCTGACTTCGTTCATCGCTATTTGCGTGGCACTCGCCTGTTACTGGTTACTGCCGCTCGGGGATGCCTCGTTGGCCCAGACCGTCACCGATTCAGCCGATTCGATCGCTAAGACGGCGTCGACGACCTCGATCTCGCTCAAAAACACGATCATCAATATCATTCCGGCTGACATTCTGACGCCGTTCTTCAAGTCAGATATGCTTCAGGTGCTTTTTTTGGCGTTTTTGACCGGTCTTGGTGTCACGAAACTTGGCGCTTCGGCCGCAGCTGTCAACCACGGGCTCGATATGCTGAACGACCTGTTCCTTAAGATCACGAAGATCATCATCAAGTTCATGCCGCTTTCGATCTTCTGTTCGATGGCTGACATGGTCATTCGCACTGACGTAACGTCACTCTTTTCGGTCACGCAATGGCTTGCGCTCACGACGTTGGGGTACGTCGTCATGTTGATCGTCTATGCCATTATGTTCCCACTCTTGACGCGTTTGTCGCCGATCCGGTTCTTCAAGAAATTCGCACCGGTCATGCTCAACGCCTTCGTTTTGTGCTCGGGGAACGCGGTCATGCCGTTTAACATGGAAATATGCCGTACGAAGATGGGCATTTCGACCAAAGCTTATTCGTTTGCGATCCCGCTTGGAACCGTGCTCAATAAGAATGGTGGCTGCATCGCCCTCATGGTCAGCGCGTTGTTCATGGCCAGTATTTTTGGCGTGCCGATCGCGCCAGGTATGATGACGAGTATCGTTCTGATGGTCTACGTGCTTTCGGTCGCGGCGCCCGCGATTCCGGGCTCAATTTTGCTCTGCATCGCCATGTTGTTGCCGATGATGGGCATTCCGGCAAACGCGATCAGCATCATCATGGGTATTTATGCGTTCGACGCGATGGTCCAGACGATCATTAATGTGACCGGTACTGCGACTTGTACGATGATCGCAGCCCGGTCAGAAAATATGGTCGATATGAAAGTCTGGAACGAAGACTAGTGCATGTCGTTTTGTAAAAGCCGATGTTTACTTGACTTCAACAGACCAGATCTCGTTGGTGATGTTGTCCATGGAGGTAATGACCTGCTCGTTTTTGCCGCAGTAGATCCAGGTTTGGCCATTATCGCCCGAGAAACGGTAAAGGAGCGCGTACCAACCCGTTTTTTCAGGTTTATTGCCGTCGTTCATGTATTCGTCGTTGTTGTCCGAGCCGTCGCCAGTAAACTGGTCGTTGCGTTTTGCCGGAGCCCATTTGATTTCGGCACCGTTGTTGAGGTAGTCGTCGACGTTGACATAGCCAAGGTTGGCGATGATGCCGTCGTGGCTGTTGTTTTTGCCCGTCACGCCTTCGGCATAGACCTGGGCATAGGCGACGAATTCGCTGCCCATCTGGATGTTTTCAGCCCATTTGAGCTGGCACCACGAGACGTTGACCGCGTTGGCGGCTGCGACCGTAACCATACCGACGTTGGTCGCGAGTGTAGACATGTCCGTAATGATGCCGTTGATGCCGCAGAAGGTCCAGGTTTTGCCGTTGTCGCCTGACACGCGATAACCGATGCCGTAGCCGCCAGCCGTCGGATTGATGTCTTTGGTCATGAATTCATCGATCGTGTCGTCGCCACTGTAGCTTTCGTTGCGCGGTGCATCGACCCAGTGGATGGTGTCCACACTGGCATTGGCACCCGCTGCGAGGAATTCATTGATGTTGATGTAACCAAATTGGGCTTTGAGCGAGTGGTTTCCTGTTTTGCCCGTGGCGCCATCGGCTTTGACCTGGGCGTAGGCTTCGAAGGCGGAGCCTTCGGCGACCTTGTCAGCATAGTAATTCAGTTTGCATTCGCTGATCGTGGTGGCCGTCGTGTTGTCGTCGGTCTTACCCGTGTTGTCGCCAGTCTTGCCAGTGTTGTCGCCAGTCTTGCCGGTGTTGTCATCGGTCGTTTGGTCGCCGGTCTTGTTGTCGTCTGTCGTGTTGTCATCGTCTGAACAGGCGACCGCCGACATGGACAGAAGAAGGGCCATCATAAGGCTGAGATAATTTTTCATTTTAAGTTCCTTTATTTGGGTTAGTGGGTTGATAAAAGCAGCAAAATAGCGCTCAAAAAAACGGCGGCTATATTAGCACAAAAGCGTGTTTTGGGAGGATGCACAAGGTGCAAAGATAAAACTCAGCCAAGGATCACGATTTGTTTTCGTTTGTTCGGTTATTCTTGAACATTTTGTTTTTGAGCAGGCCTGGGCCTGCATTTCAGAATTTCTGACCAGACAATGAACAAAAAAGCCGCGCCATGAGACTTGGTGCGGCTTTGTGAATCACTTAAGCTGTTCGATCTTGAGCGCCGGGTCAAAAAGGTTTGGCATGGCCTGGTCGTAGAGCCAACGATAGCGCCAGAGGGTTGTTCCGACGCGTTTGGCGTAGTGACGAGCTTCTTTGAAGGGGATCTTTTCGACGTAAAGATCGACATCGGTGTTGGCGTATTTGGTCATCCATTTGCCGACGTTGCCCTGACCGGCGTTGTAACCGGGGAGTACGAACATGGGGTGGGGCACGAGTATCTTCATGAGCTTGGCGATGTAGGCAGAACCAATTGGGATCGCTGTTTCGGGTTTGAAGAGGTCGTTGGCCGTGGGTTTGGGCAGTCCGATCTCGGCCGCCGTTGATTGGGCCGTTGGCAGCATGACCTGCATGAGACCGCGCGCGTTTGCCCATGATTCAGCTTTGGGATTGTAGTAGCTCTCTTCGCGCATGATGGCGTAGGTCGTGTAGAACAGGTCGGCATTGCCGGCTGAGGTTGCGCTGTCGACGATGTTTCGCCATGGCATGGGGTAGGCGAGCGTCCATGCGGCATAGGCCTGGTAGGGCAGATCCTGTTGCGGGTTGAGCAGGGCAGCCGCGAGTCGTGCTGAGTCGGTGAACTTATTCTGTTTTTGCAGAATCATGGCGCGAGCGAGCTTGGCTTCAAAGGCTTGAGGCTTGTCGGGCGCGTCGATGAGCGGTGAAAGTTCGTCCAGAGCATCATCGTAGAGGTTCATTTGAACGAGAATGCGTGTGGCGTCAAAGCGAGGGTCTGTCGCGAGCGCGGAAAAACAGTAATCTTGTCCATTTTCAGGCGTGTAAACGCGTGAACGATAGGTCTCGATCCAAGTTTTGGCTTGGGTGGCGTCGAGTGTTTCGAGTCGACCGAGTGACAACATGGCATAGTAGGATAGCGGGTATTCTTCCATGACCATGAGGTAGTCTTTTATGGCGCTCATCGTGTCGTTCAGGTGTTCGTAAGCGCGTCCCTGGAAGTAACGCAGGCGTCCCTGCGAATAGAGGTCGTCCTCGGCAGCCTGAGCGATGTGCTGATCGACAAAGTCCACGGCGTCTTTGAACAAATTGCGTTCGTACAAGTCCTGTAAAAGAGCCCAGTAGGCATCTTTGGCCATGTCGCCGTTCGGATAGGCCTGTATTTGCTTGTTGAGCACGTTTCGGGCTTCGTCGAGTTTGCCCATGCCGTTGAGAATGAGCGCCTGGTAGTTGTAGGCGTCGTCGGCGTAGGAGTGCGTGGCATAGTCGTCAACGATCTGCTGATACCAGGCAATGGCGGTGTCATTTTGCCCGGCATTCCAGGCTGCTTTGGCACCGGTATAGAGGATCTTCACGTGCAGATCGGTGTTTTTGCAGGTGTCGAGGCCTTCTTTGAAGAAGGGGAGCGACTTGGAATGCTGTCTTAGTTTGACGTGGCTTCTTGCAATGGCGTAGAGGTCATCGCAAACGTCTTTGGTTGATTTTTTAGCTTTGTCGGCTTTGAGGAGCTTAGTGTAGGCCGCGATGGCTTTTTCGGAGCGATGGGCGTTGAAATGCGCCTCAGCCTGTTCTCGTTCGGATTTCGAGGTATCGGTTTTTGTCGCAGCACGCGGGAATTCGAAGCCTTTTGGCCAGGTGTCTTTCTGAGCCATGATGGCTTCCATCGCGAGTTGTCCCTGTTGGGATTTTGGATCAAGCTCGTAGATGCGTCGATAGGTTTCGAGCGCGGCCTTGTGTTGTGCAGTCTCGTCTTGCGCGCGAGCCCTGGCTTCGAGCGCGGTGAGTCGGATGGCTTTTGGGAAGTTGTCGATGCGTTCGAACTCGGCGGCAGCCGCGTCGTATTGTCCGAGGTTTGTGAGCGCCACGGCGCGATAGGTGCGATAATCTGATTGGGTGAGCAGGGCGTCGGCAAAGTCGAGCGTATCCTGCCAGCGTTTTGCTTCAAAACTCATTTTTGCGCCGTAAATGGCGGCAATTCGGTCGAGGTTGGCCTTGGTCTCGAAAGCTTTTTTCATGAGGTCGACGGCTTTGAGGCGATCGGCTTCGTTGCTGGAGCGGTTGAGTGCCTGTGCGGCCAGAAAGTAGGCACGTTGTTTGGCGGCGTCATCGAGTTTTGGTTCAGCCGTGAGGGCTTTTTGGAACCCGTCTGCGGCTTCCTGAAATTTTTTATTGCTGAAGGCGAGCCATGCGTTTTGAGCGGTTGGCTGGTCGAAGAGCGGCGCCTGTGGCAACAGGGTGAGGCATGGGTCGCTTTTTTCGAGCGAGCCCTGGACGTGCTCGGCAACGGGTTTAGCGGGCTGTTCGAGTGACAGACTCGTCTGGACGATCTCGTTGGTCGTGACGAGGTCTTCTGTGATCGTCGTTTGGGCGCTGCATCCGGCGCTGAGAAGCAATGCGGTGAGTACACCTGGAATGGCGGGATGAATGCGTAGCATCGTGTAATCCTCCCTGATGCGTGATGTCATGGCGCGTCCTTGCGCCGATGTGATGACCTGAAGCGGAACCGCAGGAAAGATGGATCTATTCCGTGGTGGCGCCGCAGGCAGAAGGGGTAGCGGCGTATTGGCGTTGCCAATAGCCGCGTAGGGGAAGGCTTTCCCCTCCCCATGATATCCAAATTGGATCGGATCGAAAACCGTGGCTTAGTTATTTTCCTCGGCGTTGAGTTTTTCGAGGTGTTCCGCAGTTTTGAGCGGTCCGACGAGGAGATCGAGCTCACCGGTTTCGACGATGGTGTCGAGTTTGTAGAGGGTGAGGTTGATTCGGTGATCGGTGATTCGATTTTCAGGATAGTTGTAGGTGCGGATGCGTTCGGAGCGATCGCCGGAGCCGACCATGGATTTTCTGTCGGCGGCGCGTTCGTTGGCGAGGCTTTGTCGTTGCATGTCGTATAGACGGCTTGCGAGGACTTTCATGGCCTTTTCTTTGTTTTTGTGCTGCGAGCGTTCGTCCTGACAGGTGACGACGGTGTTTGTCGGAATGTGCGTGATACGGATGGCCGAGGACGTTTTGTTGACGTGCTGTCCGCCGGCGCCGCTTGAACGATAGATATCGATACGCAGGTCTTTATCTTCGATTTTGAGATCGACGTCCTGGGCTTCAGGGAGGATAGCGACGGTGCATGCGGACGTGTGGATACGTCCCTGTGCTTCGGTGGCAGGTACGCGCTGGACGCGGTGTGTACCGGCTTCGAATTTCATGTTTGCGTAAACGGCGTTTCCGCTGATCATGGCGACGACTTCCTTATAGCCGCCGGAGGGGCCTTCGGATTCGTCGATGATCTCGACTTTCCACTTCATTTTGTTGGCGTAACGGACGTACATTTCGAAGATATCGCCGGCGAAGAGTGAGGCTTCGTCGCCGCCGGTTCCGGCGCGGACTTCGATGACGATGTTTCGCTCATCCATGGGGTCTTTGGGTAGCATCATGATCTGAAGTTCATCGCGTTTTTTTGCGATGTCATCGAGAAGATTGTTGATATCTTCTTTGATCATGGTTCTCATCTCGTTATCGGTTTCGATTTCGAGCATTTCGTTTGCATCGTCGAGGTCTTTTTCGGCTTTTTTGAGTGCCTGATAGGCGTTGACGATGGGTTCCATTTCGGCGCGTTCGCGAGCGAATTTATTGAATTTGTCGGGGTTTGCGAGCACATCGGGATCTGCGAGCGAGTGGCTGAGATCCTCGTATCTGCGTTCGAGTTCGACGAGTTTTTCCTGCAGTTTCATAGATTAAAGCTCTGATAGGTGAGAGACGTGTCAAAAGTTGACGTCTTTGCTGCGAGAGCGACGATAGAGTCGCACGTGTGAGCGCGAGCGGGCGCGTTTTTCAGCGTGTAATTTTTGTGTGCTTAAAATGCAAAAAGCCCCACCGGGTGCGAGAAGGCGCGCGATGGGGCTTAAAAGCAGCAAAACTACTTGGCGTTGTTGCGGTTGTATTTTTTGTTGAAGCGTTCGACGCGGCCGGCGGTATCGATCATTTTCTGTTTACCGGTGAAGAGGGGGTGACAGGCCGAGCAGATTTCGACGTTGTAGTCACCGAGGGTCGAGCGGGTTTCAATCACGTTGCCGCAGGCGCAGGTGATTTTGGCGGGTTTGTAATCAGGATGAATACCTTCTTTCATTGTGTAACCTCTCTATTAAATTGGCAATGGAACATTACATTGCCATTGAGTAACGTAAAAAGACGGGCGCAAAAAAACACGCCACGTTCAAGAGCCGACGGTGTATAGGCTGTTTTCAAAAACGGGTCAACTATTTTATGTATTTTTCGATGTGTGTGGTTTGAGTTTAGTCCGGGCTTACAATTCGTTTTTCGTTAATTCTTGAACATTTTGTTTTGGAGCTGCGGCGCGCAGGGGGCCGTAGAGACGCGCGGGCCGCACGTCTCTACCGGCCCCCCCCTTGCAACCCCCGAGCGCTTTTTTTGTCGGCCGTGTGGAACTCGCTTCGCTCAAACATGCCACACGGCC
>JAZUKH010000166.1:0-21705 GCA_045643185.1 Myxococcota bacterium | reverse complement strand
CACGCCAATGGTCAGTGGGATCAGGCTATCGACATCATTATTCGCCTCTGCGAAGGTGAAGAAAATGATGAAAAAGTCGCGAAATACTACTACACCATCGCTGTTATCTATCGTGACGAAGTTCAGAACGCCGAAAAGGCTATCGAGTACTTCAACCTCACGCTCGATACCAACGTCAATGAACTTCGCGCCTTCGAAGCCATCGACCGACTCCTTACGGGCGCCCGCGATTGGGAAAACCTCGAACGCAACTATCGCAAGATGATCAAACGTGTCAACGACGACAAAAACGATCAGCTCAAAGATACGCGTCTCCTCCTCTGGTACGGTCTCGGCGAAATCTATCGTACGCGTCTGCAACAGTGGGATAATGCTATTGCAGCCTTCAAAACTGCGACCGAGATCAACCCCAACGACGTCAAGCTTCATAGCATCCTCGCGGAACTCTATCGCAAGATCCAGAGCTACGACGAAGCTATCGAAGAAATTCGTAAGATCATTCTCAACCCGAGCATCAAACTCTCTGGCGATGACATGAAGAATAACTACAGAATGCTCTTCATGTTGTATTACAACACCAAACAGTATGATCGCGCCTATTGCGTCGCTGAAGTCATGAACTACAAAGGCATGGCCGATGATGACGTCCTCCAGCTCCGTAACATCGTCGTTCCCGATGATGGCTTCCAGGAACTCGATGATCGCCGCCGCGTCACTGCTGAAGCTAACAAACTCTTGTGGCACAGCAGCGTCAACAACGAACTCAACAAGATCATCCAGAACCTCATGCCGCTTCAGCCGATCTTCGTGAAGACGGAAAAGGATTACAACATCAACAAACGTAAAGACGAATTCAAACAGAATGAAGAACTCGTCTTCTGGAAGATTTTCAACAACATCAGCAGAATGCTCGGTATGCAACACACGCCGACCGTTTACTGCACGGATCTTCTCAACTACGGTGGTATGCTCGGTAACCTTAAGTCCGACTGCTTCCTCCTTGCTCGTAACGTGCTCATGGGTGAATTCCCGCAGCGTATGCTCGCTTTCACGCTCGCTAAACTCTGTTACCTCCAGAGCTACTTCCCGATGGCCGGCATCCAGCTTCAGTCCGCGATGATCAAGGAACTCATCATGTCCTGCTACGTCTTGTTCCAGCGCAAAGCTGCGACCTCAAGCGAAATGCTCAACGTCCACAAAGCTATTTCGAACCTCAACGTTATTCAGCGTAATCAGCTCGAAAATGCAATGGGGCCGATGATGAGAAATGAAGTCGAAATGAACGTCTCCGTTTGGCTCAAAGGCGTCGAATACACTTGCAACCGCGTCGGTCTCCTCCTTTGTGGTGGCGATATCGAAGCTGCTGTCAACTGCATCGACTACGATGAAAACCGTATCTCTAAACTCGATAAGAACGACCTCAAGAACGATCTCGTGAACTTCGCTATGAGTGAAGAATACTTCCAGCTCCGCGAAGGCCTCGGCATCGCCTACGGCTTCGAAGAGTAATCGCGTGAGGGGGAATCCCTCACCATAACGCTAAAAAAAGGCGGTTCCGAAAGGAGCCGCCTTTTTTGTTTTCCATAATGACTAGTCAAGGAATAAGCGTTGCACGCTCACAGGCCGTTATGGCTTGTTTGGAAGCAGAACGGACACTTCGGCACGGCATCGGTCGCATCGCACGTCTTTACACAAATTATGTCGCGACACTTGGCTTCGAACAGATTGCGTCTGCTCGTATAATCTCAGCCTGCATGCCTTTGGCTTTGTTGAGGTTGAGTTTATTCAAATATCTGACCAGACTAAAAAGCCCTGACTGACTAGTCATGATTAGGCAAAAAAAATCCCCGAAATGTAGGCATTTCGGGGATAGAATGGTCAGAGGTTGAGTTTATTCAATTATCTGACCAGACTAAAAAGCCCTGGCTGAATCGTTACGAACGGGCAAAAAAAATCCCCGAAATGTGGGCATTTCGGGGATGGAATGGTCAAAAGACCGAATTATTTAGACATATAAACGGCGCCGGCGTTGGGTTCGTGATCGACCGGGGCGTAGGCGTGATAATCGATTTCCTGGAAGATGGAGTCTTTCCATTCGAGCTCAGCGATCCACTGGGGTTCGAGTCGATTTTCGACGATCTGCTGGTAGATGCCGTTAAAGCGTGAAATGTGATCACGGGTGCGTTTTTCGGCGTATTCGACTGAGGTATTGGTCGTGATGATGAAGGCCCAGTCGGAGGCTTGGGCGAGCAGGAGCTCACGGGCTGCCTGATTCAGGGCGCGTTTGAGCAAACCGTCGGCGTTCGGGAAGCGGCGTGTGAGTTCGACCATGTGTTCTTCGGCGCAGTGGAGGTGCGGGTAGATCCAGTCATTGCCTTCATTGAGCCAAACTTCGAAGAAGCCTTTAGCGCCCCAGCTGGAGAGGCAGGGAACGACTTCCTGGTGAACTGTTTCTGTGGCAAGATATTCGCTTGGCGTGATCATCTGGATCTCGTCCTGATCGCAGGCTGATTTACGCATCAACATTTCGATAAACTGGGGACCTTCGTACCACCAATGACCGTAGAGTTCGGCGTCGTAAGGCGCAGTGATGTGGGGTGTGGTGCCAAGGACCTGTTTGAGGTAGCGGCACTGTTGCTGGCGGTTGAAGAGGAAGTTGCCAGCGTGTTCTGCCGCGCGGTCGGCAGCCCAGCTCGGGACGTACGGTTCCTTGCGATCCAAGGGCAGTTTGCCGGTGATGCGGTGGAATTTGAGACCGGTGTTACGACGAACGCCGTCGGCGTGCAGATAGGGTTTGACTTCGGCATACGGAAGGTCGAAGCCAAGGTCGCGGTAGAATTCGCGATAGTCAGGGTGGCCGGGGTAACCAACTTCGGCGCTCCAGACTTGTTGTGAGCTTTCGAGGTCACGGGCAAACGCTGCAACACCGGTCGGCGTCACACACGGACGGAACGTGCCATAACGGGCAGGCGGGTTCGACTGCGTCAATCCGTGAGACTCAATGATGAAGAAACGGATGCCGTTTTCGGCCAGGATCGCGTCGATGCCAGGCACGAAGGCGCATTCAGGAAGCCAGATGCCACGCGGGGCACGACCAAAATGCTTTTTGTAGTTGTTTACGGCGATCGAGATTTGTGCACGACGGGCTTCGTCGGTTTCCATTAACGGCAGGAAACCATGGGTCGCACCACACGTGATGATCTCGAGAGAACCTTCATCCTGGAATTGTTTGAAGACGGGCAGGATCTGACGGTGCCATTCATCGCAGAAGAGGCGTTTGGTCTCGGACAATTCGTAGGCTGCAGAGGCTGCCGCATCTTGGAAAGGCGTGCCGAGTTTGGCGATCTTCTGTTTTTGGGCGAGTTCTTCGAGCTTGGTGAGGTGACCAACGTAGCGTTCTTGAAGAAGCGGATCAGAGAGCATTTCGCAGAGCGGCGGGGTCAGGCTCATGGTCAGACGCCAGCGGATCTTGTCGTCTGTCAGGCGGCGCATCATGCGAAGAAGTGGGATGTATGTCTCAGTCATGGCTTCAAAAAGCCAGTCTTCTTCAAGAAAATCGGGATATTCGGGGTGACGGATAAATGGGAGGTGGGCATGCAGGACGATGCTTAAATAGCCTTGTAAACTCATAGGATACATCCTTATTGAATCGGCGCGTTGCGCCGCGAAGTTTTCGATAAAGTCTGAACTTAAAAAACGAGATTACTTGCGTCTGAGATTGTTATCAGACGAACCGATAAGGATGTCCGACGAGCCGGGGGCGCGTAACGGACCGAACCACGATGAAGGGGCCATGCCGGGCACGAGGCCTTCGGGTGCGTTCGCCACCATAGCTTCGATACCGCCACCAGCGATGCCACTCTCGAAACCCGCATTGCCCATTGCATTCTGCTGCATGGCATAGCGTTGACGTGCTGCGTCGTAGTTTGGCGCCTCGCCTTTAGCAGGGGCTTCATACACCACGTGGCGATCTTGAACGTCGATCCACTTCTCATCGAAGCGGTTGTGACTCTGTTCAAGAATTTTGATTGTGGATTCGAGCACCATGCCCGTCTGGCCGTTAAGCTCGACTTTTTCGAGGGTGACGCGCGAGACAAGCACGGAGGTCACGTGGAAATAACCACGCCCGCTGCGACGGTGTGACGTCGTGAACGATTGGAGTACGTTGCCATTGGCATCGTACGCCGTCAAACGCCAGCCGTTCTGGCTTTCGATTTCCGAGTTCCAGTAAACATAGAGGGTGCCCGGGTCGCGGATCAGGGCAAAAAGGTGCGTGCCAGGTAAAAATTCCGGCAGGATCGCGCCATGGTCGATGAAGATAGAATCCGGTTCTTTGGGATCCTCTTCGACAACTTTCACTTTTTTCACGCGTTTTACCGTCTTGACTTTCTTCGTGGTCTTGACTTTTTTCACGACTTTTTTGCCGTTTTCGTCAACGGTTTCCACGTCTTCTTCGACTTCGACATCTTCTTCGACTTCGATTTCATCGTAGTCTGCATCTATTTCGCCTTTCGTGTCGCTTGTTTCAGCTTTGGTGTCGGCTTTTTTGGCGTCGATTTCTTTGACGTCTGCGGTATCTTTGGTCACAGTTTTGACGTCATCGGCTTTTTTGTTGGCGACTTTGGCGTCTTTAACATCTTTGGACGTGTCTTTGGCATCGTCTGCCGCTTTAACGGCTGTGCCAGCATCCTTTTTAACATCGTTATTAGCAGCTGTTGTTGAAGCAACAGTGACAACAGACGCGTCTTTTCTGGCGTCTGCATTGCTTTTGGCAGACGTTGCATTGATGGCAGCGGATTCAATCTTGCCTTTTTCCATCTGTATTCTCCTTACACCAGACTTTGTTTTCACCCGTTAAGGTGCCGAAAAATGGTCTGATATTGTACCAAATTCCGTCCCAAAACAGAATTCAAAGTAAGTAAGTTGTTGATTTAATTTTGTATGAACAAAACTGCATGTAGGTGTAATTACCACATGTAGTCAACGTGATTATGTCGTTTACCACACTTGCCCGAATGTGCAAGAAAATAAGTGATTGGATACAAAAAAGTCGCTTGCTATTTGGTCGAGGTTCGAGGACTGTCAAACGGTTGGTTAAGTGGCTGTCGGGGCATTTTTTGGGGGGATGGTTGGAAGTTTGTAGGCGTCGTGAAAACGGTTTATTATTTAATGTAGCTTTGTGAACCAGGCACCGGCAAATCTATTTTCGTAAAAAGAATGATTGTCGGATGTGGGAGCACGTGGTATAAGCGCGCGAATCGGAGTTTGTGCATAATTCCGAAACGCTAGATGTTTTTTAAGCGGCAGATGAGCTGCCGAAAGATTAACTTTGGTTCGCAGAGAACGGAGGAAAATTAAAGATGGATAGTTTAAAGAGTATGTTCGCATTGGACAACGGTGGTATCTGGATGTGGCTGATCGCAGTCATGTCTTTGATTTGCCTCGCGCTGATCATTGAACGCGTTTATTTCATCATTTTCAGATACAACGCTAATTCGAAAAATTTGATGGAAGCTGTTCAGCGTTGTGTCCTCGGCGACAAGATCGACGATGCCATTAAAGCCTGCAACGCCGCTGGTGACGCCGCTATCGCTCAGGTCGTCAAAGCCGGTTTGACGCGTGCGAACAAGAGTGAACTTGAAATCCAGAACGCCATCGAAGAAGCAACGCTCGAAGTCGTTCCGAATATCCAGAAAAACCTCGGTATGATGGCATCCTTCGCGAACATCGCTACGCTTCTCGGACTTCTCGGTACGATCATCGGTCTGATCGACGCCTTCGCCGCCCTCGAAAGCGCTACCCCTGATAAACGTCAGGAAATGCTTTCCCGTGGTATCGCTATCGCTATGAATACGACGGCTTTCGGTCTTATCGTCGCTATCCCGACGCTTATCTTCCACTCGATCCTCAGCGCCGTCGTTAAACACATCATGGATGACATTAACCTCTATTCGACGAAACTCGCCAATATGCTCTCTGCACGCGTTGCGAAGTAAGTTACGCTTTCAGTAGAACACATTAATGAGACGGGCTCGTGCGAACTGGCCCAACTCATTTAGGAGGATTACATGTCAAAAAAAGTACAAGAGCTCGCCGCAGCGCCGGGGCTTGATCTTACCCCGATCATGAACATGGTTTTGTGCTTGATCCCGTTGATGCTTTTGAGCGTCGTCTTCATGACCATCGCCGTCATTGACGTTTCAATGCCCCAACGTAGCGCCGGTGCAGCCGCCAACGATGGTGAACCTCCCAAGCGTTTACAACTGTTTATCTCAAAACAGGGCTTTACGATCGTCGAAACCGGTGCTTCTCACCCCGCTATCAGCGGTTGCCCCGCCGATGGCCCCACCATCTGCCTCCAGAATCCAGATGCTGAGCTCGAAGTCGATAAACATAATTGGCGCGAGCTCTATAACGAACTCTTGAGGATCAAACGTAAAGGTGAATGGTCTGATCACGATCAGATCGATATCGTCGCTGACTCCTCCGTCAACTACGGCGTGCTCGTCAAGGCGATGGACCTTTCCAGATACGAACTCATTCCTCGCTCCGAATTCGCCGACGCCAGTAAAGGTAAGGAAATGCAGAGCGATGAAATGCTCGACGATTCTCTCGCCGTCCTCGCTGAAAAAGTCATCGACGGTGAAACCAAACAGGCTCCGCTTGATATGTTTCCGGTCGTCGTGCTCGGTCTGCCGACGATGGGTCAATAAACCCTGTCGCCCAAGCGGCCGCCACCTATGTTGACGGTCGCCGAGCCCTCACTATTAAACAGGATAACGTACGGAAATGGCTGATCAATTAACAAAAGAACAAATGGAGAAAATCCTTGCTGATAAAATAAAAGCAAATCGTAAGGAAAAATCCAAATACTCCCCTGAAGAGAGCGGCTTGACGATGAACTCTATGATGGACATGATGACCATCATCCTCGTCTTCCTCCTCAAGTCCTACGGTGAAGAACCTATCGTCATTCTTCCTAATACTGACGTCCCTATCTCCATCGCCGAAAATCTGCCTAAAGATATGACCCTTCTCACCATCAATAAAGAAGGTATCTATCTCATCCGTCAGAAAATCGTCGAACTCGAAGAAGATGGGCGCGTAAACGGTAACTTCAAAAAAGGTGGTGACACCGGGCTCATCATTGAACCCCTCGAAACCGCTCTTAGAACCGAAGTCGAAAAACAAAAATCTATCGCTATGGCCGCTGGCACTAACTTCGAAGGCGATATCGCTATCGTCGCTGACCAGTCCACAAGCTATCGACTCCTCGTTGAAGTTATGCAGACCGCACTCGGCACGGAATTCAAACGCTTCCGTTTCGCCGTCATTCAGGGCCCAATCAAGGAAAGTGGGCGTTTCGCGGCTGCTCCCGCAAAACAATAGTCGTTCGTATGAAGCCTTCGCATGACGTTCTGCGTCATGCGAGCTTTTGCTCGGTCAATACGAACTGGAGGTCCATGCGATGGCATCGCATACACCCAATAAACATCTGCGCGTCGGCATCTTTAAAGGCAAAGAACAACTTTGCGGAAATGTCGTAAAAACAAATCAGTCCATTACGATCGGACAAAATCAGACTTGCACTTTCAAAGTCAGTCCTGATGATCTACCCGATACCGTTGAACTGTTCACGTACGATGAAAATAAGGGAACTTACACTTTACGCGTCAAAAAAGGGACCAAGGGACGCATCGAAATTCAAAATGGCAAGACCATTGCCATTGAACAGCTCTCTAAATCTGAACAAAATATTCGCATTTTTAACGGAAAGGTCCATATCGACTTGCCTGATACGGCTCGCGGTAAGGTCTCTCTCGGAAAAATCACTGTTCTGTTTCAGTTCGTTAATGTCAAAACCGATGCCGGGACGTTGCTCATGTCGCAAAAACAACATTTGCGAATCACAGACATCGTTTCGCTCGGTTTTCTCATCCCACTCATCTTCTCGTTCGTTCTCCACATCGGTTTCCTCACGTTTGTCCTTGTTCAGGATTGGCCCCGTGACGATGAAGCCATCGCCGATCTCACCCGATTCATTCGTCAGGCTGAACCAAAAGCCTCCATCGAGACCGAAGAAGAAAAAGATAAGCCTGAAGAGGAAGAGATCATTGAAGATCCGACCGGCGAACCTTCTGACTATATCGAAGATGTGCCTGATATGGGCGATTCTGGCGCCTCAAATGACGAACTCATGGAACGCATCACCGATGCTCATCGTGAAATGGGCGCTGCCATCACGGCTCAGATCCTCGGTATCGACGGCGGTGATGCGGGCGACTATTTCGGCGCCATGCTAGGCTCAAGCGCGGCTATCGCCGATATGTCCGACGTCTCTGCTGGCGACATCGGACTCGCGGGAACAGGCGGACTTCTCAACTCCCTTGCCAATACGACCGGCGGTTCCGGAAACGGCCTGCTCGGTATCGGTAACGGAGAAGGCGGAAATGGCGGACCACGTGTTGTCGCCGGTAACGACGCAAAGAAAAATGTCGAACGAAAAAAAGTCGACTTCGGCGTCTCGCAATCCGGGGAATTCACGGCTTCCGCTCCAAAAAATGCTCAGGAATCCATCAACGCAGTCTTCAAAAAGAAAAATAACGACATCCGTAATTGCTATTCGCGTGTCATGAATGCTCAGGGCAAGGTCGCTGGCCGACTCGTCGTTCTCATCTCGGCCGATAAGAATGGCACGGTCATCCGCGTCGATGTCAAAGAAGACCAGATCGGTGGCGAGCTTTTCTCATGTGTCCGTGGGCGAATCATGAATTGGAAATTCGGTCCGCTTCCGGCTCCTCTTACGTTCAAACGAACCTGGGTCTTCGATTAAACGCGAAAACTTCCCTCCTCGATCTAAAAGCCGCCTCGTGCGGCTTTTTTGTTCTCCTTTCAGTTTGATTTTGCGGGGGAAGGCTCCCCCTACGCGGCTATTTGGCAATGATGCGGTGGAGACGCCCGGACCGGACGTCTCCACCGCGTCATTGACAAATACGCCGCTACCCCTTCGCCTGGCAGGGCCTCTCACAGGTTTATCTAAATGACGGAAAATTGATTACCATGACCATGCTCTATACGCCGTTGACGAAAATCGCGCTTAAACTGTGTTATGATCTGCATCGCGATCAATTTGACAAAGCTGGGATGCCCTACGTGTTCCATCCCTTTCACCTCGCTGAGCAGATGAATTCCGAAGCTGAGATCTGTGTGGCATTGCTTCACGATGTTTTGGAAGACACCGGGATCGATAGGGCGTACCTTGAAAAAGCCGGGTTTTCGGATGACATCATGGATGCGCTCAACTTGTTGACGCACGATCCCAAAGTGCCGTACATGACGTATATCGCTTCACTGCGTGAAAATGCCATCGCTGCGAAAGTAAAACGGGTTGATCTCGAACACAATGCCGATCTTACGCGACTCGACCGCGTCAAGCCATCCGATCTGAAAAGACAAATGAAGTATCGTATGGCACTCGCTCTGCTCGACGAATGCTATTTTGATCCGGTCATGGATTGTTATTATCAAATGGTGCCATTAAATCTTGATAATACAATTTATTTAACCATTTATTATAATAAAACGAATACAATAATTAATTATAAATTGCTCGTCACAACGCCGGAACCCGAGATGTGCGAATTCTCACCCATGATTGTTGAAAGCTTGACCGAGTCGTTGCATCCTGATCAAGAACAAACATTGTCAATTCAGGAAGTCCTGGCGATTGCGCTGAATCGCATGTCTGGCGCGCAATTGATCGAGTTGATTCAGTCAACTTAACACGTCGTGCTGAACGAATTGTTTACCCATGGTGTTTTGTGTTAAACTTGTCGCCTGTGCGCAATACGTGCGTGCGTCTAAACAAGGATAAGTGCATGAACGATTCTGCTTTGATCGAAGAATTACTCGCTCAGACGTCTGCTGCGTCAACTCAGTCGGTGGCGGATGCGGCGATCGAACGCTTTTTGAAGTTGCTTGAATGCGGCGAACTACGATGTGTAACGCGCGATGGGGCTGCGTGGCGCGTCGAAATGCGCGTCAAACAGCTGATTCTGAATGTCTTTCGTTGGGGCAAGCTCGAAGCGCGCTCAGACGCGGCTTTTCAGTTTTGTGACAAGCACAATTTGTGGCCTGAGCTGACAGAACTGGTCGAGCGCAAGATCCGCGTCGTGCCGGGCGGCTCGACGGTCAGACGAGGCGCCTATCTCGCAAACGGCGTGACGGTCATGCCGCCAGCCTATATCAACATTGGCGCCTTTGTAGACGAAGGTACCATGATCGACTCGCATGCGACCGTGGGGTCGTGCGCCCAAGTTGGTAAGCGCTGTCATATTTCGGCGGCCGCACAACTCGGCGGCGTGCTCGAACCCGTTGGTCAATTGCCCGTCATCATTGAAGATGACGCGTTTGTGGGCGGTAACGTCGGGATCTATGAAGGCACGCGTGTATCGTCAGGGGCTGTGATCGGTTCGGGCGTCATTCTGACGCGCGCCACACCGGTTTATGATCTCATCAATGAGTCAGTCATTCGTCCGGTCGACGGCGTGTTGGTCATTCCGCCGCGTGCGGTCGTCGTTTGTGGCGCGCGTGCCGTCAAAACGCCGTTTGGAAAGGACAATGGCCTGTCGCTTTACGCACCGATGATCGTGAAATATCGTGATGAAAAGACGGATGCTTCGACGACGCTCGAAAGCGCGTTACGTGCCTTGACCTGAGACAATCAACTTAGTTATGGATCAAAGAATTATGACCAGATGGATGCGTTTGTTTCTTATCACTGCGTGCCTCGTTTTGAGCGCATGCTCGGTCGAGAAGGAAGACCAGATCGAAGCAGCTCGTCAGGCTGCCATCATTCATACCGACGGCGTTTTGCCGGCTCAGACGGATGAATTGCTCGCTCAGGAATGGCAGATCTATCGCGCAAAACACGCGGATCTGGACGAAGCCACGGCAAAAAAGCACTTTGATGCGATTCAGCGACTCAGTGCGGCTGCGCGCGAAAATATGCCGCAGCAGGCCGCCACGACGGCCGCATGGGCCGAGCGCCGTGCACTCGCCAAAGCCTGGTTAAAGAACCGGATCGAAGACGTGTATGCGCCCAATACTGTGTCTGATGAAATGATCCAGGCTGGACTCGACGCCTACGCCTTTGACAGCGGCCATCCGGCGCTTGTTACCGCGAGCCATATTTTGATCAAGGATGACGGAAAAACGACGGATGAAGAGCGGAAAAAAGTCATCGACGATGTCTATGCACGTTTGGCTAAGTTGAGCAATCCCACGAATGACGATCTGAATGGCGAAGGCGTTCGTTTATTGCGCGCTGGCTATGATGTCGATGTGAACCTTGACCTTGAGTTTCCGCGTTTTCCGATGCAGTCATTTTTGGGCGAGCAGTTGCCGTACCATGCCGTGGTAGAACCGTTTGCTGCAGCTGCCTTCGCGTTGAATGCACAGCATCCGTTGAGCCCTGTAACCAAGTCTGAATTCGGTTACCATATCATTCTGTTCCAAAGTATGACACCTGAGAAGAAGCCTGCACTCGCCGACGTGCGCGAATACATGCTTTCTCGCATCATTGACCAGGGACGGCGCGTCGCCATGTCGCAATTCCTGGCTGGCTTGGAACAAAACTCTGATATGCGCATCAACGAAGCAAAACTCAACGAGTTGATGCAACAGAATTAGGATTTAGAAGATATATTATGACCCCATGGCAGAGGCGATTTACAACATCGCCTGTCATGGCATTGTGAAACGTTCGTTTGAATCTGAGTCTAACGAGGTAAAATACCTTTATTTAGCGCTTATTAGGGATGTTGATGCATGATTTGATCGTTTTCAAACATTTCTAATTATCATTGGTTTGTTTTACGACACACTGCACACAGGTTATATTATGGTAGTGCCCATATCTTCCAAAAGTTCCGAAATTTCAAACGGCATTCAGTCAGACAATTACAAAGCCTATCAATCATTGGTTAACGACAGTACGCTTATCCATGGATGTTACAAAATTGATCGCGAAATCGGTCACGGCAGCCAGGGAAAAGTCTTTAAAGCGACCGATACTCAGACAGGCCGAAACGTCGCCCTTAAACAGCTTCGCATTGACTCCGTCAAAACTTGGAAGGAATACGAGCTTTTTTCGCGCGAATCTGAAGTCCTCGCCAGTCTGAACATCGAAGGCGTCGCTCACTTCGTTGAATCCTTTGAATGCCTCGACGACGATCCACCCTGTGCTTACATCGTTCAGGATTTCATTGAAGGTGAAACACTCGCAGAAATCATCGATAAAGGAACGAGCCTGGATAGAGCAAGGATTTATGATATCGGATGCCAGTTAGCTATCATTCTTGAAAAGATTCATGCCCATGATCCCGTCGTGATTCATCGCGATCTTAAACCTGGCAACGTCATTATCGGTAAAAATCCGGATGGAACCGATCAGGTGCATCTCATCGATTTTGGAGCAGTGGCCAATCCGCAAATTCAGACGGGCGGTTCGACGGTTGCCGGCACTTATGGGTATATGCCGCCCGAACAACTTGTCGGAAATCCTGTGCCTGCCAGTGATATTTATGCGCTTGGTGCCATGATGACTTATATGTTGAGCGGCGTTTCGCCCTCCGATATGCAGGTTACTGATTTCCGACTCGTGATTGAACCGCATCTCACCAATGAACCGTCGGCGGTGATATCACTGTTGCGACAGATGCTCGATCCCAATGCCGAAACGCGCCTTTGCGATTATGGTCTGATTCAGCGCGCTTTTGCGATGTTTCGCGAAGACAAGTTCAACATCGACCTCGGCGTCGGTGCGCTCGAATATGGTTCAGATGCCTATAATAGCCAGCTGGTTCAAGTCGGATCTCTCTGGCAGCCCGGTAATTTCGCGCTCTGGCAAGCGTTGCCCGATAAAACACCGCGCGAAATGCCAAAAGAGATTTCAAGAAAAGTTATATCGAAAAATAATATTCGTGTAAATTTTCCTAAAATTATGTTGTTTAATGAGTGTGTAATTTCTTTAGTGGTTATAAGTTTTTGGCTAATTATTTTGCTCATGATTAGCGCATATGAAGAGCTGTCGCCTGAGATGAAATTAGTAGGACTCAGTCTATTTTTGGGGACAGTCGCAGTCATGTTTGGAGTGCGTATAATTGAATATACGATCGAATCACAAAAAGAGTATAAATTAATCAAATCACACATCACCAATCTTTATCAAAACGGCCTCAAAGCGGTTGCTGTCATCGAAAATATTCAATATTTGCCTACTGATATCGAAAGTGACGATAAAGTCATAAAAAATCAGCGCATTAAAGTAACCAATAAACGACCGAAGTTTGCCATTACCTATCGATATCGCCCGGAAGGAAGTGACCACGACATCAAAGCCGATGTGATTACGCATCAGAATCCGCTAGAAAAGATCATGGTGGGCGATGTTCTGCCTATCCTGTACGACGAAAACGGTAGCGTTCCATATCCATTTGCTCCCGAGGATATCGAGAATTTGTCAGATATATGTCAGGAAAAGCAAGGCCGTATCGCCGAAGGCGATAGCCCGCCCAGCGAGCCGTAGAGCCGCAAAATTTTGCGGCTCAAGGCGAACCATCCCACGTAGGTGCGTTGCATGCAACGCACCAAAGGCGCGTATCGCCGAAGGCGATAGGCCGCCCAGCGAGCCGTAGAGCCGTGCCGTGGCACGGCTCAAGGCGAGCCCCATTCCGGCGAGCCTATAAATCCGTCACACGGCCAACAAATAGGTTGGCATTCGTCGATCGTTCGTAAATGACAAAAATAAACGGATGATCAACCGTAAAGTTGTATATTTCTTCAGGTCTATGAGGTCTAGCAGACGACGGAATAGCACGCATAACGACGGGTGTTGCCGCTGCGGCTTCACCACCTTTTTCATCGATCTCGATAAATGCTTTATGAAAAATATCGTCAATCTTCAAATATGGAGATTCATCGACGTTTGCTGCACCATTGGGCATTGCATAAAATTTAGCGTCATCTGTAAACGCTTCCTTTATTCCAAAGAATTTCATCACCTCTACAATCGATATTGTGTCAGGTTGTAATTTAAACTTTGGTAGGCTCAAATGAATTTTACTATTTTTATATTCGCATCCCTTGAAATTGCCGGATAGTTTAGTTTCTGTTAAAGAAAGGGCTTTCATTCGGTCTGGTTTTGATGTGACATCATTAACGCGTGGAAGAATAATTCTAAATACATAATTTCCACTATCATTGGATAATCTTGAATCGAATGCCATGTCAAACCAATCATATCCGTCACACGAACGAACGGGACCAGGTCCCGTCCAATGCATCATATCGACTTCTTTTTCTGATTCATCGCCATAAAATCTTTGTTTGTTCGTGTTTCTTTTATCAAAAGGATTTAGCCATACGGATTTAAAGTAAACCGCATTTGTCAGAACGAGTTTTGCACCACTGCGAATGCTTCCCGGATGCAACAAATCTTTGATGCGATCTTTTGTTGCTCTGGCGATATCATCGTTGATAGTAATTCTCGCTTTTTCGGGATCTGTCTTATAGTCGAGACTTATCGCGTCGATTTCATATCCAGCTTTAAGTCGTGCGATATAATCATCGGGAAGCTTCAGCGATTTGTCTGGCCAAATCTTATTTTCGATATTTAAAAGAGTGTTATCGTTGACATTTTTTAATTTCAAATCGACTTCGTGACCGGACATGCTCAGACGCTTTGCATTGGGCATTTCCAAAGCTTTGAGCATTTCATCAGCTGTCGAGAGACATGCGCCGTCAAGCGTCATTCCCAAGGCTCTTTCAATTGAATAGGGTGAAAAAACGGTATTGCCGGATGTCGTTTTCAGAAATTTATAACCGAAAGCATTATTTGCCTTTGCCCAATCTTCAGCC
The DNA here is from genome assembly GCA_045643185.1 of Myxococcota bacterium. GTDB lineage: Bacteria > Myxococcota_A > Bradymonadia > UBA4248 > UBA4248 > RGIG464. Next base: position 6,786 of record JAZUKH010000166.1, on the reverse strand, counting down.
GAAATCTGATCGCCAGCACTTGGGCGGCAGGCTTCTGCTATATCGACATATTCTACAACATTTGCTGTATCAGAATCGGGCTGTTCTGCATTTGCAACATCGCTTGGCTGAACATCATTCGCCTGCGGTTCATCTTTTGGAACCTCTGCTGATGGGATTTGATTCGGCTCCGCATTCGCCTGCGCGGTATTCGACGAGCCCTCGATGAGCGCTTTTTCTGCTTTATGACAGGCAGTCAATCCACAAATCGTTGAAAGACTGCATAAAGCGGCAAAAAATATGATTCGACTCCGACACATCGCGTTTCTCCCCTAAACATTAATCATTTATTCGTCTGATAATATTCATTACCAGCATTCTGCTTTTTTCATTATCCCTTATCATTTAATACTTCACAAGTGATAAATGGTATCCAATTCTCGTCGTCTTGGAACGTCTTGCGCGCAGTATCAACCGGAGATCCTTATACGCAACGGCTCTCCGGTCGATAGGTACAGTCACTAAAGCATCATGGATGTGTTATCTTATAGAAGATCGACCGATCCATCATGCGCTGAACAAAACAAAAAACGGTTTATCGACTGTTCCGTCATGTACTGCGTCGTGCTACGGCCTGCGCAACAAATATAAAAGCGGCGCGTATGCAATAGCGCCGCCAGTGAACCGTAGAGACGCAAAATTTTGCGTCTCAAGGCGAACCAACGCACCAAAGGCGCGTATTGCCGCAGGCAATAGCGCCGCCCAGCGAACCGTAGAGACGTGCCGTGGCACGTCTCAAGGCGAGCATCAATCAAACAGACATTTGCCCTGGCTGCATATCTGACCTGACGGGCAGAGGATACCACAGCCGCCGCAATTGTTTTCGTCTGTATAGGGATTGACAATTTCGCCAAAACAGATCGTTTCTACGTTGTAGGGCTCATTTGTGCATGATCCTTCCAGACAGTATTCGCCAATATCACAAAGAATATCACAGCCGCCGCAGTTATCGGAATCGAAATACGGATAGACGACAAAACCGTTGCAGTAAAGCTCATCGTCCGGATAGATGGAAGCGTTGTAACAATATCCGTTATAACAGTATTCACCCCAATCGCAATATCGTCCACAGGCGCCACAGTTTGCAGAATCTTCCAGGATGGCGATTTCCGTTCCGTTGCAGAATGTATTTACATCATAGAGCGAACTGGTGCAGCTGCTTTGATAACAATATTTGTTGGATGGGCATTCATATCCACAGGCGCCACAGTTATCAGAGTCACGATTGGTGTAAACGGTCAAGCCACTGCATGTTCTGGCGTAATTGGTTGAGGTTGATGGGTATTTACAAACACCTTTTGTACATTCCTGATCGGATGGACAAACGTGATCACATCGGCCACAGTTATAATCATCGCTGTATGGATAAACCGTGTCGCCATAGCATTTGATGGTCGTCGAACTCGAGATTGTTTTTTGCTGACAATGTCCGGAAGTGCAGACATATCCTTCGGAACAAACAATTCCACACCCACCGCAGTTGGCTGAATCCGAGTAAGGATAGACCGTGTATCCATCGCAATAGGTTTTAGTGGTTGAGTTAATGTTGGTTGTGCATGTTCCCTGCGAACAGACACTTCCTAAACCGCACACGATGCCACAACCGCCGCAGTTTTCGGAATCCATAGCGGGATAGACGGTCAGGCCGTTACAGGTAATTTTGGACGATTCTGAGAAATAGGTTGAGTAGCAGATTCCACTCTTGCAAGCCTTACCGGATCCGCAGACGTTTCCGCAGCTGCCGCAGTTGGCAGAATCGGTTGAAGGGGTGACGCCAATGCCATGGCAATAGGTTTCGGCAGAATTATACATAAGGTTTGTGCATCTGCCCTGATAGCAGTATTTGCCGGTTCCGCAGTCTATGCCGCAGCCGCCGCAATTTTGGGAATCATAGTAGGGATAGACGTCTTCGAGCGCGCAGGTTATCACCGTCGAACTCTTCACGTTAAGGGTTGAACAAATACCATTTCGGCAATACTGCGTTCCGCTGCATTTAATTCCGCAGCCGCCGCAGTTTTCCGAATCGTAATATGGATTTGTGAGGATACCATTGCAGTATGTATTCTCATCATGCGTGGTGCTCGTGCAGCTGCCGTGGTAGCAGTATTTGCCTGTTCCGCAGTTATTTCCACAACCGCTGCAGTTGGAAGAGTCGTAATAGGGATTCGTGATGAGATTTCCACAATACGTTTCCTCATCGTGCGAATAATTTGTGCAGCTGCCATGATAGCAATACTGACCGGAACTGCATGCATTTCTGCATCCGCCGCAGTTGGATGAGTCATAATAGGGATTCGTTATGATACCGTCACAGATTGTCGTAACGTCGCGTGACGACCGCGTGCATGATCCCTGATAACAATAATAACCTTTTCCGCAGTCTTTTCCGCAGTATTTGCAGTTGGCTGAGTCGAAATACAGGTTGGAAGGCTCGCCGTTGCAGTAGGTGACTGTATCTGCATTGACGGTTACCCGCTTGCACTGACTTTCTTGACATATACTGTCGGAACTGCAGACATGTTCGCAGCCGCCACAGTTAGCCGAGTCTGAATAAGGATTAACTTCCTTTCCGTTGCACAGCGTTATTGTGTTGTTTTTGGCTGTTGTGCAGCTGCCCTGGTAACAGTACGAGTTCTTTGAACATTTATTGCCGCATTTGCCGCAGTTGGAAGAATCGATGTAGGGATAGGCATTTTCGCCGCTGCAGACCAGTTTTGTGCTTTCAGTCAGCGTTGTGTTCTGACAAGTGCCTGCATTGCAGACTTGGCCATTGCCGCAGACATTGCCGCATTTGCCGCAGTTGGCTGAATCGGAATAGGGACGAACACTCTTGCCGCTGCACGTAATGACCATGTCCTCATACAAGCCGCAAACGCCATTTTTGCAAATTTGTTTGCTGGAACAAGCATTGTCGCAGCTTCCGCAGTTGCTAACATCGCTGTAAGGATTGATTTCATGACCGTTGCAGAGCGTCACGAAATCATGCGGTGTGCTCGTGCAGGTGCCCTGGTAGCAGTATTTGCCAGAACCGCATTTGTTGCCACACGAGCCGCAGTTGTCTGAATCCTTATAAATGCTTGTGTCTTTACCGTCGCACAGCGTTGCAACATTGTGTGGCGTACTCGTACAGGTGCCTTGATAGCAATATTTGCCAGTGCCGCATTTGTTGCCGCACGAGCCGCAGTTGTCTGAATCCTTATAAATGCTTGTGTCTTTACCGTCGCACAGCGTTGCAACATTGTGTGGCGTACTTGTACAGGTGCCTTGATAGCAGTATTTGCCAGCGCCGCATTGATTTCCGCACGAGCCGCAGTTGTCCGAATCCTTGTAGATGCTTGTGTCTTTACCGTCGCACAGCGTCACGACATCGTGAGGCGTACTCGTACAGGTGCCTTGATAGCAGTACTTGCCAGCGCCGCATTTGTTTCCGCACGAGCCGCAGTTGTCCGAATCCTGATAAGGTTTAACTGAAGTATTATTACATGTAATGACCGTGCTTGCATTCAAAGGCGCAGAGCTGCATGTTCCAGCGGAACACGCATGTCCGGTCGAACAAATATTTCCGCAGCCGCCGCAGTTTGCAGAATCGGAATAGGGATACACGTTGTTTCCGCTGCAGCTGACCTGCGTCGTCGGCTGAAATTCGCATTTTCCTGAGATGCATGGCTTGCTGTCAGTACAGACATTTCCGCAGCCACCGCAGTGGTTGGCATCTGAAGAGGGATTTGTCGTTTTTCCGTCGCAGTATGTCATGACATCGCGAACGACGGACGTACAGCTGCTCTGGTAGCAATAACTGCCTTTTCCGCAATCGTTGCCGCATTCACCGCAGTTTGCTGAATCCGAATAGGGATAAACGCTCTTGCCGCTGCACGTGATAACGGATGATGAATGATAGGAACAGACACCGGAATTGCACGATTTGCCGTCTGTACAGACATTTCCGCATCCACTGCAGTTTGTATCCGAGGTGTAGGGATTAACCTTAACGCCGTTGCAATAGGTGTTTTCATTATGTGGTGATGAAGTGCACGTCCCGTGATAACAGTACATGCCAGTTCCGCAGTTTTTGCCGCAGCCGTCGCAGTTCGATGAATCGTTATAGGGATAGACCGACTGACCGCCGCAGATCAGCGTATCGGTCGGTTTATAGGAACATTCAGCGCTGTTGCACGACCTCCCGTCCTTGCATTCGATGCCGCAGCCGTTGCAGTTTTTAGCATCACTATATGGAATGACTTCCTGGCCGTTGCACGTCAGCTTTTGCGATGACGAAGGGAAATAGGCTCGGCAGATCCCGCTGACACAGGTTTTTTCTTCGCCGCAGAGCGTTCCGCATTTGCCGCAGTTTGCCGCATCGATAGTCGTGTCAATGACGAGATCGCCACAGTGCGTTTTGCCAGTGCCGGTTTTGCACGTGCCATTGTTGCAGATAAGACCGTCAGCACAACGATTTCCGCACGAACCGCAGTTATCGATATCATCCTTCGTGTTGACGATCACACCGCTGCAGAAGGCTTCCCCCAATCCTTCGACGCAGTTGCCATCATCGCAGATGAGGCCGTCAGCACATACGTGATCGCATTCACCACAGGCTTCCACACTGGATAACGTGTCGTATTTTTTACTGCCGCATTGAGTCAGGCCAAGACATCGGCCCTTGCGGCAGATCTGATTGCTCAGACAGGCGTTTCCGCATGTTCCGCAGTTTTGGGTGTCGCTCTGAAGGTTTTTGCAGTTCAGAGTGCCGCAGTCTGTCCATGAATCAGGGCATGTGCATCCATCACTCCCTGCACAGATGGACGATTCAGGACAGACAATGCCATGTTGACCGCAGTTGCTCTCGGTGTCCTGTTCACAAACGATATCCGTGCCGGTATCGTAAAGGTGATATCCATCCAGACATGATTCTGCAACACACTTCCCGAGCTCGCAGTCGCCGACCTGCCAGCCTTCCAGGGCCGAACAGTCTTCCTGCTCACGTCCGCATTTGGTGAGCGTGTCACGTTCACACAATCTGCGTTCGTTAAAATGGTAGTTATCTGCGCACTGTGTAATCGTGCATTTCGAATCGAGGCAAAGGGCTGCTTTGTCTCCTTCTGTCATCACGATACTGCAATTGTTGCCGCATCCGCCGCAATTTTCGAAGCTATTCTTAAGATTGACGCATTTCTGACCACATGCGTTAAGTCCATTGCCGCAGCTTGATTCGCATTGTCCGTTGGAACAGACAGTGTCATTCGGGCATTCTATGCATGACTCACCACAGCACGAGTGCGAATCGGGAACACATGTGCCGTTCTGAAGGTGAAATCCAGTAACGCACGAATAGGGAATACATTTGTCATTCATGCAGCTTCCGGTATACCACCCCGTCACCTGCTCAACGCAGGGAAGGCCTTCAGGTCCGCAGCTGTCGATATCATCCGGTTCACAGGCACCGTTTTCCACATGCATGCCGAGGATACATTCCGATGCCGTGCACTTTCCGTTTTCACAAGTTCCGTTTGCCCAGCCATCCTCATTCTCTGCGCAGACATATTCATGACTTCCGCAGTTTTCAATCGAATCTGGTTCACATGAATTGCGATAAAGATGTGTATTTTGCACACATTCTTCGATGAAGCATACACCGTTTTCGCACCAGCCTCTTTTCCAGCCGGGCAAGTCGATGCAGCTCGTGTCGAGGTCACCACAGGCATAGATTGAATCTTCAACACAATTGCCATTGTATCCGAGATGTTCTCCCGGCTGACAGTTCAATCTGTTATTTTCTGAACCATCATTGCCGCATGCCGTCATGGCACTCGCCATGATCAGACTTAGGATAACTAGATTTTTATTCATAATCATTCTCGCTATTTGGTACCTGGGTATTATTTCAACCACTGAAGCTTTTTTTCAGTGATGTTATCGCTTTTAATTATTTCATTTTTTTTAGGAAAATCAGCCTTTTCGCTTTCAGCGAATACGGCTGATACACCGGTCTATTGGCTTTGCCAATACGCCCGGTGATCCTTATAACATACCGCAACCTCCTCCCGGCTGAATGGTAACAGCCATGATTATAATCTTTGACGTTTTCATTTGCTCATAACCATGCCTTTGCTATACTTCGTCATTGTTTGCGAGTAATCCGTTAGGTGATTCACCATGGGAATGTTTCTGAACACGGGTTTGAACAGATTTAAGCTTATTGTGCACCAAAGGCGCGTATTGCCGAAGGCAATAGTAGGTGCGTTGCATGCAATGCACCGTCCAGCGAGCCGTAGAGACGTGCCGTGGCACGGCTCAAGGCGAGCCCATTCCATCCAAAATAAAAAATAATGACCGATAAATACGCCATCACAACCCCCCGGCGGTTAGCCGGCAAATATCGCATTCTCAGTCAGCTTGGCGAAGGTTCGCAGGGCATTACGTGGCTTGCCGAACGAAAAGAAGATGCACAAAAAGTTGTCGTCAAAGCCTTGAAATTCTCCAAAGAGGACAATCTGAAAAGTTATGAACTCTTTGAAAGGGAATCGCGCGTACTCAAAAGCCTTGCCATACCTGGTGTGCCGCGATTTTACGAGTCGATCTTTGATTTGGAAGATATGTGTTGGCTCATTCAGGAGTGCATCGAAGACCCGACTTTGCAGGCAATTTTGGATGAAAAGGGGAAGCTGAATGAAAAGCAGACGCTGCAGATCATGTCGAAAATTGCCGATATTTTGATTCAACTGCAGACGAAATATACGCCGTCCATTA
>JAZUKH010000165.1:0-3684 GCA_045643185.1 Myxococcota bacterium | reverse complement strand
TTTCTCAAATCTTGCCGGTGATAATAGCGAAGAGGCCACACCCGATCCCATCCCGAACTCGGAAGTTAAGCTCTTTTGCGTCGATGGTACTGCGTGGGTGACTGCGTGGGAGAGTAGAACGTCGCCGGCTTTTTTTTATTTTTTTTCGGCATCTACTTCGTTAACATCGTCGAAATACTCGTGTAAACGTGAAATCTTCGTTGCGACGTGGGGTCTGATTTATGGAGACGTGCGGGCCGCACTTCGTCAACATCGTCGAAATACTCGTGTAAACGTGAAATCTTCGTTGCGACGTGGGGTCTGATTTATGGAGACGTGCGGGCCGCACGTCTCTACGAGGCTCGAAACAATTAAAAACGTCGTTTTTGACTTTCGAATTTCGGCATCTACTTCGTTCGGCGCGTTGATCGGTACTTGTGTATTCACGGTATGGACATTTTGGGGATCTGTCACATGCAGGAACGCACTTCACTTATTTCCGTCATCATCACAACGTATAAACGTCCTACTTCGGTTTTGCAACGTGCTGTTGAAAGCGTACTTGCTCAGACTTATCAACGTCTTGAGCTTGTGGTCGTGAACGATAGCCCGGAAGATGCCGAGCTGTGTCAGCAAAATGAAACGATGTTATGCAGTTTCAACGATGAACGAATCCACAGTGTCGTTCATCCACACAATCTGGGGGCTTGCAAAGCCAGAAATACTGGTTTAGCGCACAGTCGTGGTGAGTTCATCGCTTTTTTGGATGACGATGATACTTGGTTGCCCGAAAAACTGGATCATCAGTTACAGGCCTTTAAGTCGTTTGAGATTGCCGCTGTGACTTGTCATTCATTATATTATGCGGAAGGCGCGACCGAGCCAGAAATCGTTCGGGTCGGAAAAGGCGCTGAAAGTCTGATTGAAGCGTTGTTGCGCCGCAATTGTGTAGGTGGGTGTTCGCAACCGCTTATTCGTCGATCAGCGCTTGAAGCAATCGGTGGCTTTGACGAATCTATGCCCGCATCTCAGGACTACGATGTCTGGATGCGTTTGGCGCAAAAATTTGATATTGTCTTTCTAGATGAAGCACTCGTGAAACGCTATTATTCAGCTGATGCCATTACCGTCAATTATGACAAAAAAATGAAGGGGTTTGAAATTTTTCAGACTAAGAATGATGCGCTCTATCAACAATATCCCAAAGCATTGAATTATCGCTATGCGCAAAAAGTGCATTTTTGTTTTGCGCATAGACATATTGGTGATGGCTTCCATTTTTGGAAGGAAGCCATCAAGACTTTGCCGCTCTCAAAATATAATTTTGTTGAGCCCCTCAAGGGAATTGTAAAAAGTATTCAAAATCGCCAGTAATTCCGATTTGGGCATATTATATATGTATATATACTTATAAGTATTTAATATGCCCATTGTTTTTATGTATATCGGCGTTTAGGTGTCATTTTGTAATCAAAAAACTAGAACTTCAGTTTTGTCAGCTTGAGTATTTGCCGAAGTGGGTTTCGAGACTTTGCAAGAAAGCTCAAGTTTGGCGGGAAAAACGTAGGCGGGATCGCCACGTTTTTCAAGTGAATCCTGAAGATTTTTAATATTACGTTCGACTTTCCCTTTGAAGATCTGTTTTCCGGCCAATTTTACCGTGACGTCTTTATTGAGGTCGACCAGGCTGTCATTGAGCCAGAGCGTGATTGTGCTGTAATCGCATTGATTGATTGTGATCGTGTTCTTATCAATGTTTGCTGTGACGGTCATGCCGCGTTTGAGTTCATTGGCTGGGGCTTCCAACCAATAAAACATTGGGCGAGTGACTTCTTCTTGTTTCCAGAATACGTGTTTGGGATAAGGATTGCGGGTGTATTGAGCCATCCAAGGAACAGCAGCTTGGTCGGCGCCCCCCATCCAGTGCGGTTTCCCAGCGACGACGTGGGTCTCATGAATGTAGCCATCTTTAGCTTTCTTTTGTAAGCGATCCATTTCGGCACCGCGTTTTGGGACTTCAGTATTTCGATTAAAGTCGATATCGTTTTCGCCAACCCACATTGAGAATGGTGTATTTCGGAGATTTTCCAATCCAACATCTCCCGGGTGACCAGCCATCATGGAGGCGGCAGCCCAGTGATCGGCCATACGCGGTGCTAAACGCCATGCGCCGTCACCACCGGCAGAATAACCCATGAGATAGACTTTATTTGGGTTGGCATTAAGAACTGTGACTAAAGTACGGATCAATTCCTCGAACATGCTGTCGATTGGCGCTTTGAACCAGAGATCCCACGTATTCCAGGGGGCTCGTGGCGCGACATAGATGCCTTCTTGGGGCTTGTAGAGCGATTTTTGGTTCTCCCATTGAGAATCATTTTCTTCGGGGAAGGTTTCTCCGCCGCCGTGCATGGAGATCCAAATACTGTGGCCATCTTTGGGTTCGTCACCGTAGACAGTGATGAATAAGGGCAAGGAAAGGTCCCCGTGGCGGATGATCAGGTCAAGAAGGTTGTGTTTTAGAGCCTGTCCTTCGCGGATCTTCCATTCAGCGATGAGGTTTCGTGTTGCTTGATCTGACTGTTCACGCGTTAGGTTGCCAGTAACGATCTTGTTGGTAGACGCCGCTGTATCTTGGGCAAGTACGGTTTCTGTGCTGATCGTAAGGCACGTAAACAAAATCAAAATCACAAAAATGCATTGAAAAGGTCTATATCGATAACTCATAATTTCTCGGGGAAGTAAGGCGTGGTTCTGGGTCGCCAGTTCATGAATGTAGGTGGACGGATCTTCTCGGCATGCGCATGCAGCCCGAGGTAAGACCAATTTCATTTTATCATAGAATTGTTTTGAGGGGTGAGTCTTCACGCATCAATTAGGCAAAGAAACAAAAAGAGGTTTTGTTCGGCAACCTGTTTTCAAAAGAGGAAGATCGAGATGGATGAAATGGACGAACGCGTGCAACGCGCTGTTGAGAATTTTATGGCTGGATATGGATGCTGCCAGAGTGTGGTGGCTGCATTTGCTGATTTATATGGTTTTACGGATGAGCAGGCGAAGCGTGTTGGCGCTGGATTTGGCGGCGGTGTTGGGCGAATGCGCATGATGTGTGGGGCCGTGTCGGCATTGGTGATCCTTGTCGGCATGGATCGTGGTCAGACTGATGGTGCGGATCAGCAAGGCAAGGCAGAGTGCTACAAGATCGTACAGGATCTGTTGGCGAAATTTAAGGATGCCAATGGCTCGTTGATCTGTGCGGAGTTGCTCGCGATGAAGGGCGTTGAGATTTCAACATGTTACGTGCCGGATGAACGCAATGCGGCGTACTATCAAAAGCGTCCGTGCGTGGCCAAAGTAGAGTGTGCGGCACGAATTTTTGCGGATTATCGAAAAAAGCAAAAAAATTAAAAAAAATGTTGACGCGTATCCTCGATGCGCGTATAAGCCTCGCCTCGTCAACGGGCACCAAACCTGATGACACGATGAAAATTGAAAAGAAGAAAGTGATAGAGATATGGGCGATGAATCGAGAGATTCATCACAACATCAAGTGTCTATGTAGAGAAATCTACGAGGTTAATCCTCACGCTTCTTTGTTTTGAAGGAGTGGGATGAGTGATTAAGCTATAAAGGGCATGCGGTGGATGCCTAGGCGCTGAGAGGCGATGAAAGACGTAATAGACTGCGATAAGCTTCGGCGAGTTG
>JAZUKH010000164.1:0-32847 GCA_045643185.1 Myxococcota bacterium | reverse complement strand
GTCTGCGTTCAAGCCTTCGTTTTGCGCCATGGCTTCGATCAGTTCGTTTTCACGTGCTTCGATGGTGGCTTTAGCTTCGTCGATCTGAGCGGCTTTGTCCGCGATTTCGGCGTCACGCGCTTCGATCGTGGCTTTTGCATCGTCGATCTGAGCGGCTTTGTCGGCGATTTCAGCGTCGCGCGCTTCAATCGTGGCTTTGGCGTCGACGATCTGAGCAGCTTTGTCGGCGATTTCAGCATCACGCGCTTCGATGGTGGCCTTGGCTTCGACGATTTGAGCGGCCTTGTCCGCGATTTCAGCGTCACGCGCTTCGATGGTGGCTTTTGCATCGACGATCTGAGCAGCTTTGTCTGCGATTTCAGCATCACGTGCTTCAATCGTGGCTTCGGCGCGACGAACTGCTTCTTTGGACTCGCCAAGGAACCAATCGCTCTGCGAAAGGGCTTCTCGCGTTTCAGCCAGTTCGTTTTCGCGTGCAGCCAGGGTCGTCTGACAGGCGATGAGTGTTTCGCGGGTGGCGTCGAGATCGCTTTCTGACTGCATTAAAGCGGCTTTGGCCGCGTTGATCTCATCGCGTTTTGCGTTGATCTCGGCGTTTTGTTCGTCAATTGTCTGGCGAAGTACATCGAGCTGATCGCGTTGAGTACGAAGCTCATTCGTCGTGTTGTCCAGTTGCGTCTGCGCTTCGGCCAATTGTGCCGTCAGTTCCGAAAGCTTCGTCTGGGACTGGGCGAGTTCGCTTTGGGCGTTCGTGGCCACGTTTTCGCGGTTTTGCATCGTGGATTGGGCGAGTTCCAGCTGGGCTTCGGTGGAATTCAGGACGTTTTGAATATTGATGTAGGCGTGACGGGATTCTGCGAGTTCGTTCTCGAGTTTTTTGACGTTTTCGGAGGCCAGCGCCAGTTCTGCTACGGTGTCAGCATGTGAGAAACGCAGGTTTTGAAGTGCAGTCTGGGCCATTTGAATGGCCATGTCCTTGTCGTCCAGGCTGGCATTCAGGTTCTGCAATTTGACCTGGGTGGCGTTGAACTGAGTTTGTATGGACTCAAGCTGGGCGCGCTGTTGGGTCAGTTCGTTGTCGCGTTTGGCGATCGCTTCGCGGGCAAAATCGAGTTGAGCTTCGGTATCCTCGAGTTTTTGATGCGTCTGAACCTGGTCTTGCGTGGCCCGTTTCAGTTGTGCCGTGGTGTTTTCCAGGGCATTTTGCGCGCATTCTAGCGAGGCATTCAGGGTGATCTGATCTGTTTCCCAAGCCGATTGTTGTGTCTGATAGGTGCGTTCGGTGTTTTCGAGCTTGCATTTGGTTTCGCTGAGTGCACTTCGGCACTCTTCGAGTGCACTTTGGCTTGCGATATAACTGGCTCGGAAGACTTCGAGTTCGGCAGTTCGGGCACTCAAATCGCGGATGCAGGCGTCGTAGCGTGCCTGAAGCTGGGCTGTTGGGTCGTTAAAGACCGGGCGCGCCGTTTCATGCGCCACCACATTCAGGGGATGTGGCTCGTTTTCTTCCAACTCGCCCGTGACTGTTTCTTCAGTTGGCGGAATGGCCAAAATGTAGGCGCCGGAAGGCGTTTTGCCGCTGATGCAGAGCTGGGCGTCAAGAATATCGTTGAGTCGTCCTTCCTGTTTGAGCGTTTCGATCTGTTTTTTGGCGCCGGCGGCCGAGTAGCCGTCGTCTACGAGGAGTTGGCGAATTAAGGCAAGACGGGCGATATCGCTTTGGTGATAAAGTCGGTCACCGTTCAAGAAATCTGGACGAATGCTCTCGAAGGTGTCTGTCCAATACCGAATTTTGGGCTGAGAAACGCCAAGCGCTTTGGCCACTTCACCAATTTTATAGTACTGCTTATCTTCGATGACGATTGCCATGCTGTCCCTTCCCTGGTGCATCCATTGGATGGCTATCTGACGCACAAAAGGCCGCGTCATCCTGACTTGACCGTGTTTTTTGTGCGTGGTGATTCACAAAATGAAAAAACGCGCAAATTTTTGACCTTTGCGCGTTCCTGTTTTAATCGAATTTGACGATTTTGTCGCCGTTTTTTTCGTGACCGGTGTGGTGGGCGGTTATCATATCAGCCGAGTTGCCCGCGCGCCAAAGGCGCGCGGGCAAAAAAAGGGTGGGGGATATCGTGTGCCCCGCCCGTCTTGCCTACGGCTTCGACGGACGGGGTTATTCAAGTCAGCGGCTTCCAGCCGCGTAAGCGTCCGTTAGCTTATGTACACAGACATCCTGAAGTCCCCGCGCTTCGAACGCTTCTCGTTCATGCGCTTATCGTCTTTATCTAGCTCGCCTGAGATTTTGTCGGTCATGTGGGAACTGTCCGTCTTTCTGACCAGACAAAGCTTGTTAGGCTGAATTGTAACTGGCGCGCGTTATGACGCCGTTAGCGTTTTACGGCTCTTCCTCATTCTGAAGTTCTTGGATCGCCTTGTTTCGAGCCTTGATCGCTTGGTCGGCTTCGCAGGAATTGAGGCGCTTTTTGAGGACGTCACTCGCGTGGAAAGAGACCACGCGTCGTGCGCTGATCTCGTACTCTTTCATGGTGACGGGATTGCGACCTATACGCGCGTTTTTGTGCTTCACTTCAAATGTGCCGAAGTTGGTTATTTTGACGTTATCACCCTCGTCAAGCGATTCAGAGAGCATTTCGAAAAACGTGTCGACGTATTCGGCTATGTCTTTGCGGTTGATGCCGCCGATGTTTCGGTGAAGTTCATCAATCAGATCGTTTTTTATCATAATGCAAGGGTGGGTGGGGAAAAGCCAAAAAAGCTCAACGGGTTGTGTCAAAAATAACTGAAGTTTGGAGACGGGCACATCCGTCTTAAACATAATATATTGTAACATAATTTTACAAAAACGTGTCAACAAAAAAACATCCATGGTTACGAATATGAAGATAAAATAAGACTTTGACAATTTTATTACAATTCTACGTATGGCATCATGGTGTTCGTTTTGAACGACTTTTTTAATAAAAATGTCTTTATATTGATAATCTTAGTATTCATAATTTATGAAGTTTGGAGGAAACTATAATATCTAACCTGTTGAAAAATAAAGATAAATATCGATTGTTTTGAGACGATTGGGGCGAGTTGGACATGGGGCATGCGTCGGCCGTATTCGCGAATGCGAATAGGCCGCGCCACAAGAACATATATAATGTAATGTACCGTTGTCGAGGCCGATCGCATCGGCAGACAACGTGAATGTGCGTTAACTGCGGCGTCTGCGCAATGAAACGGCGCCAAGTGCGGCCAGGATCATGAAGCCTGCCGGGGCGTTGCCGTTCGAGAGCGGGGTGGCCGAGCAGCTGTCTTTAGAATTGCCCGACGGCTCGGATCCATCGGACAGGTCGCTTTTAGGCTGGTCGTCTTTCGTGCTGGGGTCATCGTCGGATGGGCCGCCCTTCGGGTCGGTTTTGGGGACGGTGGGTTTGCAGCTGGGATCTTCGGCGCATTGCGGGTCTTTGCAGTCATACAGGCCGTTGTGGTTGTCGTCGATGCCGTTGCTGCAATCTTCCGGTTCGCAGTGGATGTCCATGCTGCATTGCGGATCAGCGCAGTCGATGAGGCCGTCTTTGTTGTCGTCGATGCCGTTGTTGCAGTCTTCGGGGATGCAGATAAATTCGCGCGCGCACTGGGGATCATCGCAGTCAATGAGGTTGTTGCTGTTGTCGTCGATGCCGTTGGAGCAGTCTTCGGGAACGCAGTAATTCGACGACGCGCACTGGGGATCATCGCAGTCGATGAGGTTGTTGCCGTTGTCGTCTTTGTGGTTGTTGCAGATCTCGGGCTGACATTGCAGCACTTTGGTGCAGGCGGGATCGTCGCAGTCGATGAGGTTATTGCCATCGTCATCGAAGCCGTTACTGCAGTCTTCCGGTTTTTTGAGGACGCATTCCGAGAGATCCACATGACAGTTTTTGCAGGAATAGGTGCCGCGCACGTATTTGGTGTCGTATGCCTTGCACTCGTTGCTGTTGGTGGGCATCAGGTCGCCGTCACAGGTCTCGTCGCCGCTGATCTTGCCGTCGCCGCAGACGGGCGGTGTGCAGACTTCGTCGGCGCTGTCGACGCGGCCATTGCCGTCGTCGTCGACACCGTTATCGCAAATTTCGACGTAGCTGTTGGCAAGGTCGGGGGCCAGGCTGATGAGCCAGTCATAGTAGTCTTGAACAGCTGTGGATGCACCAAAAGCGCTACAGATGGGGTCGCCGAAACTCGTGACGCTCGCGGTGTATTCGCGGCCGCCGACAGTGTAGAACGAAGGACCACCGCTGTCGCCTTGGCAGGGGCCGCCCTCAGATTGGTAGTAATAAATGGCGCCCGGCGGGACCAGTATGTCTTCGTAGTCTTCGTTGATATAGGATTCTTCACCATACCAACAATAATTCGTGCCGGGATAGCAGCCTTCGACGTGGAGGATCTCATCACGTTTGCAACCATAGGGGTTGGCTTTCAGGTCGCAGTGAGATTCGATCGGGAGTTTGAAGGTCAGTTTGACGTCGGTATCGCCGTTCGTGTCGACGCCAAAACCTACGAATTCGTTGATGATTTTGCCCTTGCCGGCGTCGCTGTCTTTCATGCCAAGCCACGGCGGCAGCGCGGGAATGGGTTTCGCCACGCTCGACGGAATCGGATCGGCCAGTTCCACCAACGCAATGTCATAGATCATCGTGTGATACAAATGATCCTCGCCCACAAATTCCATGTAGTGACTGTAGTTTGGATGATATGTGTATTTCTTGATTGGGTAAGTTTTTTTGGAGAGCTGACTGAGCGTGTTGCCAACGGCGACCTTGTAATATTTCGTATATTCCGTCATCTCGCGTTTGGAATCGTTCTGGCACCGATAGATATCCTTTGACTCTTCATAAGTGCAATAATCTTCCGGATTCTCAAGAAGATCATACCAGTAGGTTTCAAGATCTTCCAATTCAGCGAAGCAATGTGCCGCCGTAAGCACATATTTGGGTGATATGAGCGTACCCGAACACATAGAGCTGGTAATGCCGTAATTGTCCATATACAGGAGCGATACGACGCCCATGTGCGCCTCTGTCGTATCCTTAGTCCCATTGACAATGTAATGTTGCGTCAGATGAAGCATATCTGACGTTTTGTTCGGCATCTTGTTCTCCTCATTGCAGGCACTCAACGCAAAAACAGCCAGCAACAAAGATGCAAACAGAGTTTTTTTCATAAATCCTCCAATCCAGTGTGCAAACTCGACACACAAGGCCGCCTGTTTTAGCGAATTCACGCAAAAATGCAAGCTAGCATGCGCCTTCTGCTAAACATGTACAGGCTACGGATCGGCTGTGGTTTTATTGGTGAGGGGGAAGTCTCCCCCTACGCGGCTATTGGCATTGATGCGGTGGAGACGCCCGGTCCGGACGTCTCTACCGCATCAACGCCAATACGCCGCTACCCCTTCGCCTGGCAGGGCCCAATACGGCGTTGGGCTTTCAGACTGGGGCGTTTTTTTGCCTGAGCAGCATGATCAAGCACTGCGCGTATTGTTTGGACTTGATGAGTTCAAGCTGGTCCGGGATCTCGACCTGGGTATTTGGATCGAGCTCGATCGAGATGATGGCGCCAGGGGCGAGCAGTTTTTTTTGAACGAGGGCGTTAAGGGTCTCAGGCAGCAGACCTGCGGCGTAAGGCGGGTCGCACATGACGAGGTCGTATTGGGCCTGAGAAAGCCGGTTCCAAGCTTTGGGTGTCTCGCCAAGAATTGCATTGCATGCGGATTTGGCGTCGAGCTTTGCGATATTCTTTGTTAAAAGCTCGTAATGAGACTTATTTAATTCGACAAAATCGATGTGTGCGGCGCCGCGGCTATAGGCTTCGAGGCCGAGTGCCCCTGAACCGGCGAAGGGATCAAGAACGCGCAAGTTTTCGTAATTCCCGAGCTGACTTGCGATCATAGAAAAAAGGGCTTCGCGGACGCGGGCGAGCGTTGGACGCACGCCGCGTCCTTCGGGGACGAGGAGTTTTGTGCCGCGTCGGCGGCCGCCAAGAATGACGGGCATGGTTAGTTTCCTGGGGTGATCGGTGGACGGGCTCTGAGGTGACGGCGTCTTGGGTTCGACGGGTGAGCGACGTCCTTGGGAAGCGGATGTGGCGGTTGTTGGAACGGTGGCGGCGTCATGACGAGGACTTCGCGTTCGGTCGTCTCGGTTTCCACGGCGTTTTGAGGTGCGTCATGGTTGGTTTCGACCTCTGTTGGCGCGGCCGTCGTGGCGCTGGTGACGGGCGCCGTGTGGCGCACCGCGCGTTCCTCGGTGTTGTTTGGACGAACCGTGCAGGCGACTTCGGCCGTGGCTGACGCGTCGTTCACGCGTTTGACGATGATGCCGGCGCTGTTCGTCGTGAATTCGGGTGGCAGTTTTCCGCGATGTCGTTTGAGCGTGCGCGCCGTGGGCTTTTCAGCATGGACGACCGTGGGCGCGGCTGACTTGGGCGCGGCATTGGGCGTCGGTGTCGGTGCGTCGGTCGTCGTCAGCTTGTGACGCTCGAGGGTCGATTTCTTGGCGATCGTGGACGTCACGGCGTGGCGCGAACGGGCTTTGGACGGCGCCGGCATCGGGGCTTTCGTGTGCATCGGCATTTCGACCGCGTTTGACTGGTCATGGTTCAAATAAAACCTCGCCGGTTCCAGCGGGAACACGATCTCTTCGTTTTCGACCTTGCTGATGATGTCGTCGGTCACAAAAACGTAGTCGTGCATCGAAAGACGTTGAATTTCGCCGTTGTCGTACGCAATGACGACTTCTTCGCGCAACGGGTCGGTATCGGTGATGCGGCCGAGTCCCCAACGGGTCAATACGCGTTTTCCTTTTTTGGGCAGCGAACGGCGTTCCTTGAGATAATCACAGTATTCGTAGCTCAAACAGCAGTAGAGACGGCCACATACGCCGCTGATGCGTTTGGGATTGGTGGCGAGTCCCTGGGCACGCAGTAATTTGACCGCGACGGGGTCAAATTGGCCCAGAAAACGTCCGCAGCACAGGCGTTGTCCGCACGAACCGAGTGCGCAGATGAGCCCGGTGCCGTTGCGAAGCCCCAGTTGGTACATTTCGACGCGGAGTTTGAGCTGACCGGCCAAGTAGGCGACCATTTCACGAAAGTCGACGCGCACGTCAGACGCGAAGTTGATCGTGATGTTTTTGTGGTCGTGACTGAGATCAGCCGACAAGACCTTCATCTGTAAGGCATTTTCGATGGCGAAGGCGGTTGCGAGTTCCTGCGCACGTTTTTCGATGGCGACATTTTCGTTGTCGATGCGCACATCCTCGTCGTTGGCTTCACGCAGAATGTAGGGCAGCGTATTGATCTCTGCGATGCGTCGGTAGCGGTATCCGATGGTGGTGGCGAGCAATACGTTTCGGTGAATGCGCACGAGCACGCGTGTGTTGGGTGCGAAGTTCTTTTCGTTGGTATTGACTTCGATGAGGCGCTGTGACCGGGCGAGTCTGACCTTGATGACTTCGTAGAGGTGATCCTTGCCGTCGAAGGGTTGTCGGCCTTTTTTTTGGTTGGCGTGTTCGTCGACGGGCTGTTGTGGTTTTCGGCCGAGTGGCGGGCGCGTCGCAAAACGGGCTGGCGTGCGGTTTCGGTTGTCCTGGCGTTCGTATTTTTCAGGGTCACGGCGTTCAAAACGCGGTCGTTCGCCATACTCATGCGGTGCGTTCAGGTCGCCTTCGTTGCGATTTTTTCTTTCAAATTGTGGTTTGGCAGCGATCTCGTTGACGCTTTCGTTAGCGTTTTCGTTTCGGTTGTTGCGGTCAAACCCCATTTGGGGCTGATTATCAGCTGTATTTTCGTCGTTTTCGGCATTTTCGCCTCGATTTCGGCGCTCGAACCTCGATCTTTGTCGATTTTCAGCCATATTTTCATCGTTCTCGGTGATTTCGCCTCGATTTCGACGTTCGAACCTCGTTCTTTGTCGATTCTCTGTCGTGTTTTCGTCGTTCTCGGCGATTTCGCCTCGATTTCGACGCTCGAACCTCGTTCTTTGTCGATTTTCGGTGGCGTTTTCGTCGTTTTCGTCGATTTCGCCTCGATTTCGACGCTCAAACCTCGTTCTTTGTCGATTTTCGGGGTCCGTATCGTCGGCGTCACTGCGGTTTTTTCGCTCAAATCGTCGTGGTCTGTCGCCGTGGTCGTTGCGTTTGTTGCGGTCGAATCGTTCACCGCGTGGGACGCGTGGCGTTTGGTTGTTTCGGTCGTTCTCGCCCTCACTTTCGGGCGTGTCTGAATACTGTGGCGTCGTTTCCGCGACGGGGTTATCGTGAATATCTTCGTTCATGGATGTGTGCGCAGTCGCGCGGAAAATGAATTAGGTAAGGTGAGAGCAACCAGCCTGGTGATAAACGATGTGCAGCGCTTTTGTCGCGTTGTGGCGCCTTTGGGAGCGCCACGGCGCGTGTGTATTAAGCGTTTTCGCGCGAGCTATTGAGGCAGAGGAGCGCGGCACCGAGCGTGCCGGCATCGTCATAGAGGGTCGGTTTGATGAACTGAAGGTTGGCTGTCGCCGTTTTGGGGGCCATCTCCATGATGTTTTCGATGACAAGTCCAAGCAAAGTGGGGCAGCCGAGCAAAACGCCGCCGCCAAGCAACAAGGCATGCGGGTTGAGAATGGCGATGGCGTTCGCGATGAGCGCGCCGAGCGCGATGGAGGTTTCTTTCCAGAAGTTGACGGCGTAAGGCAGGTTGTTTTTGCAGCCTTTTTCGATGGCGCGTGCGGTCGGGTGTTCATCTGGACCGAGTTCGAGGGCTTCGCGCGATATGACGCCGGTCTGAATGTCATGCAGAATGCGATATTCGATGGCTTTGCCGCCCGCATAGGCTTCGACGCAACCGCGTTGACCGCAGCCACACAGGGCATCGGGGGCACCCGGGAATTTGCAGTGGCCAATTTCGCCGCACACGTTGTCGGCGCCCAAAACGAGCTGACGATCCATCACGAGACCAGCGCCAATGCCCGTGCCGACGTACACGGCGAGCAGGCTGGACGCGCTTTTGGCTGCACCAAACTGGTATTCACCCCAAGCGATGGCGTTCAGGTCGTTGGCGATGCGCAACTGGATGTTCGGAGCCACATCGGCGAGTTCTTTTTGAATGATGTCAAAGAAATTGACGTGGTGCCAATCGAGGTTCGGTGCGTTGATGATCGTGTGTTCGTCAATGGCGATCTGTCCGGCAATGGCAATGCCGATGCCAGTGATCTGGGCGGGGGACACGTTGTGTTCGGCACCGATCGTCGTGACGACGTGGCGAATGAGCAAAGCCAGGTCTTGCGGGGATTGCGCGGAACGAATCGCGTGTTTTTGGGAAACCAGGATCTTGAATTGTTCGTCGCACTGAATGAGGGCGCAGCGGGCATTGGTGCCGCCGATATCAAAGCCGAGAAGGTATTGGGTCATGATCGTTTTTTACGTCTTTGGGACGTATCCTTTAGGTTGAATGTTTTATGTAAAAAAAAGGTGCGGATCGATAGACCCGCACCGTGAGATCGGATTGAAACGTGCTATGAGAGCGGCACTGTGTCGAGCAGGATCCTCTTGACGTTGGGGTTGCCAGGGTCGCCGTAGACCTTCTGAGCGATGGTGAGGATCAAACCGATGTTGACATCGCCGTCCGTGGTAAGCAGGATGCTGGTCTGTTTGGCGGCGCGGAATTTAGCGAGTGCCGGTACAAGTTCCTGGAAATAGACTTTTCCGCCTCGGATGGAGTCGCGGAGTTCGTAAATAGGCTCGCCTTCCTCATTGATCATGAGGGAATCTTCAGTTGCGGTACGTCGCATGGTCATGTCGACGAGCGTGACTTTGAGCTGGGTGTTTGCGGGCGCATCGGAGAGATAGACAAAGCCGTCGTGATCCGGCCAGTCGCCAGGGCTTATTTCGAGGGTCGTGATACCCGTGGTGGTCGTGCCGCCTAACAGGACTTGACGACGCGTGGGGTAGAAAGAATAGAGCGTCTGATAGACGGTGGACATAGGGATGGATTCTTCGAAGAGAAGAATGATCGGTTGTTCGCTCGGCGTTTCTTTGTCGTCCATGACGGCCTGATAGATTTTGGAAATGAAAGCGCTGCGCGTTTGGAAATCACTGAGTGAGGCGATCTTATTGTTGTTGTAGGTGACGCCAGTTTCTTTTGAGATACCGATCACGATGCCAGTATCCGCGTCGGGGCCATCTAAAGGCATGATCGAAGGAATGGCTGCCTTGGTTTTGGCAACGATTTCTTTGAAAGTGATGGGCTTTTCGGGGGTGCCTTTAATGACGATGTCGCCATCTGCCGTAATATCGCGCTCAATTTTTTCGGGCTGATTGGCATCGACGATGATGAAGATCATGATGATGAGTGCGAATGCGAGGATGCCCCCGGCGATATAGAGGGCTTTTTTGGGGAGGGAACGATAGAATTCCAGGATGGGATTGACCTTGTCGCCGTAGAGTCTTTGCACGTCTTTGCAGTCGATCTGACGAGTTTTTTGGTCATTGCCCATGTTCATCATGGGGGTGCCGACGACCGTCTGATTTGCGGGAATGACGGGAGCCGCCGGTTTGGGTGGATTTTTGGAAGGCATTTCGCCGCCCCATGCGTCGCCCCAACCCTCGTCGTCACTTGGGTTGGTGGGCACCGGTGCCGGGTTGGCAGGCTTTGCTTCCATGAGTGCAGCCGGGTCGGGCACGTCAGCCAGGTCGAGCGCGACAGTGCGTTCGTTGTTGCCATTATTGTAGTTAGGCACCTGAGACTGGCTCTGAATGGCGTCCTCGTTTAGACCGAGCGTGGGCATGGGGTCATAGCCGTTTCCCTGTTGAGGGGCGTTTCCCCATTGAGCTTGTTGACCACCCCATTGATTTTGATTGGGTTGGTTTCCCCATTGAGCTTGTTGACCACCCCATTGGGCGTCAGCTTGTGGCTGATTTCCCCACTGGGCGTCATATTGTGGCTGGTTTCCCCACTGGGCGTCAGCTTGTGGCTGGTTTCCCCACTGGGCGTCAGCCTGTGGTTGATTTCCCCACTGGGCGTCATATTGCGGCTGGTTTCCCCACTGGGCGTCAGCCTGTGGCTGGTTTCCCCACTGAGCGTCAGCCTGTGGCTGATTTCCCCACTGGGCGTCATACTGCGGCTGGTTTCCCCACTGGGCGTCGCCCTGTGGCTGGTTTCCCCATTGGGCGTCGTACTGTGGTTGGTTTCCCCACTGGGCATTTTGGTCGTAGCCATTATCCTGCATTGGAACGAGTGGTTCCATACAGGTTTGGCAGAGTGCGCCCTGCTGGGCGTAGATTTGATCATCCAACGTATATGTATTCTGACAGCGAGGACAGATTAACAGCATAATGACATTCCTGACACGACATGGCGCAAAAATTAGCGCGTCAGGCATTATAAGGTTTTCTTTCCGTTTTCAAAAGCAAAACAAACATTTCAAAACCTTTGAAATGAACGCAAATTGCGGCCAATTTGGAAACTGGAAAAGTTCGGGGAAATGTGGTAGGAGTGCCAAGATTTTTTGTGCACCGGAATGGACACAAAATACCACTATTAAGATCCAAGCTACGATATAGCGAGTCGTGGTTCTCATAGAACCACGCTCAAATCATGTGCGTGCAACAAGGAGATTTTTGGGAATGCTGCGCAAGGGATTAACAAAACTGTCGATGTTGGCGGCTGTGACAACAGGGATGTTGGGCGCTGCTAGCGTTCAGGCTGCTGATTATACGGATGTTCTGGATGCTGCCGATCAGGTGTATCTCGACGACGAACTTGTTGACGACGCTTTTGATATTGCTCTTGAACCTGCTTTCAAGCAGCGTCATGAGTGGGCAAAATTGAAACATGAACAGGCCGTGACCGAAGACGGCGGTCAGACGCATCTTTATAACGAACTTGAATATGAGCGCGTCGTCAACGAATTTGACGTTGGTCTCGAGATCGGTCTCTTTCACGACCTTTCGTTCCGCATGAATTTGCCGATCATTATTTCAGATCAGCAGTCCTACAAATTCGATAAGTCCTCTGACGACCCGGCCTACCAAGTCGATCCCAGTCGATCCTATCTGAGCCCCGAATCCGTGACCGAAGATCGTCCTTACTCGTTCTTCGATCTCGCCGATACTGAGATCCTGAAAGGCACCAAACGTTCCGGACTTGGTGATATGAGCTTCGGATTGGCTTGGAACCCCTATAACACCGAACGTAATTTCATTCCTGACACGCCGTGGCGCGATGAGACAGGCCGTTCCACCATGTTCCTCGCCTTTGACTACGTCGCTCCGACTGGTAAAGCCCATAAAATTGATAATAACGGCGTGGGCCGTGGTATTCACGAATTTTTGTTCACGGTAGCAGCTTCTCATCGCTTCAAATTCGTTGATCCTTATATCGGGCTCAAGTTTGGTATTCCGAAAGGCACTTCCGATCTTTATAAAGATTTTGGCGCTAACCAGAAACGTAAAGATCCTGGTTTGTGGGGCCAGATCGACCTCGGTCTCGAGCTCGTGCCTTATGAGAGCATTCACAAGGACTATCAGCGTTTCGTCAAGTTTGATCTGCGCGCATACTTCAAATACACCGGTGAAGGCCGTCAGTATATGGAACTCGCTGATGCTATCGGTACAGGCGATTGTTGGCACACCGATGACGCCAGCTCCATCATTGGCACCAAATGCGAATGGCTGGCCGAAAAGTGGTCTAACGCAGGCTCTTCGTACGAAGACCTCGCTGCCGGCTGGGCTGGCGGCGCGAACGCGAAACTCCTTAATGGTATGCACTTGGCTGAAGATGGCTTGTTCGATTACGAAGGCTATGCCACCGTCGGCGGCTCCTTCAACCTCACGATTCAGCCTGTCCAGTATGTTCAGATCAATGCCGGGGTTTCCGCGGATTACGTCGCCGATCACTTCGTCACGTTTACGAAAGTTGGTCGTGACCGCATTGCCATCGATGAAAAGACTGGTAAGAAAGATGTGAACGCCAAGGACGGTTTTGTTTCCGAAAACCTGACTGAAGAGCGTAACCCGACGTACAGCACGGCCATCGATCGTGCTGGTAACCGAATCAAACGCGTCGAAAATGTCAATCTCGAATGGTTTGTTGGTCTTAAAGTCATGTATTAAGCGAAAAGACGCCCTCGTGGGCGCTTTCGCCCAAAAGATAAAAAGCGCCTTCTTCGGCGCTTTTTTTGTAAAAGGAATGATCTATGTTTAACAAATGCGCGATTCTTGTGATGGGGGTGGCGGCTAGCCTGTGTTTTAATGTAGCGACGGTGGAGGCGGCGCCCGAAAAGGCCCCAGAAGTCGCACCTGATGCGGCTGAACCTCAGTTCACTCAAGATGTCGAAGGCTTTAAGGCTGCGTTTGGGGCTCAAAACTGGAATAAAGTTATTGAGATCGGTAATGGCCTGCTCGCCACAGAAGCTGATAAGCCGGGAATTTGGAAAGGTCTCGGCGTGGCGTATGCGCGTGTCGAACGTTATCAGGAAGCCTACGATCACTTGGTGAAGTCTGAAACACTCGACCCGACCGACAGCGAAGTAAAGCGAAATCTCGCGTATTTGAGCATCTGGCTCGATAAAGAAGATATGGAGGCTCGCGCCAAGCCCGTTTTGGAGACCGAAGTTGAGGCCCAACTGGCTTTTCAGTTGGCTGAGGCACTCGAAAAAAAGAATCGTGTTAATGAAGCGTTACGCTATTTCGAAATGGCGGCGACGGCTGAACCCAAAAACTTCATCTATATTTCGTCCGTGTCTTCGCGCTACTTCAAATTGAAGGACAATGCTTCTGCCGAAAAATGGACGCAAAAAGGCATCGAAGCCGGCATTAAGGACCCCAAGGCCTTTATCAACATGAGTTTGGCCTGTTATCGTCAGAAAAAATACGAAGATGCCGTGAAATGGGGACGTCAGGGCTATGAGATCCGCGAGGATACGCTTCTGGCATACCACATTGTGCGTGCTGAAAACATGTTAGGGCATTATGCTGAAGCTGAAAGCTTTGCTCGCAAAAACCTCGGCGGTCCATTCATGCGTTTTGAATTAGCCAAAACGTTGATCATGCAGGCCTGTGATGCCGAACAGCAAAAAACTTGTAGCGTGGATGCGCCTGACGCGTGTTGTGGGCGCTTGAAAGAGGCGATCCAGCTGTTTCAGGACAGTGAAGCAGAGTGTCGTGAAGATGACAAACGCCAGGAATACGTGACGTATTATGCGTTTGCGCTGATTTTGAACGATCAGCTCGACGCGGCTTATTCGTTGATGCGTCCGGTGTTTAAGTCGGTCAAGACGCCGGAAGACGCGCTGCTTGCGTCGGCGTACATTTCGATGCTGTGGCGCTCTGTTCCGCGTAACGAAAAGGTGGCCATTCGTTTCTTTGGTTCGCTTGGTCGTGAGACGGCGTTCGATGATCTCAACACGGTCGGCGCGAAGCTCATGATCCCGTCTGACATCGTTAGGACGCTCAAAGAGATCCAGGTCGCCCACCAGGCTGCTTTGGACAAGATCAATAACCAGGGTGGCAAGTGCGGTTGTTCGATGATGCGCGAATCGACGTCGTCTTGGGCTGCAGCGTTGTTGGCCCTGGCTGCTTTGGTCGGGCTTGGCGTGCGTCGTCGTCGTTCTCGCGAACACTAATTTGAGGCCAGTTCGGTTATGAAGATCCTCATCATTGATGCTTTCAACTACATCTTTCGTGCGTTTTTTGCGTCACCCAGGATGACGACAAAAGCTGGTTTTCCGACAAATGGTCTGCATCTGTTCACGACGATGTTGCTTTCGACGATCAACAAGATCGGTCCGGATGCCGTGATCTTGGCGTTTGAACCCGAAGGCGGGCGCAAATCGCTGTTCCGTAGCAAGCTTTATCCGGAATACAAAGCTCAGCGCACGCCGCCGCCTGAGGAACTCGTGCAGCAATTGCCTTATTTCAGGCCACTGGTCGATGCGCTCGGTCTCATGTCGTACAGTGTCGATGGCTATGAAGCGGATGACATCATTGCGACGCTGACCAAACAGGCCGTTGAACAGCATCACCATGTCGTGATTGGCAGTTCCGACAAGGATCTGATGCAACTCGTCCGTGAAGATGGCAGCGTCACGATGTTGTTGGACATGGGCACTAACAAGGGCAAATTGCCCAAGTGGGCGACTTATGCCGATGTCGTCGAGCGCTTCACGGTCAGTCCTGACAAAGTGGCGGACGTCTTGGCGCTGTCGGGTGACACGATCGACAACATTCCCGGCTGCAAAGGCATTGGTGAAAAAACGGCTGGCCAGCTCATAGCCCAGTTTAATAGCCTCGAAAACTTGATGGCGCACCTCGATGACATCAAAAAACCTGCTCAGCACAAGAACCTCGTTGAATTTTCAGAACATGCGGCGCTCTCAAAACAACTGACTTCGCTCGTTTACGACGTGCCTGTGACGCTCGAACTGCGTGGTTTTGATCCAACGAGTCATCGCGAGGAACTGAGGGCGT
The DNA here is from genome assembly GCA_045643185.1 of Myxococcota bacterium. Classification (GTDB taxonomy): domain Bacteria; phylum Myxococcota_A; class Bradymonadia; order UBA4248; family UBA4248; genus RGIG464. Next base: position 17,350 of record JAZUKH010000164.1, on the reverse strand, counting down.
TACTGACCAAGTTTGAGATGATCAAACTGAGACGCGAGCTGTTGGGCGAGGATGCGCCGAGTCCAGCAGATTTAGCCGAGATGGCCATGCGCGACACGCCGGTGGACGAGCTTTCGATTTTTGATGCCAAACCTGTGATGGCTCGGCCCGAAGCGTTGATCCATTCGACTGCGTTGAAGCCCGAACTGGTTCGCGAACTCAACTCGCCGCGTCAGCTCAAGACAGTGGGTGAAATTACGGCGTTTTTTGAACGAGCGAGGGCTGTTGGCCGCGTCAGTGCCTGGCCGCTTTGGTCTGAGTCAACGCGTGACAAGCTCGTCGGCATAGGCTTGGCGAGTGAGAAAGACGCCGTTTGGATCGCGTTTGCAGCGTGCGTGCAACGCAGTTTGTTTGCGATGGCCAACGATGTCGAGGATCTTCAGACGCCGACTGTGAAGGCACTTCTGGCGTTTGAAGGGAAAAAATGTGTTTTTGGCATCAAGCCGTTCGTAAAACTGGCGCGCCGTCTTGGTCGTCCGTTTGACGTTCAGACTTGGTTTGACACCCAGATCGCTGCGTATGTTTTGCACCCCGAAAACGCACCGCATGCGTTCGACAAGGTCGTGTCGCTCTACCTGGCGCATTCTCTCGAACTGACGCCCGAAAACTGGCTTGGCAGTGGCAAAAAGCGTACGTTGACTGACAGCGTGGCGGCTGACGTCGCGACGCAAAACGTCGCGAAATGGGCTGACCTGGTCGATCAGTTGGCCGTGCGTTTGCCCGTTGAACTCGATGCGCATGACCTGCGTACGCCATTTGAGACGCTTGACATGCCACTCGCTCCGATCCTTGCTAACATGGAATACGAAGGCGTTTTGCTCGACCTCGACGCGTTACGTGCGCTTTCGCAGGACTATGCGCAAAAAATTGCGGATCTTGAGGCCAAAGCTGTCGAATATGCTGGTGAAGCGTTTAACATGAACAGCCCCAAACAAGTGGGTGAATTGCTTTACAACAAGTTGAAGCTTGAACCCGCGCGTAAAAAGCGCACGAGTGGCGGTGCTTTTTCAACCGATGAAGAGACGCTTGAGTCGTTATGCGATCAACACGCGTTGCCGCGCGTCATCCTGGACTATCGCGAAGTGGCCAAGCTCAAATCGACGTACGCCGATGCGCTTCTCGAACAGGTTGAAGCCTCGACACAACGTATTCACGGCAATTTTAATGCGTGTGTGACCGCGACGACACGGCTTTCGAGCTCTGACCCGAACTTGCAGAACATTCCGTCGCGCGGTGAGGAAGGTCGTAAAATTAAACGTGCTTTTGTGGCGCGCGAGGGCTGGTCGTTCGTCGGCGCTGACTACAGCCAGATCGAGCTTCGACTTATGGCGGCGTTTTCTAAGGAACCGGCACTTTGTGAGGCATTTGTTGCTGGCGTCGATGTCCATGCGCGCACCGCGTCGTCGATCTTTGACGTGCCCGTCGAACAAGTCACCAAGGCTCAACGACAGGTTGGCAAGACGATCAACTTTGCTTTGCTTTATGGTATGGGTGCCCAAAAACTCGCCCGTGAGACCGGTTATTCGGTCAAAGAAGCCAAGGCCTTTCTTGAAAAGTTCAAAGCCCAGTTTGGTGTTTTGAACAACTGGTTTGAGACGCAGCTGAGTCAGGCGCGTCAAAGCGGCGAGTGTCGTACGCTGCTTGGTCATCGCCGTGTCATCACGGAATTTGACAGCGACAATGGGGGCGTTCGCGCGCTCGGTGATCGCATCGCTGCGAACACGCCCGTTCAGGGTGGTGCCAGTGACATCGTCAAAAAAGCCATGATCGAGCTCGATCGTGTTATTCGACAAAAACAGTTGCATGCCAAACTGCTGTTGCAGGTGCACGACGAATTGATCGTGGAATGCCCCGATGACGAGGTCGAACGCGTCTCAACCTTGTTGCGCGACGTGATGGAACACACGGTCGAAGTCGGTGTGCCACTCGCCGTTGAACTCGGCATTGGCAAACGCTGGACTGACATGAAATAACGTCGTCTGTGGCTATCCGCAAAGGCAGACTGGTTCACTGGGTGAATCGGCTCTGTTGCAAATTAAGTCACACATCATTGGCATAGTATTTGCTTGATTATCTGACTCAGATGAGCCAACTTTCCCAGCGGCTTGTCTGAAAACGATATCGATCCTTGAACAAGATCGATTGAACACGTCGAACATTCTCTTCATAACTTCCTCCCTTAGAGACCCGCTCGTTTGAGCGGGTTTCTTTTTTTCGGGCGTATGGCCTGCGGCGCGCCCAGGAGGATAGTAACGAAATAAGTTTTGGGCCCTGCCAGGCGAAGGGGTAGCGGCGTATTTTTTCCATGATGCTGCGTAGCATACTACGCGGCATCATGGGAAAAATAGCCGCGTAGGGGGAGACTTCCCCCTCATCCAAAAAGACTATTGGTCGTCATCGGATGGGGCGGGGGCGAAATCGTCGGGGAATTTGACGCATTTGTCGTCGATACTAACTTCGTCGATTTCGCAAGTACACATGGGATAGGAGCTATCATCGCTGCACGCCGCCGTCACGACAGCGAGCAGGAAGAGGGAAGGGATGAATTTTTTTAGGGACATAGTTGTTTATTCGGCGACCGGGTCGTCGCAAGCGGTTGATGAAAGGTTGGTGAAGTTATCGGCGCCGGGCGTCATCGTGTCGCAGACGTAGCCATCGCTGCTTTGATAATCATCGTGATAGATGAGCATGTCCATGTTATTGTAAACAGGCTGATAGATGCCGCCAACGTAGATCTGGGAGACGCCTTTTTTATATTTTTCAATACCGTACTCTGCAAACTTGGTTTTATCACCTGGAACGAAGACTTTATGGAGCTCGCTTGAGCCATTGAGCAAGGTAAGGATATAGTCATGCTCGTTTGTCATGATAGAAGAGCCCAAGTCATTGGCGGTTATCGTATTTCCTGTGAATTCAATATATTGTGATTTATCTTTAAGATAATAAGAGACATAGAACTGATTTGGTTCCAAACAAGCGTTGCCCTTGATCTGGCCGACATTATAGGTTTTGTCAGAGGTGTTATCAGCATCTTTATCAAATTGTATTGTAAGTCCTTTGATCATCAGTCGCTTGTTCGTCGTGTTTTGGAGTTCAACGAATTCGACCTGCATTTGTTCCCCAAATTTGGTCATAGGCATGAGGAGTTTTCCATCTGCATCATTCAGGACCTCGTTGATGATGATGTCGCCGGCGGCTGGTGTTTCACCGGTGATGCATTGACCTGTGACGTAATTGCAGAGACCGCATGTGGTGGCGGCGTCGCACTGTTCGTTGTCGGTGCACTTGGTGGTGGCGCAGTGACCATTCTCGCAGCTGTTTGAAGCGCAGTCTTCGGGTTTGTTGCAGGTTGCGCCATCAGCGCATTTAGCGCAGGAGCCGCCGCAATCGATGTCGGATTCGTCGCCACTGAGTTTTTTGTCTGAGCAAGTGTTGACGCAACCGGTGCTGAAGAAGCCGCCGTTCGAGCAGATGCCCGGGGATGCGACGTAGCCGCCTTCGAGTGTGGAGTGGTCGACGATGTTGGCGGATTTGTTGAGGTCAGTGGCGAGGTTTGCGGATTTGCCCTTGAGTTTACCGAGGTCGATGTTGACCGAGAATTTCTGGGCTTCGGTGCCATCGACGGTGAGTGTGACATCATAAGCGTGCTCGTTGGTCATGATATTGGCGTCTATCGGGTAGCTGACGGCGCCGCCTTTGAGCGGAAGCTCGCAGTTGTGCATGATGAGGGCGGTTTTGCCTTTGAGGATGCCAGAGAGAGCGGTGTTGAGCTTTTTGGTGGAACCGCCGTCCGGGCTTGCGATGTTGACGGTCACGTTGTCGAGGCTGATGGCTTCGGACGAGACGTTGACGATTTCGACGAATTCGCACTGTTTGTGTTCACCGTCGAGGAGGTCGAATTTGGAACTGGTGTTTGCGTAGACGAGGACTTCGTTGATGACGAGGTCGGTGGCTTGGGCCGCACGTGAACTGGGATCGACGCATTTTCCGTCGACGCAGTTATTATACTTGCAGTCTTCATTGCCGTTACAGGATTGGGTGCCAAGACATTTATTGGCGCAGGAGCCGCCGCAGTCGATGTCGGATTCGGTGCCGTTTTTCTCATTGTCGTCGCAGGCCGGAAGTTTGTTGCAGGCGCCAGCATCGCATGACCATTTGGCTGGGTCGCCGCAGTCTTCTGGTTTTTCGCAGGCTTTGTCGACGCATTTGTGTTCGGTGCATTTGGCGCTGGCGCAGTCGTCATCGGAGTTACAGGCTTTGTCTTTGGCGCATTTAGCGCAGACACCGCCGCAGTCGACGTCGGATTCGGCGCCATCCTTCTGGTTATTGCCGCATGTGGACTGGCAACCGTTGCTGAAGAGTCCGCCGTTGACGCAATAGCCCGGTGAGGCGACGGCGACGCTGCCCGGAACGTCGGTATGTTTGATCAACGCGGTGGAGGTATCGTCGAGGTCTTTTGAGAGGTTCATCGACGTGCCCTTGGTCGCGGCTTCGGACGTCATGACTTTGCTTTTGACTTCGGTGCCATCTTCTTTGTTGGCCGAGATATACAGCTCGTAGGTTCCACCCTGTGTGAGACTGGCCGGGGTGCTCATTTTGAGGTTGAGGGCGTTGGCGGGCAAAGCCAACGTGTCGCAGTCGTGAACGATGGCGGCGCCTTTTGGCGGAAGGCTTCCGACCAGTGGGGTCTTGCTTGATTTGTCGGCGTCGGTGCGCTGAATCACGAGCGTGCAGCCGTCGAGTGCGATGCTTTTGTCGCTCTTGTTGACGACTTCAGCGAATTTGCATTCTTCCACGTTGCCATTGAGCGTGAAGGATGAGGTAGAAGTCTTGGTGTTGTCAGGGGCTGCCATGAATTCGTTGATGAGCAGCTGGTCGAGATGATCGGCACAGGTCGTCGTTTCGGGAATGACGCAGGAGCCTGTCGAGGTGTTGCATGTGTAGGGGGCGCATTCACTGTCGTTCGAGCATTTTTTGATTTCGCAGACGTGCTGTTCGTTGCATTTCAGACCGGTCATGCAGTCATTATCGGTCAGGCAGTGTTTGTTTTCAGCGCAGGTGGCACCGCAAATACCGCCGCAGTCGATGTCTGTTTCGTTATAGCTGCCGTAATCCTTGTCTTTTTTGCCGTTTGTGCAAACATCTTTTTCAACACAGACGCGTGTTCCAGACGCTTCGTCGATGGTAGAACAGCTCTGGGTGTTGCTGCATTCGCGTTGTGATGAACAGGTCGCACCTGCCGATGATGAAGTATCTTCGGCACAGGCCATCGTTCCAAGACCTGACAAGGCACAAAGGCTGAGAATCAATAATTTCTGATTAGACATGAACATCCTCCAAAAAAAAAGACGCAGAATACGCCTAAAAATGATGCTTATTTTTAGAAGACTATGACGCTAAGGTCAAGATATGACGTATGTCTATTCTCTAGAAAGGGTGAGAATAAGTGTGTTAAACTGAGGGGTTGTAGCGCGCATCTTTTGGTCATGGGACTAGCCCGGACGAGGCGCGAAATAGGCACACCGCATGAGTGATGAGAATTTGTGGGCTTTAGGTGATATGGAAGCCCTTGATTACAAGTTTATGAAAGAACGCCTGATCCGTATGCAGGAGCAGGTTGAGGCGTTCAAGGTGATCGCGGCGGAAGTGACGTCGAATCACAGCGATGAGCGTGTTTTGAAGACGATCTGTTCCCAGATCTCGCAGTTGATGCGCGCGGAGCGCACGACGCTGTTTCTTGTCAAGACGCGTGACGGCGAAACTGTGCTTGAGACGACGATCGCGCAGAACGTGAAGTCGCCGATCACGCTCAAACTTGGGCAGGGCATTGCCGGACACGTGGCTTTGACGCGCGAAGCGCTGAATTGCAAAGACGCTTACCTCGATCCGCATTTTGATCCGTCGTTTGACGAAAAAAACGGGTTCAAAACGACGTCGTGCATTGCCTCCCCGATCTTCATCCGCAATGAGTTGATCGGCGTCGTGCAGGTTTTGAACCGTTACCGCGGCTATTTCACGCTTGAAGACGCGGAACTGCTTGAATCCATTTGTTCGCAGATCGGTGTCAGCATTTCACAATACAAGTCATATCTCGACCTGACCTACAAGAACGCGGAGCTGATCGATGCGCGCACACGTTTGGAGCAAAAAAACCGCGAATTGGAACAGCGCAATGACGAACAAACGATGTTGTTTGAGCTCGAACGTGACGCGGCGCAGTCGCTTGATCTGAATGACTTTGTCAGCCGCATGCTGCCGCGTTGTCTCAAGACGTTTCATTCGCATTACGCCGCGGTCGTGATGTGCGAGCCCGTTGAAACGCGTTTGTTTGAAATGACGCGGCCGGATGCAAACAGCTCCGCCATAAGCTGCTCCTCGCTGGTCGAACGTTGTGAATCCCACAAACTGGGTCTGGTAAAACAGGTTTTGGGGGCTGCCGTCCCTGTCATGCTGAGACCGGGTGACGATGAAAAGCTTCAGCGGCTCGTGCAGACCGAGCTTGGCGTCGAACTTGGTGCCATCATGGCAGTCGCGCTCAAAAATGGCGACCAGAATTGCGGCATTTTCGTGCTGGGTCGCGACCTCGAATGTGCCGAGGACTATTCGCCCAACGACGGACGCCTTTTCACGCTCATCGCGACCAGTCTGTCGGTGCTCATCACCATGCGACAGAAGCGCGAAGCCGATCAACGTGAAAAAGCTCTGACGATCATCGGACAAATGATGTCTTCGTTGCTGCACGACATGAAAACGCCGCTTGCCAATATCTCCGGCTACACCGAATTGCTCGCTTTTCCTGACATTGCGCCTGAAAAACGCGATCAGGCTGTGGAGACCGTCGAACGCAATATCGACCGCATCAAAGTTATGATCGCCGAGATCCTGCAATTTGCACGCGGTGATTCAGCGCTCCTTTTGCGCAATACCACATTCGAAAAAATGTTCAGAGGCTCACTCGAAATGCTTCAGAATGAGGCTGAAAAACGCCACATTACTTTGCGATGTGTTGAACATTATTCGCAAAATATCTGTTGCGATGAGCTTAAAATTCAGCGTGTTATCGAAAATCTTGTAAAAAATGCAATGGAGGCCATTGGGCATGACGGCACGGTGACGTTGTCGACCTATGGCGATGACAAACACGTGTATTTGCGCATCGAAGACGATGGGCCTGGCATTCCGGCTCAGATCCGCGAGAATCTATTTGAGGCATTCGTCACCCATGGCAAGGTCGACGGGACAGGTCTTGGGTTGGCCTTCGTAAAGAAGACCGTCGATGAACATCAGGCACAGATCACGTGCGTGCCCGTGGAGCCGCATGGCACGGCGTTTATCATCGCGTTCAACGCCTAGTTTAACGAGTTCAAAAACAAAAAAAGGATGACTTAGGTCATCCTTTTTCTTCATTCAAACGTGACGAAATCAACCGAATCGTTCGGCAAGTTCGGGTTCTTTTTGTAAAGCGAGATCGATCACAGCCTGGCTTTGCGGATTGTCATTGGTTTCCATGAGTTTTCCGTAGAACATCAGCCAGATGCTTGGGGTTTGGTCGATGTCAGAATCGACGTGACTGAGGATCATTTGCTGTGTCGCGGTCGAAGGTTCGCCGAGTTTGAGTTCGGCATAGCACCATTCAATCTCGGCGTCTTCGTCAAAGTCTTCGTCGCTGAGTGCTTTGAGCGAGTCGAGCGCTTCCTGATAGTGGCCATGCTCGTTGAGGAGCACAGCGCAGTCGATGCGGAGCTGTGTCGCGGGATGATCGAGCTCGATCGCGCGACGGATCTCCATGAGCGCCCGTTCCGGCTGACCGTATTCATAATACACGGCAGCACGACCCCAATATCCCCAGGGGTGTTTGTGATTTTCAATCAGCAGCTTCACAAAAAAGTCGAACGCATATTCGATCTTTCCAAGGGAATACGCGATGCGTCCAAGTCCAAGAATAGCATCCTGATTGTGCGGATCGGCCTGGTACACGTCGCGATACCCTTTCATTGCTTCGATAATGTCGCCATTATTTTCGTTTTCGATTGCTGCTCGAAGCAGTTTTTGAGTTTCAATGGTCATGATTCTACTCAATAGGGTTGAAAGGTGCGAGGCGGGCATCCATGCCCTTTCATGCGTAAAAAACGCGAGTGCTATTGTAGTAGAGACCACTGACCAGGCAAAATTTTGGGGTAGAAGGTGGGCATGATGTGGGGAGGGGAAAGCCTTCCCCTACGCGGCTATTTCGTATTTCTGTAGAGACGTGTGGACCACGCGTCTCTACAGAAATACGAAATACGCCGCTACCCCTTCGCCTGGCAGGGCCTTCGACCGATTGAACAGTCATCGGCACGCGGTTGGTTGCACCTATTGGTTGCACCTACATGTAGGTGTTACTACATTCCCCCACTATTATATATTGCCAGGCACATGTTCAAACGTGACAGGTTATTTTTGAAAAAACACATTTTTTTGCCTTGTCGTGTTTTGGCACGCGGTTGGTTGCACCCATTGGCTGCACCTACATGTAGGTGCTACTACATTCCCCCACTATTATATATTGCCAGGCACATGTTCAAACGTGACAGGTTTTTTTGAAAAAACACATTTTTTGCCTTGTCGCGTTTTGGCGCGCGGCCCGTTAGAGACGTGCGGACCGCGCGACCCGTTAGAGACGTGCGGACCTCGCGACCCGTTAGAGACGTGCGGACCGTGCGTCTCTACTGGACCACGTGTCTCTGCCGGGCTTGTGCGTCAGCGATGGCTTGTTTGGCCAGATCAGCTAATTTCTGAGCTCGGTCGTGTTCATCGGTGCCGTCGGGCACTTCGATGGGCGCCAGCACATGGACGACGGCGTGTCCCGGGGTGATGGCTTTGCGCGTTTTGGGATTGATCGCGAAAAGCCCTTCGAGGGCGACGGGCACGATGGGCACGTTGTTTTGAACGGCATTGTAAAAGGCGCCGAGTTTGAAGGGGCCCATTTCGCCGGTCAGAGAACGCGTGCCTTCTGGAAAGATCAGGCAGCTGGCGCCATCGGCGAAGGCTTCGGCGATCGACTTTTTGAGGTCATCAATGTGGGCCTTGGCTTCTTTGCCTCGGAACACGGGAATGTGCTTTTCGAGGCGCAGTACACGTTTGAGCAACGGCACGCTAAACAGCTCTTTTTTTGCGAGAAAACGCACGTCGTAGGGAAGAACCGCGCACATGACGACGGAATCGATCATGGCTGTGTGATTGGCGACGTAGATGCAGGGGCGCCCGATCCTCAATCCGTCGCGGTTTTCGACATCGTACGTGACTTTGAGGGCTTCAAGCATCTCGTTGGCGCACGCGGCTCGGCGCGGATGAGCCTCTTCAAAGGTCATGTGTTTGAAGTCGCGCACGAGCTTGGCGGCGCAACGGGCGAGTTGGAAATAGTTGTCGAAGGTTGAAAATATGGACATGAGAAATTAACCAGGAAAAATGAAAATGTATGGGCGTCGTAGGCGTGGTTGGAGCGTCGTAGGCGTCGTAGGCTACGCCCTGATGTATTGGGGGGTAGCCCGTTTTGCGCTGGGCGCGGGCATGTAAACGCAGGGTACCGTCGATCTATTCTGTTTTTGGGCCCTGCCAGGCGAAGGGGTAGCGGCGTATTTCGTATTTCTGTAGAGACGCGTGGTCTACACGTCTTCTGTAGAGACGCGTGGTCTACACGTCTTCTGTAGAGACGCGTGGTCTACACGTCTCACAGAAATACGAAATAGCCGCGTAGGGGGAGACGTCCCCCTCCAGATCAAAATTATGCGGAGGTTTGGGACGTCGAAGGCGTGTTTTCGCCTTCTGTTTTGGTCGGTTCGGCGTCGGGTTTGGCGTCAGTGGCGTTTTGGGCGTCAGTGGCGGGTGGCAGAGCCTTTTTGGCGTCGATTTTGGCTTTTCGTTCGGCGCGGTCGGCCTCGTCTTCGGCTTTTTCGGCGGCTTTTTCAGCATTTTTTCGGAATTTTGTGTAGGCTTTGGACCAATGATCGAGTTTTGCGTAGTTTTTCGTGTCGATCTCAGTTTCAGCGGCGCTATTCAAGAAGTTGCAGACCATTTTGGTCAGAATGTAGCTGTCGAGGAAGGCGAGTTTGAAGATGAGCGCAAAAAGAAACGACATGCCGACCCAGGGGATCCAGCTGAGCAGGAAGGCCTGGCAGAAGGCATATCCGGGCAAAAAGATGAGGATGGAGACGACCAAGAGGAAGGCGTAGATGATGAGGCTCGTTCTGAGTGCGGTCGCCATGAATTTTGGCCAGTTTTGAGTCAGGATCGTGAGCGCATCGACGCATGCGGCGTTGACTTCGTAGTCCTTTTTGCGGATGGCGTAGGCCATGCAGCATTCGTTGACGTAGCTGAGCGACGGCGCGCTCAACAGGCGGATGATCTTGCTCGAAGTTTTGAGGTTTGGGGCGTCGGATTCGAGGGTGAATCCGCGTGCGATGACGCGGCTGATCTGGCGCGTCGCGATGTCGAGGTCGCGCGAAAACAGGTAGTATTTTCCGCTTGAACCGAATCGTTGCGCGATGATGTCTTTGGAATAGTGAATGGGGTTTTCGGGGACCGAGTCAGTGCGAAGCGCATGCTCGATGATGGCGAGGTGACCGAGTTTGATCGCGTAGCCCTGGCGTACCATGATGACGTAGTAGAGGGCGACGGCGATCAAAAAGGCGCCGCAGCTGCAGCCGATCAGCGTGAAAACACTGAGATCGAACTGTTTTGCGGCGAGCCAGGTGCCGCCAAAGAAAATGGCACAGACGAAGAGGGTCAAAACCCCGAGGCCGAACTTGTACCAGTTGAAGGCCATGGTCTTACGATAAATGGATGTTGGTGACATAGTGTGTGCATTGCCTAAAAAGAGGGATACGTGGTGTCAACACGTCATCGCGTCGAAATGATAGCCACGTATGATCAGTTTACATTAGCGTTGGTGTTTGTGCCAACCATGAAAAAAATTCGGCACGAACACGAATGCGTCAAATGGAACGACGTCGGGAAGTTGTCCCGACGTCGCGTTGAACGAGGTTTTGAGATCTGACTTATTGCTTCTGGTCACCGGAAGTCACGGTTGCTTCTGACATGGCTTTGTAGGCGACTTCAGCGATCTGTTGCTGAATGGTTTCGAGGTTTGTCTTTGCGAGTTGAATGTCGGCGTCCTGGAGCTGTGTGGCCGGCAATTCGAGGAAGGATGTGACTTCATCGATGTGGAAAGACCATTCTTTCTTTTTGTCTTCGCTGATGTAAGCGGCGAGTTCCTTGAGGGTTCGTTGCGTGAGGTAGAGCGCGCTTTTTGTGGCATTTACGAGTTCGATCTTGTCATGGAGTGCCTGATCTTCGGCGCGTTGCGCCTCAGCGCGTGCGATCATTTCGTTGATCTCGATCTCGCTGAATCCGCCGCTGGCTTCAATTTTAATGTTTGCTTCGTGTCCTGTGGCTTTTTCGACAGCCGAGACGGAGACGATGCCGTTGACGTCGATGGAGAAGAAGACCTCGATCTGCGGCATACCGCGGAGTAGCGGAGGAAGTCCCCAGAGTTCAAAGCGAGCGAGTGAGTGATTTTCGCTGGCGAGCGGTGATTCGCCCTGCAGGACGTGGACGGGAACCATTTCCTGGAAGTCGACGGAAGTCGTGAAGATTTCGGAGGCTTCGCAAGGGATCGGCGTGTTTCGCGGAATGAGTGGTAGGAAGACGCCGCCGGCGGTCTCGACGCCGAGCGAAAGCGGGGTGACGTCCATGAGCATGACTTCCTCGACATCACCGGTGAGGACGCCAGCCTGGATGGAAGCGCCGACGCTGACGACTTCGTCAGGGTTGATGGTCTCGTCGATGGGCAGCCCGACGTATTCGGCGACGCGCTGACGGATGAGCGGCATTCTGGTCATGCCGCCGACGAGGACGACGCTGGTGATCTGGCTTTTATCGATGTCGGCGTTTTGGATGGCTTCGTCGATGAGCGGCAGCGTTTTTTCGATGAGGTGTGCGGTCCAGCCTTCGAACTCGGTACGCGTGATGGTGCGTTCCATGTGGATGGGCTCGGTGCCGTTGAGCGAGAGGAACGGCAGGTTGATCATGGTCTCGTTGGTGAGACTGAGTTCCTGTTTGGCCTGTTCAGCGGCTTCTTTGATACGGGCGATGGCGGCCAGATCCTGTGTCAGGTCGATGTTATGTTTGGCGTTGAATTCGTTGACGAGGTGTTCGACGATGGCGTTGTCGAAATCTTCGCCGCCGAGGAATGGGTCACCGAGGGTCGAAAGGACTTCGTAAAGACCGTCACCGAGTCGCAGAATGGAAATATCGAACGTGCCGCCACCAAAGTCGTAAACGATGATGGTCTCGTCGCGGTCTTCACCAAAGCCGTAGGCGAGTGAGGCTGCCGTCGGTTCGTTGATGACGCGCAGAACTTCGAGCCCTGCGATACGACCGGCATCGCGCGTTGCCTGGCGTTGCGAGTCATTGAAGTTTGCGGGCACCGTGATGATGGCTTGGTCGACGCTTTCACCAATGTATTCTTCGGCGATCTCTTTGAGTTTGGCGAGGATGAGCGCCGAAATTTCTTGTGGACTATAGACTTTGTCGTTGATCGCGATGCCCGGAAACTGGCGTTCGCCGTCTCCCATGGGCACGATGGCGTACGGGGCAAGTTCCTGCATGCGCGCGACTTCGGGATCGTCCATCGTTCGTCCAATAAGACGTTTGACCGCAAAAATGGTGCCTTCGTGGTTTTTGGCTGCCTGACGACGCGCCATCTGCCCGACAAGCGTTTCACCGTTCTGCGTAAAGGCAACGACGGAGGGGGTCGTGCGTGAACCCTCACGGTTGGTTATGACGGTGACTTCTCGGCCTTCGATGACGGAGACGCATGAGTTTGTAGTTCCAAGGTCAATCCCGATGACTTTTGACATAAATCAAGCTCCTAAATTAATCTTCATCTTCTTCCGAACTGGCGGTGTTATCGCTAATTCTTATGCTCTCCACGTTTTTTTCTTTGGAAAGCTGTTCTTCGGCGAGTTTTAACTTTTCTTCTATCTCATCGAAGGAATGTAATTCGGTCGATTCGTCATCCTGGTCGTTTTGTGCTACGACGACCATGGCTGGACGCAATAACACGCCCTGATGCATGTAACCTTTCAGATGTTCCTGAACGATCGTATTGTTTCGAACGGAGTTGTCTTCGACCTTGCTCAAAACGTCGTGGAAGGCCGGGTCAAATTGCTGACCAAGGCTGTCGAACTGCGTGCAGCCATGCTTGGTGAGGGCCGAATAATACTGTTTGGCGATCAACTCCACGCCATGCAACAGGTTTTCAAAATCACTCGCCTGTTTTGCATGCGAGATCGCGCGTTCAAAATTGTCCATGACGCCCAAAAAGTCGGTGATGATGCGGCGTTCCGTCTGAAACTGGAACTGTTCCTTGTCACGGGCAACGCGTTTGCGGTAGTTGTCAAAGTCGGCTGTTGAACGCACGAGCTTTTCCTGAAGCTGCAGCACTCGACTTTCCACGCAGGCTTTGGCGGTCGTCATCTCTTCGAGGTTCTTCGTCAAAATGGTAATGCGTTCTTCCAACTCGATCTCGCGTTCGGTCGGTTGATACGGTGTGATCTCTTCGGTGGGCGGCTGGTCAAAAGAGTCGACCAGTTCGAAGTTGTCCATGTCGAGTTCGATCTCTTCCGAAACCTCATCATCTTTCATGAAATCAACGACGGCATCATTAAATTCGAGCGAGCTGTCTCCCAATTCAATCACATCAAGCGCCTGGGCCGGTGTCGACGTGTGATCACCATGCAATATCAATTCGACATCGCTTGCCGGAATTTCGTTGAGCGCCGGAGGCGGCACCGTATCCGCGTTGGTGATATCGGAAGATGCCATCTGAGCTGCCGCGAGCGCTCTCCTGGCTTCTTCCGGGTCAGAAGAGATCGGCGACAGGCCGACGCACGTCTGCTTTGATGTCGGATCCATAGAGATAGGGGAAAGGTTGATCATCGTCGCTTTGGGTTGAGGCTTCTTCGCTTCGTGCGCGTTCACGGCCTCTTCTGCCGCTTTGATAATATCCGATAAGTTGGTTCCCATGGGTTCGTTCTCCAAATTCTGGGGTAGGAAAGTATTACAGTCGCTAAGTTTAACCTTATCCAAGCCTTAAAACAATGATTGTCACACAAAAAGCGACATTGCCACAGTTTTTAAGGTTGTTTGAGGAGGGGGAAGTCTCCCCCTGCGCGGCTATTTCGAGAAATACGCCGCGACCCCCTCGCCTGGCAGGGCCCAAAACGCACTTTTTTGAAAATAAAATGTCACGTTTTTCGACGCGCTGGGGAATACATAGGGGAGGTATTTAACCGTCATGGAATTGTACGAAATCGCGCTTGGCATAGAAAAAATTAGGATCCGTCGGACACTGACGGGGCGTTTGACGCCGTGGTACTGGAGTTTTGTGGCCTTCATGGTCGGCATTTGGCGTGCCAGCGAAGTTTGTCGCGCGGTCATCCGACGAGCGGATGGCCGCGTCGTGTTGGGCGTGGGCACGGCGTGGCTGCTCGCGTGCGCGGTCTTGCTGGTTTTGGCGGCGATCCTGGTTTGGCGCTTTCACGGCGTTCGTCGCCGGCACTACGGCATGGCTGCCTGGCTGCTCGCCTGGACGTGGTTCGGGCTCGTCATCGGGGCCCCCGTGCCCGCGCAGTTGGCCCCGACCGGCGTGCCGTGTGTCGTCGAGGCGCAAGCCGCGACGGGACGCCTGCCCGGTGATTCGGCGGTCATCGTCGAAGTGCATCACTGGCAATGCGGTGAGATCGAAAAAACCGGCGCTTTTCTGACGCGACTGCGTCTGGCCGACGACGAGGTCATTCAACGCGGTGAAGGCATCCGCGCACTCGGCACCTTTGACTTGCCCTTGCCCGCAGACACGCCGGGGGCATTCGACACGCGCGCCTGGATGCGCATCCAAAACATGTGGCTCACCTTTCAGCGCGCGTCGACGTTTGAACACGGTCATCCGCGCTTCACGCCGTTCGAGCGTTACGAGCTCGACCAAAGCTGGTTGCGACGACGCATCGACGCGCTGCGCCTCGACGCTCACGCAGCCATGATGCCCGACTCGGCCTACGGCGTGTCGCCCGCTCTCTCACTCGGCGTGTCCAAAACACTCGACGACGAAACCCGTCAGGCTTTTGCGACGCTCGGTATCGCTCACGTGTTGGCGGTCAGCGGGCTCCACTTCGGCTTGATCGCCGTCGCTCTCACCTGGTGCATCGATCACCTCATGAACCTGTTTCCCCGCATTTTGCGTCGATACGGGCGACGTCGCGCGACGTCGTGCCTCTCGCTCGCTCTGTTGTGGCTCTACGTGCTGGTGGTCGGCGCGCCGATCAGCGCGCAGCGTGCCCTCATTATGATGTATGCCTGTTTGCTTGGGCGCCTCGACGGGCGAAAACCAAACTCGATCAGAAATCTGGCACTCGCGGGTACGCTCATCCTCGTCATTGACCCAAATGCCTTGTTCCAGGCCAGTTTTCAGCTCTCACTGGGTGCCGTGCTCGGCATCTTTTGCACGCTCGGGCTGTGGCAGGAACCCGTCAAGGTCTGGATGCTCGACCACGTGCATCACGCCCGGTTGCGCGCCTTTCTGAGCGGCTTGGCCATGACGATGATCATGACGCTTGGGTCGACGCTGACGACCGCGCCGTTTGCGATCTGGCACTTTGGTCAGTTGCCGTTTTTGGGCTCCGTCGCCAATTTGGTGGCGATCCCAGCCGTGTCGTTCGTCTTGCTGCCACTCAGTCTGTTGGCGGCCATGACTTCGTCGTGGCCCGTTGTCGGTCACGTGTTGGGCGTCGTCTCGGGCGTTGCCGAAAACTGGTTTGTGCAAGCCATGATCTGGCTCGCACATCACTTGCCTTTGGCTTGTCTGCGTTTGCCGCCGCACTGGCTCGTACTCGCCAGCTTCAGTTTTTTGGCCGCCATGACCGTGTTGAGCGCTGTGCCGAGCCTTTGGCGTCGGTATTTGACGCGCGCCGCGATCGGCTGCGCCGTCGTCGTGACGCTCGTGAGCGCAATCTGGCCGCGTTGCTGGTTCGGCTCTCACGACTTGCGTCTGACGTTTGTGAGCATGGGACAAGCGGATGCCACGCTCATCGAGTATCCCGATGGCACCACGATGCTCGTCGATGCCGGCGAGCCGCTTGGAAGCTCGTTCGACATGGCTAAGGCACATCTGATCCCGTATTTGCAGTATCTCGGCATTGATCGCATCGACGTCGTGTTGCTGACGCACCCTGATTATGACCATTACGCCGCGCTCGCCTCGGTCGTCGACCACGTCGAGGTCGGTGAGTTTTGGCACAACGGCGACTCGGTGCCTGAAGACGCCTATGGGGCGCTTCAAAACGCGCTCGAGCGTCACGGCATCGTGACCAGAGATATTTGTGAACTGGCTGACACGAAGGTCTGGGGCGAGGTTACGTTTGAGCGCTTGTGGCCATCGTGTACGTCGGCGAATGCCTTGCCGAGGCTGGCTAAGGCACCCGGTGGCTCGCCGAGTTCCGCGTTGGCGCCTGAGTTCTCAAAAAACGACCAGTCGATCGTCTTTAAGCTGAGTTATGGCGCGTTTTCGGCGCTGTTGACAGGCGACGCCGGGGTCGCCGTCGAATCGCGGCTCATCGACCAGTTGGGCGACCAACTCGACGTCACGCTGCTCAAGGCCGGGCACCATGGGTCAAAACACTCGACCAGTGAGGCGTGGTTGGCCGCCACGACGCCGCAGTTCATGGTCTACAGCGTTGGGCGAAACAATCGTTACCACTTCCCCAGCGTTGAAGTGCTGCGACGAAGCGCCCGTTTTGGCGCCAGACCGCTTCGCACCGACGAACAGGGCTCGATCCGCGTCACCACCGATGGCAGACACGTCGTGGTCGAAAGCGCTTGGTGAGAAATAACGATCTATAAAACTAGACACTTCAAACGGTTCGTTATGACGATTTTATGTCTTGAGAAAACTATTAAAAACATAACGGTCTATGCTAAAAAGCCCCCCGGTTCGGCTCTCCTTTCAAGAGGTTTGGGCGAATCGCTTATTGTTTCGAGTGTCGAACCGGTTAGTTTTAGGATTCACTGTTGAACAGCAGTGAATTTATTTCTGTTCTCTTTTTTTGGTATATTTATGAGAAAAAACAATCATCGCTTTCTGTTCGCATTTTCAGCTATTGCCGCTATGTTGTGTATGACTTCCTGTGGTGGCGGCAGTGAAGAAGACCCATCCACCGATCCGGGTGGAAAAACCGATCCCGTTGTAACACAAACGGTATTTCGTTCTATCAGCAGC
>JAZUKH010000163.1:0-2512 GCA_045643185.1 Myxococcota bacterium | reverse complement strand
CGTGTCAGGCAGGTTCCAGGTTTCATAGGCCGTCGCCGACGAGCCACCGCAGTTAGACGAGTAGTAACTTTGAACGAGTTCGTTGCCTGAAAACAGGATCTGACCTCGTGTATTTTGAATGGCTCGGTCGGTAGCTGGGGTTGCGGCACTCAAGCCGTTGTACACCTGACAGTGCTGCGTGTTACAGAGGTGATAGGGATCCGCCTGGTGGCGCGAACCGATCTGTGAGATTAACGTGGTACGTGCCGCAATGGCCTGGGCTTCGAGCGCAGCCGCTGGTGCCGTCGAAAAAACTTCGGCTGGGACGATGCCGCGTAAGATCGTTTCGACACTGGCTGCTTGAACTAGACTCAGTCGTGCATCACTGTCTGGTGTAAAGATCAGATTGCCGTTCAGCGTCAGGTTGCGTGCGTTGCCTTTTTCATCAGGAATGTCGTGCACAACGACCTCGTTTTGATCAAAACTCAGCCACATCAGGTTGGCATTGACGACACTGATATCGCCGTGTGCATTCGATAACGTGACGGTTAATTTGGGATAGGACTGTAACTCGTCGTAGAGTTCAAAATCGTTGTCAGGGTAAGCTTGTTTGAGCTGGTTGAGACGGGCTTGGGCAGCTTTTTTGTCATCCGTGCGCTCGGTCATAAGTACGTGTTCGCGGTTGTCAAAGACCTTGCCTTTTAGCGCAAACAGGGAACCAAGTGCGACGGTCTCAGTCTTGCCGATCGACGCTTGAAAGCGGGTCTCAGCGGCTTTGAGCGCATCGGGGGATTTGGCGCGCGAAAGAATGACGCCGTAACGATATTTGCCCGGTTGCGGCACCTGACCGGTAATCGTGTAGGACTCGCCGCCTGGAAGCGTCACAAAACTGCCGCCAGGGCCATCGGGATAAACCACAAAGCCTTTTTTGGGGGTCAAACGAATGGATTTCTGGTCGTCAGCGATGCGCATGCGAATGACGGGACTGCCGTCGTTTGAAAACTGAATTTGTTTGGCATATAGCAAGGCGTGGTTGTCTTCGGCTGTAAAAGCCTGACTCTGTGCGACGGCAGTTTGGGTTTGAACGCCGATGCCAAAACTCGTGAAGGCAAGGGCTGAGAACAAACGAACGAATATCTGAATAGATCTGGGTTTCATCATAAAAAACGACAAAAAAGCCTCCGAAGGGAGGCTTTGAAATGAATTGATTTTGAGAAAAATGCGTTGCCGAGTTATGTTTCTTCGCCGCCTGGTGTGATGCCGGCTTCGGCAAAAGAGACGTAACGAGCGTGAATGCTACCATATTGTTCGATGACGATCTCGCCGTAGCCACCCACTTCGTCACTATGGGTACTTTGAAGTTTGAGGATCAACTCACTGTCGTTCAAACGTCCGGAAGCATTGAGGAATTCGGCCTGGCCATTGGGCTGGAAACAGACGTAGATCGTGCCTGTTTGTGCTTTGGCGGCATTCTTTGTGACGGCATTGCTTGCAACTTTGTATGAAGTTGTTTCGATCGCGTAGGTCACGAGCGGATCATTGCTGGTGTAGAACGTCGCGTTGTCGATGGCGTTGAGCGTTCGTTTTTGACCCGAGTTCGAAGCCGTGATGTCGAAGCCAACATTCTGGCTGGTGTAGCTACCGATCTTGGTGTCGCCGTAGTGAATCTCGATCAGTGCATTTTCCTGGGATGTGCAACGCGAGTCGTTTCCGATCTTCAGATCAATTTTGCCATTATTGAAGATGAGGTAAGTTGCGCGGCTCGTCGTGAGTGCGCGTGAGCGTTGCCCGGTTAATGCAGAAAGCATTTGGTTGTTAAACTCGGTCAGGGCGTTGTGACTTTTGTTGCTGCGAATATTTACGACGGCAAGCGAAGCAAGTATGGCAATGATAGCAACGACGATCATGAGTTCAATGAGCGTCATGCCTTTGGACAGGTTTGAGCGATTGAATTTCATTGGGGACCTCCGTATTCAGTTCCTCCTGAACCCGTTAATTTACGGCGAATGTATTTTAGCGTCAACGTTTTGCTTGTCAATTCACCAGGTTAAGCGTGATCAATGAGGGGGGCATAGGTCATCGTGTTTGAAACACGGTTTGTTCGCGTATTCTGTTTATTTTGCCTCTTCTGAACCTTCAGTTCGGTGACTTTCGATCTCGTCGATGGCGGTGATGAGTTGCCATGCGAATTCGTTGGTGAGGTCATCGACCGTTTCGGAATACGGTAGGCTGAGTGCGAGCAGATAGACCGGTCGATCGTCTGTATCCGTGATGTAGGCGATCTCAAGCCGGTCGTCTCCAATGACGCGTCCGCCTTTGTTAAAGACCTGGTAGCCTGGGTGTACGCGTTCAACGCCCACACCAACACAGGATGGCGCTTCGTGCAGGGCGTCGCGCAATAATGTGAAGTGGTCGGGCGTCAGGTTCAAAAACTGTCCCGTCATGACGCGACGCAACATTTCGGCGAGTTCAACGAGTGTCGTGGCATTCGCTTCACGGGGGACGTTGGCAAAGTAATGTGAGGATTTTTCAC
>JAZUKH010000162.1:0-29996 GCA_045643185.1 Myxococcota bacterium | reverse complement strand
CCACTTCTTCATTAACGGTACGCGTCTTTCCGGTGCCCAGCCGATCGAACAGTTCCAGGCTGCCATCGACAAAGAAGCCGAAAATGCCAAGAAATACACCGAGCAGGGCCTGACCGGCGAAGCCCTCTACAAAAAAATTATCGAAGACGGAAAGGCTGACATAAAAGGCGCCCACGGCCGTCTCGGTCGTCCCATGAGAAATATGCATCGTCCCGGCCCCGATGGCCGCCCGGGTGACGGTATGGCCCCTGAAGGTGGTGCAATGCCGCCTCGCGGACCGCGTCCTGACGGCGCCGAAGGTCTTCCCCCGATGCCTCCCCGTGAAGGCATGCCCATGATGCACCGCGGTGCCCGCCCCGACGGCATGCCGATGCCTCACCGCGGCCCCCATCCCGCCATGGCGCCCGCACCAGAAGTGGCTCCCGCACCCGCACCTGAAGCAGCCCCCGCGCCTGAGGCCGCACCTGCAAACTAACAAATGGGGGGGACCGGTAGAGACGCGTGGTCCACACGTCTCTACCGTCCCCCGCGTGGTCCACACGTCTCTACCGTCCCCCGCGTGGTCCACACGTCTCTACCGTCCCCCGCGTGGTCCACACGTCTCTACCGTCCCCAAAAATAAATTGTGATCCTTGCCTGGGCTGTCACAAAATTTCTCGACCGTTGGGAACAAAAATTGCGCTTTTGTCTATTCTGTGTCATATTATGTGAGGACTTTTGACCTCACAAAGGAGATTTAACCATGCCTGCAGCTGTTAGACTTTCTGATATCGCACTGATTACTGGCGATGCGCACGTGTGTTACGTTTGTCCTCATACCTGCCTCGGTCCCGTCATCAGCGCGTCCACCAACGTTTTCATCAACGGGCTCGGTGCCGCACGAAAAGGCGACCCCGGCATTCACGCCGTTTGTTGCGGCCCCAACACCTACACCATTAACGAAGGCAGCAATAACGTCTATGTGAACGGCAAACCCCTCGCAAGACTCAATGATGAAACCAAACATTGTGGTGGTAACGGCAAACTCATTACGTCAAGCCCCAACGTCAACGTCAACTAAATGACGTCGCCGGCGCTTCAAGTCGGTTGCACTTGCGGAGGCGTATCGAAGATAGCCGGAGCCGTCGTGCGTATTGAGAAAGCCCCCGAAGGGCGGCTTTCGAAATAGCACGCGCCCCATCCCCCATATTCCCCACTGATCACCAGCGGGGATTTTTTTTGCCCAATTTTGAACCTCATGACTCAAGATCTCGATGCCATCGAACTCTTCGGCGTAAAAACCAATAACCTCAAAAACATCGATTGCCGCATTCCCCTCAACCAATTCACGGTTCTCACGGGCGTGAGCGGCTCCGGAAAATCCTCGCTCGCCTTCGATACGCTTTATGCCGAAGGTCAACGACGCTTTTTTGAGGCAATGTCCACCTACTCGCGCATGTTTTTGGACGAAATGCCCAAACCGCCCATAGACCGCATCGAAAACTGCCTGCCGGCGCTCGCCCTGCGCCAACAGAGCAGCTACAGCCACCCACGCTCGAACGTGGCGACCGTCAGCGAGATCCTCTTTTACCTGTCACAGATCTTCGCCAATGCGGGCGAGTTGACTTGTTTGAGTTGCGGGGGCAAGGTTGGGGTAGACGACGAAAAAGTCATTCACGAACGACTGGCTGCACTCGGCGACCGACTCAAAATCATCCTTTATGCCAAAGTCGAGCTGATCGAAGGAGAATCGGCGGCTTCGCGCCTGGAAGCCCTGGCTGCACTCGGATATCAACGTTTATGGATCGATCAGACCATCGTTGAACTCGCCGAAGCCGACGTCGAAAAATTGCTCAGATCACGATCATTCAACGTGCTCATCGATCGACTCGTGTTCAAAAATGGCCCAGAACTCGATCCGCGCATGAGTGAAGCGCTCGAAGAAGCTTTCAGAATGGGCGATGGCAAAGCCTACATGGATATTTTAGGCGATCAGCCCACGACGGTGGCCTGCTCCAAAGCCTTTGCGTGTCAAAAGTGCGGCGAAGTCTACCCGTCGCTGCGCGTCGAAATGTTTGACCCCAACTCGACGATCGGCGCCTGCAGCGTCTGCACTGGCTTTGGCATGACGGCCGGCATCGACTGGAAAAAAGTCATCGCGCCAGCCAGAACGCTTCTAAACGACGCCATTCGTCCGTTTGCCACTCCATCAAAGCACCAGCGACGCAGTCAGTTGCTCGCCTTTTGCGAGCGACAGAACATTCCAGTTGACGTGCCCTTCAATGCGTTGACGCCTGAACAACGCGAGCTCGTCAAATTCGGCAAACCGCCCTACAAAGGCGTCGCAGGCTTCTTTGAATACCTTCAGTCGAACAGCAACAAATTCCTTAATCGCCTGTTGATTGCCAAATACCGCGGCTATTCGCCATGTCAGTCTTGCCAAGGCACCGGTCTGTCCCCCGTTTCGCGATACGTTCGTTTTCTCAACAAGACGTTTCACGAAATCATGTCCATGACACTCGCCGAGGCGCGCGACTTTTTTGACGCGATCACCCCCGAATTTGCCCGCAACACCGGTCTAGAAACGCCCATCGAAGAAGTGCAGTTTCGACTCAGAACACTTTGCCAGGTCGGACTGGGCTATTTGACCCTCGACCGCCGCACCAAAACGCTGAGTGGCGGCGAAAGTCAGCGTCTGCACTTGGGGTGCGGCCTTGGACGCGGTTTGACTGACACGCTTTACGTGCTCGACGAGCCTACAGCCGGGCTGCATCCGCGTGACAGCCTCATGCTCGCCAATGTCATCGAATCATTGCGCGACATGGGAAATACGCTCGTCGTCGTCGAGCACGATGTCGACATCATCCAACACGCTGACCACGTCATCGAACTTGGCCCCAAAGCGGGGGACGACGGCGGCGAAATCATTTTTGAAGGCGATGTAAAAGCGCTGCACGACAGTGATACGCCCACAGGACGAATGATGCGCAAACAGGACCAGGCCAAACCCTACGACGTGGCTTTTGACCAGGCTTGTCCAATCAACACGCCGATCCAGATCATCGGTGCCTACGCCAATAACCTTCAAAACATCGACGTCGAAATTCCGACAGGGCGCCTCGTCACGATCGCCGGGGTCAGCGGTTCCGGCAAGTCCTCACTCGTCTCGGACGTTCTATACGCCTGGGTGCAACTCAACCAGGCAGAGAAGTCGACGAAAATGTCGGAAGAAGAGAACGAAAACTCTTCCGAAAACGACATGGACGAATCCATTTCACCACTATGCAACGACATTCGTGGTTTGGACCAATTCGACGAGATCGTCATGATGCAGCAACAAAGTGTGGGCCGTTCCGCGCGCTCCAGCATTCTGACCGTCACCCGCGCGTTTACAGAGATCCGCGACCTTTTTGCCAAACAACAAGCCGCGCGTGATCTGGGACTCACCGCCAGCTGTTTTTCGTTCAACGCCCCCTCGGGACGCTGTCTGGAATGCGAAGGCCTTGGCTATCAGACCATCGAAATGATGTTCATGAGCGACATCCGAAAACCCTGTCCGGCGTGCAAAGGCCGACGCTACAACGACGACGTGCTTTCTGTAACGTTTAACGGCAAAACCATTGCTGACGTCACCGACATGTCGGTCGCCGAAGCTATGCAATTTTTCAGTGCTTATCCGCACATCACCCAGGCTCTTCAATCATTCATGGAAGTTGGCCTCGACTACGTCCACCTTGGACAGCCCAGTTCCGAGCTTTCAGGCGGTGAGTATCAGCGATTTAGACTCGCCATGTACCTCGATCGGCCACGCATGAAAGACACGCTGTTCATTTTCGACGAACCCACGGTCGGGCTTCACATGCAGGATGTCGAATGCCTGTTACGCGCACTTAACCGCATCGTCAAAGCCGGCGCAAGCGTCATCGTCGTCGAGCATAACCTCGATTTTATAGCCCAATCCCATTACGTGATAGAGTTGGGACCAGAGGCCGGACCAGAAGGCGGAAACATCGTTTTTTGCGGCACACCGGCACAGCTCATGCGCGAGAACACGCTCACGGCTCAGGCTCTGAGAAACACGTTCGAACATGTGTAATTGCTTGAAAAGCCCATGTTGTATTGACGTTATTAGTCAGAATATGGTATGATTGATGAGATTATGGGAGCTCGTATAGCTCTTCGCGTTCCACTTCGTCGGTTCGCACGCTTCATTATTTTTTGGTTCGGTCCATTCACATTTTTATGAGGACAAAAGGGAATTAGATATGAAAAAAATTCTCGTCATTGACGACAGCAAAACCATCAGAAAACTTTGTGAAATGATTCACCGCGGCTTAGATGACAAAATTTTGACCGCTGGAAGTGCTGCCGAAGCCGAAAACATCATTAAAGCCGAGAACCCCGAAGTTATCTTCGTCGACTACACGCTCCCCGATGCCGATGTCTATGAATGGATCGCTTCCCACGTCGGTGACAATCACGGTATCGTGATGATGGGTGGCACTTATGCCGATTGCAACGCCGATCTCGCCAAAGAAAAAGGCGCCGTCGATGTCATCATCAAACCGTTCAAGACGGACGATTATTTCAACGCAGAAGAAGCCGCTTACAGTGCTGCAAAAGGTGGTGCTGCCGAACCAGCCCCTCAGACGGCGCCGATCACCATGCCGCCTGCACCGCCTACCGCTCCGCTCGCGCCTGGCGCTGCGGCTGCAAAACGCTTCAACTTCCCCGTGGGCTCGTCTCCCGCAAACACCGCGGTTGCTCCAGAACCCCTTCCGGAACGTCCCGTTGCTGCACCCGCTGCAAAGAATCCTGATGAAGCCACGCCCGTCAGCCCCAATTCCGGCGTCGTTTCCAAACCAGCAACCGTCTCCTCGGTCTCTAATGTCTCTGTTTCAGGCGCCTCCTCGGCCCTTAATGCCGTACCCGAAGGCGGTTCGGATATCGATCCTGCCATTCGTGCCGAGATCGTCGCGGCCGTCAAACAGTTGTTGCCGGCTTACGTCGCTCACTACGTCAAAAAACTCATCCAGCAGGAAATCAAACCTCAGTTGCAGACGTGGGTTGACGCACGCGTTGAAACGCTCATCAATAAACACTAAGACTAGTTTAAACTAAAAAAAAGGCTCCGATCTTCGGAGCCTTTTTTTGTACCCACATAAAATAAAAAAAGCGGTGCCGAGGCACCGCGAAAACGAATCTTAAAATGACGGATCAATAAAGAAATTCGTCGTTTCAAGAATCTCAATGTATTTCGAGAAAATGAGCGCTTCGGGCGTATATGAACTGATGAACGAACCGATGAGGCTCGAATCGCTCGAACGCGACGTATCCGTTCCCGATTGCCTAAACCATTGCTTGACGTCCTGCATTTGACGCGTAGAGCCAGACTGAACAGTCAGCGTCGCGCGCACACGGTAGTTATCAGGAGCCAGATCCTTGAGTTTCATCGCTTGGGCTGTAATCGTCGACATGGCTGTCAGAAACATGCGTTCGTCGCGATACTCGCGCCAGGCTTTGGCACCACGCCACAAAACCAAACACGGTGACTCAAATGGATCGATATAACAACGCTGTGCGGCAGAAAGCTTGCTCGTTTTCACGACATTTTCGTTCGAATCGATCAATTCATACAGAATTTCGATCTGATTCTCCCAGCCATTTGTCATAACTTTGGAAGCTCGCGTCATGAGGTTTTCAACAGACAGGTTGCACACAAGCATCTGATCCTGCGCCGTACACAGAATGGAATCGTCCGCGAACGCCTGCGAACTCACGACCGAGAACAGACCGGCCAATATTAAAGTGAGATATCTACGCATGATTACCACGGAATAAGATTCAGCACATAGCTAAGTGAAACATTGAAAAAGCCAAACTCAGTTTGGAGTCTTACACCGAGATCGACACTACCATCACACGGAAAAGCTTTACGTTCAACGTCATTATTCGCACGGTCTTGCGAAAGACCGATCTCATAATTCGTCAGTTTAAACGAATCAGCATACGTGGCGCCCACGCGCCCGTATACTTCAAGTTTGTTGATATTCGCCACATTCAACACATGTTGCCACGCATATTCGAGGTTGAGTGACACGAGGTAATCCTCGTAGCCCAACGTATCTGCCCCGGTTTTGAAGATATCGAGTGAACGCGTATTGGTCGGGTTGAAACCGAGCACACGACTGGACACGAACGAATAGAAGTCGCCAAAACGGAATTTTTCGTAATACGGCGCATCGCCAGCGATCAGACCAGCAAAGGTGCCCAAACGAAGCACGTGTTCCGCGCCCAACGAGAAGTTGCTTTGGTGGAACAAGACCGCACGAATATATTCATAATCGGACGCAGCCGTCTTGAACGTACCCGACAGGTTTAGACCGACCGAGTGTCCGTTCAGCGCCATTCTGAAGCTTCTACGCGTATCGAACACCAAGCTTGCCTGCATCACCGTGTTGACGGAGGACCCTGCTTTCACGAAATCATGCGCTGATAAACGCGCGATATCGCTCAAACGACTGTCATCACGCGACATAAACTCGGGCTGAACGCCAACAAACAAAGAAAGGTGATCCAGAAAATGCGCACTTGCCACCACGCTAAAGCTGTGACGACGCAATTCAAGCTGGTCTAATGGATACCAGTTCGGCACGTCTTCGCGCTCGACTTCGCTCAACTGCGCATAACGCGGCGCCATATCTTCTTTGTATTCCAGAAGGTGAAAGCCCATCGATAACGAGAAAATCGAGCCCGCGATCTTTGGAATAACATAATTGACGCGCCATGCATATTCACTGTCCATGGAGGCAACAAACGCCGTGTTGAGACGGTGCCCTGTCCCAAACAGGTTGAGCCAGCTCACGTTCATACCGCCCCAAAACTCGGATTTCTTGCTCACACCGATGTAGTAATCGTTCACCTGAAACGACATACGGTCTTCGACGCGCAGCTCAATACGAATTTTGCCCTTTTCAGAACCGGGAGCCAACGACATATCGACGGCCTGAACGGCGCCCTTTGCATTCAAACGAACTTTGGCCGTTTCCAGATCGCTCAAAAGGATCTCATCCCCTTCCTGAATGCCCATCGTCGTCAGAATGCGTTCACGGGTGATCGAGCGATTGCCGAGGATCTCAATGGATTCGATGGTGTAAACGGGGTCAGGCAGTGAGAGCTCGACGTCATCTTCGACGGGGCCATCCTCATCCACAGACTCTTCTTCACCAAAAGGCACGACGATTTCATCGGCGGCAAGGTTTTCCGATGCCGTCAGGGACTCATCCGCAACGAGAACGTCAGCATCACTGACCTCATCCGCGATAAGAGCTTCTTCTTCGACCGGCGCAGCCGCTGGTTCTTCCTGAGCATTAGCAAACGATGCCGTGCCCAAAAGCATGACCACGCTCAAAACTAAACGCTGTAATGATTTCATGCTGTTATTTAGCCTACAAAAATATGGAACGATTTATAGCGTTCAACATATTCACGATACGTTCCTGAGATATCCAAAATTCCGATAAATTCGGTACCACGTCCCGGACTGATATTCACGATCAATTTGTTGAGATTCTGCATGATGAAGTAGAACCCCATTCCAGCACCACCCTGTTTTTGTTCGATCTGGTCGTTCCCCATACCAAAGCAGCGGGACATATACGAACGGATCTTTTCGGGCGTCAACGAACCGAATCTGTCGCGCACAGAGATTACGAGCTGACGACCGTCGCTCGCAAACGAAAAGAAGCAGGTTTCGTTGGGTTCAAGATCGACCGGCACCGTACGCATTCGACGCGCGTAGGGACGAACGCCGTTTGGATAGATCGGCGCATTGTAGATGGCATTCATCAAAAGCTCATCAGCAACCGTGCAGGCTGCGCCAACGATGCGTTTATTCACGCCAAGTCCCTCGGCATAATCGCGTAGTGACTGCAGCAGAAGTTCTTTTTGAGAACTCGACGACACTTCATACGCGATTGGCATGGAGCCATAACACAAATACTTTTCAGGGCCAAAAATGTCGTTGCGAACGATCTTACCAACCGTAATGATCAATTCATCAGGATCAAAATTGTGGCTTTTAGCCACGATATTACTGACGAACGACAAATTAAAGATGTTTCTCATCTCTTCGTTATTACGACGTTCTGCCAACAAAAGAATCTTGGTATGGCCGTTTACCCAGCGAGAAGCACTCTGCATGGAAAAACGACTCAAAAAGTTATCAAAAGCAGCCAATCCGTTTGCTTCAAGTTTTTGCGATTCCTGATCATAATCGGCCACGAGCAAATCGATGTTGGACTGCATGATCGTCTGTTCGGCTTCCTGGATCGTATTGACCACCTGAAGACGACAACCCGTCGCCGAAAGAATCTTCGTCAGAATCAGCTGTTCCTTGGGTTCTGAGGAAAGGAGCAAAATGGTTGCGGTATCGCCAAGCAATGTTGGCACGACTTTCATCATAAAGAGTCTCCGTGACAGTTAAAGTCTACGATCGAGAACGACATCCAGTTCGTCGAGGGTTGGAATATACGTGACCTGGAACGGATTGAATAAAATACCTTCCGTTCGATCTTTCAGCGCAACCGCCCTCACCGGAATAGAGACGGATTCGGGATCCATCGGTTGATATTCAAGCGTACTAGCTTTCTTTTCACTCGCAATACGCTTGAATGACGATGCGTCAGACGCGCTATAGCTGGCTACGCCTGTGATGATCGTCGAACTGATGCTGATATCCAATACAGCATTTTTGACATTTTCGGCTTCCGACGTTGAAAGACGAGAGACGTTCATCGCGATGACAGGCAAAGCGACGGTCGGAGACGTGTACACGGTTGTGTAACCGCTGTCATAGCCTTCATAAGTCATCGTAAGATCTGCCTTACCAAGTTCAATAGCATTGAGTGCAGAACGAATGTCACGAGCTTCGTCGATGGAACCAAAATACTCGTCAGCCTTAACTTCGTTGCCAAGTACATTCGACGTAAAGAAAGACTTCACGAGTGGCGATGAGGCAACGAGCGTCAGACGTTTGCCACGATATTGGTAGAGTTTGTCACTCGCACCACGTTTGGCAATGACTTTCAAACGACGCGACGATGTGCCATTCGCGGCCAACATGGCGATTGGCTTCAACGAACCAGATTTACCCGAAAAATAGTCAGCATCAAGGATCGCAAGGTCGACGTTGGCACGCGCCGCTTCAAAGTCCGAAGCTCGCGCAAACGCGCTCCCCGTCCAATCCAATCCGGTCTTGTCACTCAACGACTTCGCGACTTTTGTCACAAAGGCGTTACGGGCAGCACCATCCTTAAAATCAAGACTCGGTGCGAAGATCGCTACCGTATGAACCTGCGCCATCGCTGTCACGGGAACGACGAATACGCAACCGGCAAAAAACATCGTCAAAAGACGTTTCATCGGGCTCACCTCCGTACCTAGTTATTCGTGTTCTGGGAGCCCCAGACACGCTGTTTGGTCGCAAGCATACGTCGGACCTCTTCGGCCTTACGGGCTTTGCTCATACCAACATACTTTTCATAATATCGCGTAGCCAACGCAGAATCCCCCGACTGATCCAGGTAAATCGCGTAGTTCAAAACACCTTCGGGAACATCTGAATTAGCGTATTTTTCGAGCGTCGACTTGGCATCCGACAAACGATTGGCCATCAAACGAGCTACGACCAGGTTGAACTGATCAGACGTCGTTTTGGAGCCAAGTGTATCAAGACGGCCATAGTTTTCCAGGGCCTTATCATACTTCTTGCTGCGAAGAGCCTGAAAACCAAGTTTTCGGCGAACCGCCGTCTCGATCGCATTAAACGACGAATCGTTCTGATTGCGTTCAATGATTGAAAGCGCTGCATCCAGGTTACCCGTCTCATAATAAACATAGGCAAGTTCGAAATTGATATCCAGCACGCCGCTATCCACGATCTGACGCTTTCCATCGCCGGTTAGACTATCAAAATCCTCTCTTACGGATTCGAGCGCCGATTTAGCCTGCGAATATCGCTTGTTCCGAATGTGACTGACTGCCGTCAAATAGTCAAAACGAATCTTATCGGGCGTATCCAGACCTTCCTTAAACTGCTCAATGCGATCAAGATCCTTGACGAGCTGCTCATAGTTATTGCTCTTGATCGCTTTCATCGCACTTTCAAGCGCTACAACAGCATTGGCAGGTGAATCGGTAATACCAAACTTTTCGGCTTCAGCAAGCGATTGCTCGGCATCTTCCCATTGACCAAGATTGGATTGAGCCACTGCAAGCAAATACCAACCAGTGCCACCCATCGCACGGGTAGATTGCGTCGCATTCAATTCTTTCAGACGTTTTACCGCATATTCGTGGGCTCCATCCATAATGTCGAATTGCGCAGCCAGTTTGATCACCATCGGATCGTCGGCAGAAATCTGTTCTGCAGACTGATAGGCTGCATAAGCCGTATCCATGTCGCCTTCAAGCAACGCTAACTGAGAAAGACTGCACTGAGCCTGAGTCACATGGATATCCATCGCCAAAGCCTGTTCATACACCTGACGCGCCTGCTCAAAATCACCAAGCATCATGGCGTCTGCACCCTGATAAAGATAGGTCAGACTCAACATCTCGCGCGCCAACGTGTTGTTCGATTCCTCATCAATGACCGGCTGAAGCACTTCGATCGCCTGCATATAATTGTGAGATTCCAAATAATCACGCGCCAAAAAAATCGCATATTCAGAATTGTCCGGATTGGCGTCTGACAAACGACGATGCAATACCAACGACTGATCCAGATCCCCCATACGGCGAAGCATCACTGCACCAAAATGCAGATCGTCTGGGTGGTCTGTCTCCTCGATCTCCTGCTTAACGTCGTTGATCGTCTTGCGATCACCACGCTGAAGCTGAATGTAGTCCAGTTTCAATCGAATGTACCGGTAGTCCGGCATTTTCTCGCCAAGAGCCTTAAACCTTTTTTCAGCCTCATCCAAATGACCGAGCTTAAGCTCGCTGTCGGCAATAAAATACTGGGCGCTCATGTGCGACGGGTCACGGTCCAAAACATGGTTAAAACGTCGAATTGCCTCTTCATACTGGCCAGAAAGGTAATACGCACTCGCAATCGTATACAACAGATCGCTGCGACGATCGTCCATGCTGTACGCTTTTTCATACAGGGCCACAGCCTCATCGATCTGGCCGTGCTCAAATTTCACATGCCCCATATTGATGGTCGCTATGACATCATTCGGATCAAGTTCCAAAAGCTTCGTTAATGAGGACTCTGCTCCGTCGACATTCTTCGCCTGAATGTAGGCCTGACTCAATGCACGATAAGCCTGCGTATCGTTCGGCGTCAGATCTGCGTATTTACCAAAATTGATCTGGGCAGATTCAAACTGGCCACGGTCTAACTGAATCTTACCAAGCACAAAATACGCCTCAGGAATGTCCTTACGCGCCTCAATGACTTCGGTCAGAAGCGTCTGAGCTTCATCCACCTTGCCGATCTGAAACAGATTCAAACCAAGATAATGCTTCAACTCGACGTTATCCGGATTCTTCTGAAGCGCCGCACGAAGCATATCTTCAGCTTCGGCACTACGATTCAACGCATAATACACGTAACCAAGTCGAACATACGCATTCGCCATATTCGGTTCTGCGGCCACAGCCTCTTTGTACGACGCAAGCGCCTTCTCAAGATACTTGGAATCGCCCTTCACCTCGGCCTGACGCTCATACTTGATACCTGCGTCATAATTTTCCTGAGCCTGCTTCGTGGAATAGTGGCTCTGCGCCATGGCCGGTGTCGCCACGCACATCATCAGTCCAAAACTGAATAAAAGGCCTGCCCATCGCTTGTTGTGATGCATCCCATCCTCCGGATTCGTTTCGTAGACACGCAAAAATACGCTTTATTATTTTACCTTATTAAACGCGTCTGTGACAACTTTTTCGAAGTCCGAACACCCAACTTTTATGACTGCTCTGCCTGTATTCCACGCAACCAACACAACGCGCGATCTCACAACAGATCAAGCCACACAGCTTTGCCCAAGAACAAGCCCCCAGAACAAGCCTGTCGGTCTTTGGCAGCAAACAATCAAAACCAAGCAGACGCATGACCACGGGCATCAAATGAAACGCAACATCCCAACTCGGTAAAAGGCCCTGCCAGGCGAAAGGGTAGCGGCGTATTGGCGAATGCGAATTTGTAGAGACACAAATTTTTGCGTCTCTACAAATTCGCCGCCACTAGACGCGTAGGGGAAGACCTTCCCCTCAAACACAAATGTCCTGTGATCAATCGCACTGCAGATTCAAACGAAGCGCCTCAAACGCTTCAAGCGTGACGTTGAGCTGACTCGCCGCAATTTCAGATGTCAACAAATGCAGATTAACTAATTTGACCAATGTCAGAAGCTTACCTTCAGCTCTTCCTTCAGCTCTTCCTTCAGCTCTTCCTTCAGCTCTTCCTTCAGCTCTAAACATCTCCATCACGCTCTGTTCATCGTATTCTTCGCACAGCATACCAACGACCTCACAATACGACGACATTTTTGACAAATGTCCAACCAAACCGATTCAATTTAATCACGAGTCAAAATTCACTAATCAGATGGCGAATTCAGACGAAGCACTTCAAACGCATCAAGCGTGATGTTGAGCTGACTCGCTGCAATTTCAGATGACAACAAATGCTGATCAACTAATTTGATCAATGTCAGAAGCTTACCTTCAGCCTTACCTTCAGCCTTACCTTCAGCCTTACCTTCAGCCTTACCTTCAGCCTTACCTTCAGCCTTACCTTCAGCCTTACCTTCAGCTCTAAACATTTCCATCACACTCTGCTCATCGTATTCTTCGCACAGCATACCAACGACCTCCGCTCTGTGACAATTTAAAAACTCAAACAACACAAAACTACCAGGCATACTTCGAATAACCGAATCTACCGCATCCTCTAATGCCATATTTTGTGTCTTTTGTCTAATCTGATCAACGATCCAGGCATATTCCCAAAGCGGTTGACAAAGCGACATCATACCACGATTCGAACCATAGTTAATATTTATCAAATGCACACGAACTTCAACATCGGACTTCAGATCTTCATTACAAAATGCCTGACTCAAACGAAGCTCTTTAGTTTCCTGTTCAGGTTTAACGCCATTATACAAAACATACAATCGACTCACAGGCAAAGCAATAAGGGTCGATCCATACTTGTTATAGTGATTTTTCGATACATATTGCTCATAAAGCAACGACACATACTGAAGCATACGAAGCGGCATATTCGGGTTGACTGTAGATTGCTGTTCAAACAACACCATTTGATGATCGATCAGAACCGAAACATCATTATGCATACCAAGATATAGTACCGTCTTAATCGTTGTAAATTCGAGATCTGAAGAATCGCCGTAATTAGCCCCAGTCACGGCATTGTACAGACTTAGCGCCCATTCGCGGTTTTCTTCACTCCCAAATATATACGTAAACAATCGGTCTTTGTATTTATTTTGAATACTCATTTACCGCCCCACCAAAACCTACTTTCTATAACAACGAAACGTTTTCCAACGACCAAAACTACTGATTTCCCCCCAACGGGAGGTCCACGTTTTGAAGACAAAATTAGAAAACTGCCACGCCATATATATATGTCAATTCTCCTTTTTTTTCCTAAATTATTTTTTTCGATGCGCTTTTTTCTCACAAAGCGCTCTGTTCCTAACAAAAGTTTGCACTGCAAAACCGATAACACGCTTAACAGGACGCACCCAGACAGTTCCTAAAAAACACGTGTGTGGCGTTCGGTGAAAAAACTTCGCCGCTCCCCCCCCCCCGTCGTCGAAAGAAAATCCCAAAATTTCTCGACATCGTTCTCGTTCGCGTCTATGTAAAGATATTTTGGACAGTTTGCTGAAACGGATCGCCGCGTTGGCACCGTTCAAGCGACAAATCATGGAGTAAGCAATGATGCGAAAACACTGGGCTTTGTGCTTGTTGGCCGCGACCATGCTCGTTGGCTGTGTTGATGGCAGCGATAATGACGCGTCCCAAGATCCGGTGATCAACGACCCACCCGTCGAAGAACCCGAAAAAGCGGATCCCTGCGATCTGCTGACATGTACCTACGGATGCGCCAACGGCAAATGCGTCGACGTACGCTCCGATGTCAACAACTGTGGACGGCCCTATCACAAATGCGGCAACAGCGTAAAGTTCTGCAAAAACGGCGTCTGCCTGGCCGAATGCAATGGCGATGGTGCCGAGATCTGCCAGGGCAAGTGCATCGACACTCGAAATAACATCGATAACTGCGGTGGATGCGACAATAAATGCGGTAAAAATATGATGTGTTCAAACAGTGAATGCACATGCACAGACGGATACCTCGATTGGGACGGCGACGCACGAAACGGATGCGAAACGCTCTATACCAATGCTGAATGCGCACTCGGTGACACACAGGAATGCTACACTGGCGCGGCAACCACGAAAAACGTCGGACGCTGTAAAGCCGGCATCACGACATGCAATAACGGACACTTCTCCTACAAATGCGAAGGACAGATCCTACCCACAATGGAAATTCCAAACAACGGCATCGACGACGACTGCAATGGAGAAATCGACGAATTCAATGATCGCGATGACGACGGCGATGGATGGACTGTCGCACAGGGCGATTGCTGCGACAGCTACCTCACATGCTCCGCGCTCGACCCCGCCAAAATCAATCCAGGCGCCATCGACGTCTCCGGAAACAACATCGATGACAACTGCGATGGCATCATCGATAATGCCGCAACCGCAGACTCGTGCTCGACGACAGCTTTCGTGCCTAATACCAACGCAGCACTCACATCGTCTGACGCAATTAAACTCGCCCAGGCCATGGATATCTGCAACATCGCCTCATCACAGACCGACGCCGGACTCCTCAGTGCCGAACTACTCCTCGCCGATGGTTCCCCGCTCCCAACTGACGGAAACAAAACGATCTGCGGATCATCTACCCTCATTTCTCCTGCACAACAGGTCGCCGTCACCACAAAATTCGGAAACCTCATCGAACCAATCAGTGGTTCCACCATGGCTGTCATCGCTTCAGGAAAAGCGCAGGGACACGAAAATTCCGGACGAAAAGACTGCTCCGGAACCGAAGTCAAGGTGCCGTCCGTCTTTCTCAACGCACACGGAGGAAAACTACCAACCAGCACCGTTTGCACCACGACCCGTGAAGACACACGTGCCAACGACTCCATCATGCTGCGTCTAAAATTCCGCGCCCCCACCAACGCAGCCGGCATTAAATTCAAATTCAAATTCTTCTCAAAAGAATATCCAAAATACGTTTGCGACAAATACAACGACTTCTTCCTCGCACTCTTGACCTCCAAACATCCGGATATCCCCAAAGATCACAACATTTCCTTCGACACCAAGGGAAACCCGATCTCAGTCAACAACGCACTCTTCACCGAATGCGACGCCGCCTCGTGCACGGGAACTGGTTGCTCCACATGCGAAGACGGCTCCGCCAATGTCGCGGCCTTCGTCTCCGATCCCAAAACCGCCGGAGCCACGCGATGGCTTCAAACCTCCGCACCGATCGTCCCCGGCGAAGAATTCACGCTCGATCTCATCATCTTTGACGCCGGCGAAAAGGCCGAAAACACCACAAACGGTTTCGGCCACCAGCAGGATTCACTTGTCCTCATCGATAACTTCGAATGGACAACCCAGGCGACAACGCTCGAAACCGTTGTTTACTAAATATTCAGGATACTTGGGCAAGGAGGGGGAAGTCTCCCCCTACGCGGCTATTTCGCGTTGCGAAATACGCCGCGACCCCCTCGCCTGGCAGGGCCCAAAAAATCCGTTTCGTCGAACCCCAAAAAACGTAGTTTCGTCGCACAAAACAAAACCGCGACAAAACACGCCACTTCCCCAAATTATTAACCTTTTCATCAAAATTAGCGATGCTAGACAACGCGTTTTGCGGCCTGCAAAAAGGCAGACCCTTTTGACGTGTTTGAAACTAGCTTCCGGTCACGCACCGGATCGAATATATCTGACTTAAATGTTTCTCGTTCTTATCAAAGGCCTGTTGGTGGGGCTGGCTGCGGCCATACCGATCGGTCCCGTTGGACTGCTCTGCCTCGAACGCACCGTCAGCTACGGATGGCGTGCCGGGGTAACCTCCACCCTCAGCATGAACCTCGCCGACATCCTCACGGCGTTTCTCGTCCTGCTGTTCATGACGATCATCAGCGACTTCACGACGAATTACGCATGGTTGGTGAGTCTCATCACAGGCTCTGTCTTCGCATTCATTGGATTCATGCTCATCATGAACTCCAAAAAACCACTAAAGCCCATTACCCCCGCACAACTTGCAGCCAGTGGCATCTCGACCTTTCTGCTCTCGCTCTCACCCGCAACCGTCGCAATCATGATCCTGCTCTTCCTGAGACTAGAACTCACCACCCAGGAAGGATTAGGACTTGGACTCACGCTTCTCGGGGTCTTTGTGGGAAGTGTGATATGGAGCTCCGTCATCCTCATCGGAGGACATCAACTTGGAAAGCATCTGAAAGATAATCTCCCCATGTTCAAACGTATCGCGGGGTGTATCTTCATCGCCATCGGCATTTATAGTGCCGTTTCGCAATTTTTATAGCGTGTCACATTTGGTCATGTGATAAATTCGCGGTAAATTAAGCAAAATCGCGCGTTTTTGACGATTTTTTCGGATGCTTTTTCGACGAAAATTTAAATTCTTATCCATCTCAATCAGAGAGGTATCATCAGCCATGGCCTGGAATGATGCTTTTGAAGCGAAGCTCAACATCACAATCAGCGATTATCACGACTATCTGACTGAAACGACGAAGTTGCCGCCCGGTGAGATGGCCAGAGCCGAAGAAGTGCTATATGACTTCTGCACTTTTCTGAACAAAGACATCGCTCAGGCGACCCAGCAGGATTACGCGATCTATCTGCAACGACACGCCGTTGATGACCAGTCTGAAGCCGACTACCTCGGTATGTTCAAGCTCATGCAGAGCTTTACGGCAGAACTGAATCCAGACGAGTCATCGCCAACCATCAATATCAACTGCTCCGCGAATCTTTTTGACCAGAATTCAAAAAAGTCTGAAGGCACATCCAACGGCGAAAGCACCTGTCCACCGACCGCAAGTCGAAAACGTTCAAGCTCCTTTACATCATCGACAAATTCAGGGCTTTTTTCTCGCCCACAAACCGTCTCCGGGCTTCTGGATACACAACGTCTGCAACGCGACCGTAAGCCGACTGTAAGCGCCGATGCCCTGGCCAACCTCTCTGCCAGCCTGCTCTCACCAGCAAGTATATCGGCTTCAGGCAGTCACAAGGCAGCCCCCGCATCCATCTCGGGAAGTCACAAACCCTCGACAAATTCAAATATGTTCAGAAAAGGTGGGTCGTCCACACCAACCTTTGCCATCGAAGACCTCAACGACGATTTTCTGTTCAGAAACACGCCAGACAGTGACGAAAACATGAAACCATGCCTCGTCAGCGGCGAATTTCAGTTGAGCGCTATGGAAAATGCCGTGTTAAAAAGCGGATTGAAACGTCGACCCACACACGATGACCCAGACTCGACGGGAACCCCGTTCGAACACCTCTTATCGCAAGAATCCGGACGACACCGCACTTCCTCTGTTGACGCCGTGCCACTCATCAGCGGATCGAGTGACCAGTTCAACAAAGCAAAACGCATGAACGCAGAGCCAGACGAGCCGTTCGATAAATCTCACCCAACGACGTCTGAAACCAAAAAAGCAAAGCCACGCGAAAATAAACCTACCTCCAATCTACGTGCTGTCAGCGACATCAAATACGACTTCTCCGACGAAGGTAAAAAACGTATGTCGGCCATTGATGAAGAAGTTGTCAAAACGCAAAAACCCATTGACGAAAGACTCATCTCTGGCTTCAAGCCTTACCTCTTTGCCGGAAAATATATGGTCGACATTCAGCAGCCGCATGCCAACCAGTTCAAAGAAGGGCCATTCCCCGTCACGTCGTTTATCATGAGCTTGTTGCCGACGACGATCCTAGCTTGTCTCGGACTCACAGCCTTCATGTTCAACACGACAATTGGGATCGTCTGCGCATCCCTGGCACTCATCGCTTTCCTGATCATGCGCCCAGATGTCACGCCACCGTCCAGAACAACACCGACGGCGGCGGTCTACACGCTTTTCAAAATGCGAAAAAGCCGTTGTTACTGCGCTTTGAGTTCGCTTATTGCCATTCCGGCTGACAGCGACCGTCCCACGGATTTTGACATTCTGTGGTTGGAAGACCGTCCTTCCTGGGGAAAAGCCATTCTCAACCGCTTTTTTGGTTCAGATAAGATCGACTTGCAGGTCATTTGCGGCAATGAAAGTCAAAAAGCCATGCTCATGCTCGTCGTTGCTGAAAAAGGCTACTACATCATTCCGCTCGTGCGACTCGAAAAAGGTTGGTACATTACCGATCCGTCCATGAAATACCATAAGCTCAGCGATAAATAATTCGTGGCTTTTCAAGCTGATTCATTTGTTTTTTTGGAAATGATGCGGGCTTCAAACGCCCGCACACCAAATCAGCTTGATAAATGCACGGAACCAGACAAAAATGTTCGAACCGATCTTCAACCTGCCCAACTCTCCCGCAATCTTTGTGGTGACCATCCTCATCGCCATCCTCGCGGTGTTGCTCATCATCGGTTCACTACTCAACATTTTTATGTTCATTGGGCCATCCCTATCCCAATGGATCGAGCGGATGCGCTGGAAAAGTGATGCCGAAAGCGCCGCCACACTCAAACGCGTCAGAAAAAACCTCGAGATCCTTGCACACGACGTCCTAAAACACCGATTGCTCGGACTCAGCTCGCTCGCCCAACAACTCAAACGCGGAAGAAAAGAAGGAAAACAGTTCTCGAAAGAGCAACTCGCCGATATGCGTGACGAAATGTTTCGACTCTGCGGCGTGCGTTCTGACCCGAACGACCGACTCTGGAAACAATGGAATGAAACTTTCCAGGAAATTCGAAGACTTGCCCACCATCTCATGATCTCGCCGATCGTCGATCCGACACTGCGACAGACATCAAAGATCATGTTTAAACTGCGCGCCATGTTTTCGATGTTCATTTCGAAAGACAAAGCGAACGCCGTTACCCCCGACGAGATCCTCAAACTCGACCTGGAAAGCTGCGAACATGTCTACGACGACATTTTAAAACTCGCCAACGGCTGCCAGATGATCATTGAGCCAAAACAGATCGTCGAACGCGCACTGGATATGCTTTGCCGACAGACGGGCCGAAAAGATGCCAACGCACGAATCACGACAGAAAACATCCCGGACGGACAATATACATGCGTAGCAGCTTCACAAACACTTTGCATGTGCCTCGTCCGAATCATCGACAACGCGCTAACGCTCGGCGGAGATGTCCTCGTCACAACCGAAATCTCTGTCAACGACCTCACAGGCTTACAGTTCCTCATTTTCCGCA
The DNA here is from genome assembly GCA_045643185.1 of Myxococcota bacterium. GTDB lineage: Bacteria > Myxococcota_A > Bradymonadia > UBA4248 > UBA4248 > RGIG464. Next base: position 10,447 of record JAZUKH010000162.1, on the reverse strand, counting down.
TCTACGACACATCTGACAAGATTCCTGAACAGATCCAATACGGTCTTGGATTACGCGGTGTGCTGCGCGAAATCACGGAATTTGACGGTGGTTTTCGGTTCAAAGCGGAAAAACGCGGTGATTTTCAAAAATGCGCAGTCTTATCGATTCCTATCGACGACAAACGAGACATTCCGGTTCAGACGCTCAGGCCATGGCGAGTGCCTTTGTTCGTGTGCGTTAACTTGTTGTTTTTGACAGTACTGGTTTTCGCGACGGCACGAACGGTCGGCGGCGTGCCTGTTCAATTTGCTGGTGAAGGCATGAACGTCATTGAGTTTCCTGTCGAAGCTGGTCACGAACTCGTGATCCCACTTTGCACTGGCGGCTCGAACGTCTCAGCGGAAATCAACATCGACGAAAATGCCTCGTGCTGGGAAGGGTATTGCTCACTCTACTCAGTTTTGAACGACCTGGCGCCATGTGCGAACAGCCTGAACGACCCAAAATGCCCTGGCGAACTGCGTTGGACGCCCAAAGATGAAGACGGGCTACGTCAGGGAAAAAGTTATGAGATCAATATCCACTGTGTGAGCGCCGGACCACCCAAAAGCGAGGACAGCAAAAACATCCGTTTGCTCGTCTATCGACCCAATACCGCGCCTAAACTCGTTCAGTTACGCGTCGAAAATCTGACGACTGGCGAAGTGCGAAACTTTGAACCGGACGCTGCGTTTCACACCGTCGAATCGGCGATCGACGACAAGTTCCTGTTGCGCGCGCTCGCCGTTGACCCAGATGGCGACGCCATTCAATACACCATGCATCTGCCAAACGGCCAAACCATTACGTCCTATGACGGTGTTTTTACCCCAGAACCGGATTGGGAAAACAGCGAGCTGTCGATCAACGTGACCAAACACGATTCCTTCGCGCCACTCTGGCGCATCGGGCTCGAAACCACCGACAAGATCGCAACACCAACAAGACGGGTCATTCAATTTCGCGCTACACGCTTTAGACCACTGCAACTGCGTCAGATCAGCATCACTCAGTCATCCAAAAGCGAACCACAGCCCTGCAGCAGCTTTAACAACACGCAGTTTATCTGCATGCTCGGTGAATCCCCCGTCTCACAAGTCACCATGAGCGTCTGGATCGACCCACTCGCCCCCAAGCACATCCCCAAAATTGAGCTCGTCGCAAGCGATGGCATTCAATACGCTGTGAAAGAGCTGCCCAACATGTCAGAAGACAATAACACGTTACGTCACTGGCAGATCGACTCGCTCGCCACAAACAAGCCCTACCTCACGATTGAACAGATCCGCAACGACACCCCATCAGACGATGGCCTGCATCAATTCGTCTTCAACGTCAAATACACGAGCGAGTTGGCGCGCATACAGCACCTGCCGCTCGAACTAAAGATCGTCGACGAAACCAACAAAGTCGCACCCTATCAAGGATTCCTGCTCTTTACCCAATCGTCGCAGCTCGTGCGTGAGCCCAACTATACCCCCACAGAGCCCCTACCAACGTCTGACAACGACGTAAACGATGAAGCTCCGGAAGCCATCGTACCTTCCAATGCCGAAGCTGCGATCATCTGACCAATAAAAAAGGCGGCTCACGCCGCCCCAAAAACGCGACGCGTATTTCGCAATGCGAAATAGCGCCGCGGCCTGACCGTATCGGCAACGCCGATAGGTCAGGCAAATTTCCAAAACCCTCACAAACAGGCTTATCCTCGCCTTGAGGTTTTAGAGATCGAGGAAATTCAGGTAAAGACTGATTCCCTTACCATTAGCCTGGAATGAGAACGTATTGGAACCCATTTCTGCTTTGTGCGGGCCTTTTTCCTTGTCATCCACGGTGATCTCATTGAAGTTGAAGGTATAGGTCGCGTATTCCATGATGCCTTTGAAATACTCACTACTCGTGATGGCATCTGCAGCGACGGCAATGAGGCTCATGCCACCCGAAGATTTACCAGTCACGACATTACCAACACCGATGGTGAAGTGCTGCTGATCGATCTCGAGTTTAAGACCAGCCAGGATATCCATAAAACCGCAGATATTTTCAGTACTCCACATACGGAACGCGAAGGTGAAGTAATCGCCGAATTCGGGGTCATTCGCAAGCAACCAGGCTTCATCATAGTCTTTCGCCATATCGGCCATCGTGATCGTGAAAGCCGTGCTACCATTGGTGTAGTCAGTAGCGATATGCTTTTCGTACATCATACGAGCCAGGACGCCGCGAATGAGGTCCGGGTGAATGTGAAGACCGAGTTCGGCATCTTTCGGGAACTCGTGTTCGTAGGCCCAGTCAACGGAGCCAGTCTGAGCGAACTGGAGGTTCGAATACATACCAAAGGTGAGGGTACCTTCCATTTCATTGACGCGAGGCGCACCAGCGAGCATTTTGATGTCGTTGTTACCAATCTCCCAAGCGTTGATGTCAAAAAGGTTGACGCGTGTGAGCTGACTACTGAATATTTTGAGAATAGCCGTCTCTATCAGATCACGCGCGATAGGGATCGTCGAGCTGCCTGCCGCACTCATATCAAGAATCTGAGCTTTGCTCAGATCGACGTAGAGAGACGATTTCTCGGTGCCTTTGATTTCAGCGGTGATCGGAATACCGAAGGTGGCCGAAGCACTGAACCCACTCGTTCCGATCAACTTCCCTTCGAGAGGGATCTTGAATGACAAACAGTTGGTAAGGTCACCAGAGTAGGCATAGCCCAACGAAGACGTTGCTTTACAACCACCAATAGAAATTTCAGGCAACTGAAGGGCAATAGAAGCGAGACCCAGGTTAAGGTCGTACTTCCATTCAGTAGCTTTTCTAAAAAGTTTGTTGATGGACGTCGCATTGAGCGTCAAAGCCATCGAGTAGTCACCCTGGGGATTGATATGATCGACGAGTTGACCTTCAGCCGCGATGGAGTCCTCAAGATAGTTCGCAGCCTGAGCACAGGACACTTCCTGGTTTGCCAGTGAATTAACACCATCGAGGATTGAATAAACGGTGGCCGCATCCAGGTCGCACGCAACGACACTCGCCAGGGCAGGCAAAGCGATAGCAGAGGCGATCAACATATTTCTAAAAATGCTTTTCATGCGTCACTCCTTATTGTGCATCATCATGATCAGTCTATTGAGATTACAGGGGCAGGCATTAGCCAAGCCAAAACCAACAAGACCTTATTTTAATGTTTTTAAGACCAAATTAAAAGTGCCGCCCGTTAAATTCCGCCATTTTCGTTACGATTCAACCGGTTATTTGATTGTCTGATCAGAATTTTAACACTCAGCTGCAGCGAAGCCGAAGGCAAGCAGGCTGAGATTGGGCGCAAGTAAAGACACGCGGTCCGCACGTCTCCAAAGTTTTTTGATAAAAAATCTTGCCTTAAAGTCTAGGATTGCATAGATTAGCCGCCGCTTTTTTGTGCTTTTAGCCAAACGAGCAAAGTGTCATGTGGCACTATTTCAATCTTTCACATCGAGCCAACTCATGTTCTGGAATTTCATCTATATCGTTTTCATCATCGTTTGTATTTTTCTCGTCATCACGGTCCTGCTTCAGCCTGGTAAAGGCGGCGGACTTGGTGCTGCTTTTGGTGGTGGCGGCAACACGGTGTTTGGTGCCTCGGGCGGTACGCCAGTTTTCCGTCGCATGACGACAGGCGCGGCGATCGTCTTTATGCTTCTGAGCCTTTTGATGTCATGGCACGCCGTTGACCGCAGTGTCTCATCGAACCAGGAGATCCAGAAATCCCGTGGTCTTGAATTCGATGCACAGGACGAAATGCTTGAGATCCCGCAACCGGCTGCCGAAGCGCTCATAGCACCAGCGGCCCCCGCACCGGCGCCTGTCGAAGCTGCGCCCGCGCCTGCACCCGTCGAAGCCGCGCCTGCACTCCAACTCCCGCCGCCGCCGTCGGTCGATTTGCAGATCCCGTCGGATATCGGCCTGGGTGGCACGGATGCCAACCCCGCGCTGCCGCTTGACCTCGGTATAGCGCCAGTTGCACCAACTGAAACGGCACCGGCTGAAACGGTACCCTCGGTCTAAGAGCTTTAACTACCCGACCAAAACTACACCGAGGAGTATTGATGTAGTTTCCCATTTCATAAATTTCCAAAAGCCGCCATTTCTGGCGGCTTTTTTTGTTTCTCATGCGTTATGGTGTAAGATAGATAGAGTTGTATTTTGTGTGTGAAATCCTGTTTTACCAGGCTAATCCTGATACATGTTTTCACGCCTTTCGGAGGTCATAAAAAATGTCAATTCTTACGCTTATCGCGGTCATCGTTCTTGCTGTGAGTGCCACCGCCTTTATCATTCAATTTATGAAAGGCAACACTCGCTCATCCTGGCTCTTTGCCGTGACGGCTGTTTTAGCCATCGCTCTTTATTTTTTAGCCAACCACGTGACCCAGTCGTTAGATGCCCAAATGGCTGAGTCAGGCGAACCTGCTGCCGACCTCGATTTTGTCGCGACAGCAGAAGACAATGGTGACAATGACTCGGTAAACGGCGAGGACCTCAATTTTGTCGATAACGAAAATGCCGATGCAGCGCCCACGGATGCGCCGGCTAACGACGCAGCGCCCACGGACGCGCCGGCTAACGACGCAGCGCTGGCCGAAGCCCCCGACGCAGCTCCGGCTGAAGCGCCTACGGACGCACTCGCCGACGCGGCGCCCGCTGTTGTCAACACCGAGAAATCCCCCATCGTCAATGCCGGCAAAGACATTGACGATGCCAAACTCAATGAGAAGATCAAGTTTGACGGCCACAAAAGCCGTAAAAAATCGGCAGCGCTCGACAAATTCCATTGGGATTTCGGCGATGGCACTTCGGCCGACGGCGAAAAAGCGACCCACGCTTATAGTACACTTGGTTCGTACGTCGTCACGCTCACGGTTACCGACAAAGCTGGCAATGTTGGACAAGGCACAATGAAAGTCGACGTCAATCGTCCCGAAAACAAAGTTCGTTTCATTTCCAAACCAAAGATCGCCGATGCCAACGAAATCAAAGCGGATGCCGAAGAATTGACAGGCACGTTCACCAAGACCTACCCCGGCGCCAAGGCCCACCTCGAAGCCAGTGCCGACATCGCAGCCAGCGATGGCTGCACATGCACACTCAGCGTCTCACTATCGGGACCCGGCTGCAACGTCACGCAAAGCAAAAAACTCAGTGATGGCGGCGAAGGCGATACGAGTGCCAAGACCACGTGCCGTGGCGAACTGGGTGACTACACTTGGTCGATCAAGCGAATGGTCAAAGGCAGCGGCTGCACCTGCTCATTCACCAGCATGACGATTGACGGGTACGAAGGCTAATTCGACAAACACATTCACACAAAAAATAAGGCCGCGCATGCGGCCTTTTTTTTGTGAGCAAAAAACCAGAACCGGAGTCCACTGACTCACCTCTGTTTTTCAGAATAAGATGTCTTAAGAATGATGTGCTGAATACGGGCTCAAACAAAAAAAGGCGGATCCGAAGATCCGCCTTTTTTAGCTTAATTCAAGAAAGAATTAGAGACCGAGGGCTTTCGTGATGTCAGCAGCAGCTTCGCCGATGAAACCAGCAGCAGGTTTGCCACTGATGGTGCAATCCTGGAGACCCATGGTACGGAGGCTCGTGGTAACGTTGTAGACAACGCAGTTCATGGAAGGAGCGGCCGAGTTGGGAACACCTTTAAGGGAGGCGAGGCGATCCATGATGCCAACCATGACACCGTCGGAGACGGAGCCAGCAGAAGCGAGGGAGCCAGCGAGGCTATTGAAATCGCACTGACCGGAGGTACGGGTCGTGGCTTCCATACGATTGCCATTGGAGATGACAACGTATTTGCAAAGAAGAGCGGTCGAAGGATCAGCAGCGCTCGGGTCGTTGAGCTGATATTTGGCTTCGATCTGACGGATGGATTCAGTCTGAACAGCTTCAGCAGCGGAAGCTTCGCGGGCTTCTTTAATCTTCTGTTCTTTGTTGCAACCGAAGGTGCAGCAAGCGAGAGAGAGAGTCATAAGAGCAATAATCGCTTTTTTCATTTTTTACCTTCCTTAAATTTAGGTTGAAAGAAGATCGTCAACAATTCCCCATACAAAATACAGGGACACAAGTTTACATCACGGTATAGTTTTTTAACTAGACCAAACATCCTCGTTTATACGCTATTCAAAAACCGATTTCAAGACGCTTTGCAAAAGGAAAATTTTATCCGTTACATCTTATATGATTGCTTTTCAGCCGGGGAAGCATTGTCTGGTCAGAGATTCCAAATCTCAGCCGTAGCGAATCCGAAGGCAAGCAGGCTGAGATGGGCGAGCAGACGCGATTTGTTCGAAGCCGAAGGCAAGTTCGCGGCTGCCGACTCCAAAATTTAGATTACGATGATCTGCCTTAACAGTTCCTGAATTTGGTACGGCCGTGTGGCATGTTTGAGCAAAGCGAGTTCCACACAGCCGACAAAAGAGCGCTCGGGGGTTGCAAGGGGGACGGTAGAGACGTGCGGACCTCGCGTCTCTTCCGTCCCCCTGCGCGCCGCAGGCTTCAGGCCTGCTCCAAAACAAAATGTTCAAGATTAAACAAACTAAAAGATTGTGATCCTTGACTGAGCTATAACTTTTATCCCCAGGTAAAAACATAAAAATGTTGACACATTCTGCCCAAGTCCTTATATTCTCGCCGCCTTTGTCGAAGGCTATTTTAGGCTTTTTGTGAGGTCATTGCATGAAAGTTCAAGTCATTCGTATTTCAAATTCAGTTCCGTTCCAAGCTGACGGCACCATTGAAGTCGACGCTTGCAACCAGTTCATGGCAGAAACCGGCGATGAATGCTTCGCCAGAAACCCTGTCACCTACGAAGCAACGCTCACTCACAAAAAATCCGGTATCCTTCTACAGGCAAAAATTCACGCCGAATTGTGGTTGGACTGTGTCCGATGCAATCAACGTGATTCCAAAGACCTGGATATCAACACCGAAATCTTACTCGTACCCGTGGAAGATTCACCAAAGGATGATGAAATTATCCTCGGCGCCGATGACCTCGACGTCTCCTTCTACGAAAATGGGGAGATCGATGTCGATCACTTCATCCTCGAAGCCATTTGGTCTGAATGCGATCCCCACTATCTCTGCAATGACGATTGCCGCGGACTTTGCCCCCAGTGTGGCAAAAACCTCAACGAAGGCGATTGTGATTGCATTAAGTAATCCTTAATTCTGGAAATCCCTCACGGGCTTTCTCACATTCTTTATCAGGAGTTTTAAAATGGCAGTTCCTAAGAAACGCGTTTCCCATTCCCGCACCATGATGCGTCGTTCCATCAATGACAGACTTACCGCTGTTCAGGTCGTTCCCTGCTCCAATTGCGGTGAACCCAAACGTCCTCATCACGTTTGCCCCAGCTGCGGCCAGTACAAAGGTCAGCAGGTCCTCGAAAACAAAGAAAACTAGTCTTTTCTGAGTTTCGATCCGTCTTAAAAGCCCTGAGGCTATCAGCCAAAGGGCTTTATTTATTTCTATACACACCGTGACTTCAAACGTGCTCCGCAAAATACGGCACCACGAAGCAATCTTCCCAAAACTAAGGGAATGCACCAAAGAGGGGGTCGCGGCGTATTGGCAACGCCAATAGACGCGCAGGGGGACACTTCCCCCTCCCCCAAAAAATTACTTGTAAAGTCGTGTCAACACGCGGCTTTCTTACGATACATCCTCACCAACGAGCATCATCATGGGCAACTATAATCCTAACGTCATTGAACCGAAATGGCAGAAATACTGGGACGAAAACAAGACGTTCCGCGCCGTTGATAACAGCACAAAACCGAAATATTACATCCTCGACATGTTCCCCTATCCCTCCGGGCAGGGGCTCCACGTCGGCCACCCCGAAGGCTACACGGCTTCCGATATCATCGCGCGATACAAGCGAATGAACGGATTCAATGTCCTGCACCCCATCGGCTGGGACGCTTTCGGTCTGCCCGCTGAACAGTACGCCATCAAGACCGGGACCCATCCGCGCATCACCACCGAAGCCAACATCAAAAACTTCAAGCGCCAGATCAAATCCCTCGGCTTCAGCTATGACTGGGATCGCGAGATCAACACGACCGACCCCAACTATTATAAATGGACCCAGTGGATCTTCCTTCAGCTCTACAAACGTGGACTCGCCTATGTCGCCGAAGCGCCCGTAAACTGGTGCCCCGCGCTCGGAACCGTCCTCGCCAACGAAGAAGTCATCGATGGAAAATCCGAAGTCGGCGGCTTCGAAGTCATTCGTCGCCCCATGAGACAGTGGATGCTCAAAATCACTGCCTACGCAGAAAGACTCATTCAGGACCTCGACGAACTCGATTGGCCGGAACGCATCAAAGCCATGCAGCGAAACTGGATCGGGCGCTCCCTCGGCGCAGAAGTCGACTTCGAACTCGCCCCTGAGACCGCCGTCCACGGAAAGATCCGCGTCTTCACCACACGCCCCGACACGCTCTTTGGCGCAACCTTCCTCGTTCTCTCGCCTGAACACGCCCTCGTCAAAGCCATCACTACGCCTGATCAGAAAGCCGCTGTCGACGCCTACTGCGACGCAGCTGCCAAGAAATCCGACCTCGAACGCACCGACCTCGCCAAAACCAAGACCGGCGTCTTCACCGGTGCCTACGCCATCAACCCGGTCAACGGAAAACCGACGCCGATCTGGATCGCCGACTACGTCCTCGCAAGCTACGGAACCGGCGCCATCATGAGCGTTCCCGCTCACGACACCCGCGACTACGACTTCGCTAAAGCCTTCGATCTCCCCATCATACAGGTCATCGCGGGCGGCGACATCTCCAAAGAAGCCTACACCGAAGACGGCGTCCACATGAACTCAGGCTTCCTCGATGGCATGAACGTCCCCGACGGCAAAAAAGCCATGGTTCAGTGGCTCGAAGAACACAAAGTCGGCCAGGCCTCCATCAACTACAAACTCCGTGACTGGCTCTTCAGCCGTCAACGCTACTGGGGCGAACCCTTCCCCATCCTCTGGGACAAGGATCACAACCACCATCCGCTCCCCGAAGAACAGCTGCCCCTTACGCTGCCTGAAGTTCAGAGCTACGCACCCTCCGGCACCGGCGAAAGCCCCCTCGCCAATATGACCGAATGGCTCACCGTCGGCGACATGACACGAGAAACCAACACCATGCCTCAATGGGCCGGCTCCTGCTGGTACTACCTCCGTTACATCGACCCGAACAACAGCGAAGCCCCCTTCTCCGAGGCCAACGAAAAATATTGGATGCCCGTCGATTTCTATATCGGCGGCGCCGAACACGCCGTCCTGCACCTCCTCTACGCACGTTTCTGGCACAAGGTCCTCTACGATATCGGACTCGTCCACACAAAAGAACCGTTCAAAAAGCTCTTCAACCAGGGCATGATCCTCGCCTATTCGTACAAAGACAAAAACGGCGCTTACGTCCACGTCGATAACGTCCAGAAGACCGGCGACGGCTCCGCCATCGACAAGCGCAACGGCGAACCGCTCACCATGCAGATCGAAAAAATGTCGAAATCCCGCGGAAACGTCGTCAACCCAGATGACGTCGTGCGTGACCTCGGCGCTGACTCGCTCAGACTCTACGAAATGTTCATGGGCCCGCTCGATCAGGTCAAACCGTGGGATACCGAAGGCGTCTCGGGCGTCAACCGCTTCCTCGGAAAATGCTGGAAACTCATCGTCGACCCCGCCGAAGACAAATGTCATAGCCGTATCGCCGACATCGACTGCGACGCCGAGACCGAAATGATCCGAAACCAGACCATCAAAGGCGTTCAGGACGACATCGAACGCCTCAGCTTCAACACCGGCATCTCAAAAATGATGGTCTACGTCAATCACCTCGCCAAACTCGAGAAGCTCCCGCGCAAAGCCGCCGAAACGCTCGTCCTCGTGCTCGCCCCCTACGCGCCTCACATCGCCGAAGAACTCTGGGCAATGCTCGGTCACTCCGACTGCGTCAGCCTCGCCCAGTGGCCCGTCGTCGATGATTCCAAACTCGAAGTCAACACCGTCAAAATCGCCGTTCAGGTCCTCGGCAAAGTCCGCGGCACCATCGAAATCGCCAAAGACGCGTCCGAAGACGAAATCAAGGCCGCTGCCCTCGCCATTCCCGCCGTTGCGCGCCAAATCGAAGGCAAGACCATTCGTAAACTCATCATCGTCCCCGGCAAGATCGTCAACTTTGTCGTCGGTTAACACAGCCTCACCACGCCCTAAAAAGCGTGGTATCTCATGAGGGGGAAGTCGGAAAATTGTCAATCCAAATGCATATTTGAGTAAACCATTTCCGGTGTCTTCCAACCAAGCACTTTTCGAGGTCTCCGGTTAATCTCTTCACAGACCTGTCTGATGTACCTGTCAGAGACCTTGGTAAA
>JAZUKH010000161.1:0-21690 GCA_045643185.1 Myxococcota bacterium | reverse complement strand
GGTGAGCTAACCAGCAATGGAGGCAACCGCCCACGGATCGGACAGCGACTGGGGTGAAGTCGTAACAAGGTAACCGTAGGGGAACCTGCGGTTGGATCACCTCCTTTAACGGAATGATATAGGATGTGTTGACACGGTCTGTAAAGACGTGTCGCGACACGTCTTACAGACCGTGGTCATACGCACCTCTGATAAGTTTCTTCCTCATCGGTTTTTCTTTAAAAGCAAGCTGTTCAGCTTGCTTTTTTTTGTTTTTGCGCGCTGGTATCTTGACGTATCATGATCCGCCTTTGTTATTGTAATCCTTGGCTGAATCAACCGTGCCTGTCTTGCCTTCGGCTTCGACAGACACAGTTATGCAAGCACCGGCGTTGCCGGTGTGCGGCTTTCAGCCGCCAATTTTCCATACCGTTGGCGCTTTTAGTTTCGTTTTATGACATGCGCTTTGAACGCTTTGCGTTCATGCGCTCTCTAGACTTCCTTTTTCTGCTGAGTTGTAACGCACCTACATTGTCTTACATAAAAATGCTTGCGATAATCAGGCGATAAGCGTATGATTCCGGCCGCAAAATGTGAGATTGATGCCCACATTCGTTGCGTTTGTTCCTTTTTGGAGACCAGCATGGACGATCCCCTGAGTTGTAACTTAGTGATTTGATCTGAGGATAGTTCATACATCGTAACGATCGCGTTTCCTCAGACAGTAGTTGTGAGGAAAGAACTATGGCGCGTTATATCGCTATCGTCTTTTCAGTTCCCTTGTGCAGCCAAGAGCATTTGGTTTTTTGCGAATGATTTTGAATGCATGAGGTAGCTTGTATGACAGAAAATAAAGAAAACCTTCATCATATTGCCATTGAAGAGTTGTGGGAGATCTGGAATTCGCTCGATCACGATGAACGAGTGGAGTGGTTTCAGCAACTCGATTCTGAGGACGAAGAGGACTTTTTTAGCAGCATCCCTGTTGAAGACCAGGTGGATCTGCTGATTCGATTTCCTGAAAAACAACAGCGTCATTATATTCGCGGGTTGGCACCCGACGACGCGGCCGACGTTTTTCAGCTCGTCGAGGATGAGGATGTTCGAACGCGCTTCAAGGGATTTTTGCCCGAGAGCGTTCGTAAGGAAGTCGCCGCCTTGATGGCGTACGAAGAGGACGACGCGGGTGGTCTGATGAGCCCCCGTTTTGCCCGCATTCGACCGGATATGAAGGTCGATGAGGCCATTTCATACGTCCGTAAGCAGATACGCGAAGAACTTGAAACGATGTATTACATCTATGTTCTGGATGGACAGCAGCACCTGTTGGGTGTCGTTTCGTTCGAAGATCTGTTCAAGTCGAAAGGCGACGTGAAGGTTTCTGACATTATGGAGACCGACGTGACGACGGTCGACGAGGAAATGGACCAGGAAAAGGTCGCAATCCTGTTCGCGCGTGAAGACTTCTTTGCGCTTCCCGTTGTGAACGAAGAAAAAGTTATGGTCGGTATCATCACCATCGACGATATCGTCGACGTCGTGACCGATGAGGCCACAGAAGATATCCAGAAGATGGGTGGTATGGCCGCCCTCGACAACGATTACACGCAGGCGTCCCTGCGAGAAATGTATATCAAGCGTGTTGGGTGGCTCGTGATCTTGTTTTTGGGTACGATCGTGTCGACGCGTGCCATGGCGGCCTACGAAGACGAAATGGCGAAAGTCATTATTTTGTGCACATTCGTGCCGTTGATCACGGCATCTGGTGGTAACACGGGCAGCCAGGCTGCGACGATGGTCACGCGTGCCATGGCGTTGGGGGAATTGCGCCTGCGTGACGTCTTCAAAGTTTGTCGACGAGAACTCATCGTGGGGTCCGAACTGGGCGCGACATTGGGTGCCCTGGGCTTTTGCATCGTCGGTGTCTATCAGCTTCTTGGGCTGTTGAGCAGTAACACCGCCGGTTTTTGGCCGCTCGCTGCGACCATTTCGTTGAGCGTCTTTGTGCTCGTGCTATTTGGCTCGATCCTCGGCTCTATGCTGCCGTTTTTGCTCAAAGCCTGTCACGTCGACCCCGCCAGTGCTTCGGCGCCGTTCGTGACGACGATCATCGATGCCACCGGCATCATCATTTATTTTACCATCGCCAGCCTGGTGCTCAGCAGCGCGTTTTAGTGAAGCAACGACGTGTTTGGCCCTGCCAGGCGAAGGGGTAGCGGCGTATTTCGTATTTTCAAATACGAAATAGCCGCGTAGGGGAAGGCTTTCCCCTCCCAAAATGTTTTCATGCGTTGTTTTTGTTGTCTTTGTTGTCTTTTCTGTCATTCTCCGTTAAAATCAAAGACAACGTGTTTAAAAAAGTTTTCATGATCATGTTGATTATGAGGAACTTTTCAAAAAAAAGCCGCATGGCAAGGTAAAGGTGTTGTTGTATGTCGAACAAATTGTTTGTTGGCAATCTGGCATGGTCAGTCACGAGCGAAAAGCTTTACGAGGTTTTTTCAGCGTTTGGTCCTGTCGTAGAAGCAAAAGTCCTCGTGGATAGAGCGACCAATCGTTCGCGTGGATTTGGTTTTGTAACCTTCCAAAATGAAGCGGACGCAGATCGTGCGACGGCTGAGATGCACAATCAGGAAATCGATGGTCGTCCTGTTCGCTGCGACAATACGCAGAAGCCCGAAAAAAAAGAACGTCGCAATGACAACCGCGAGAATCGTAACTTTGCGCCGCGTGAAGATCGTGGTGGTTACGCGCGTCGTGATGATAATCGTGAAGGTCGCTCTTTTGAAGGCCGCTCTTTTGAGGATCGTCCGCGTCGTGATTTCGCACGTCGCGATGATCGTCCCAGAATGTCTTCCTACGATAACTATAATGTTGCGGATTTTCCGCCCGATCCTGACAAAATGAGTCGTAATAATCGTCGTGATAATCGTCGCAAAGACCGTAATCATGACGACGATGATCGCTGGTAGTCAGCTTTAAAGCTCGCCTTTTGGGGCGAGCTTTTTTTTGCGCGTCTGGAACGTTGCGAAATGGGTTCGTTCATGGCTTCTTTAAAGCTCGCCTTTTGGGGCGAGCTTTTTTTTGCGCGTCTGGAACGTTGCAAAATGGGTTCGTTCATGGCTTCAAATGAAGATGGGACGGGCAGTTTAGCGAATGTGTCGATTTTTCGGCATGACTTCCGCTTTTGTGTTAAAATAGATGCAACAGATTTGAGCATTCAATAAGTTTTGGTCGTCGATTTTCAGCGATGTCGTCGATCTCAAACTACCATTTGAATGATCAAAGCCTTGTTTTCATTAAGTAATCCCCCTTTAAAATTGGAAGTCACCGTGCAAACTCCTACTGCGCCCACACCACCTTGCCCTGTAGGCGGTGATGTGCTCATCTTTTGCCAGGATGTCGATGCTGAGGCGGCGAAAGTCACCACGACACGATTGCGCGAAGCTGATCCTGGGGATGCAAAATACGTCGTCTTTGATAATGGCGATGACACGATGACGTTTGTTGTCGAAGCGAAGGTCGATCAGACGCTGCATTTTTTGCTGACGACTGCCAAGCCTGGTTTTGATTCGACGTTCATTTGGGGACTTTCCTGCGAAGAGCTTCCGTGCGATGACTACCTGCTCTGTCTGCAGTTGCCGGTTTCGGGACGTCGTCCGATCCCGAAAGAATTTCGCTCGTCGTTTTTGATGCCCGACATCGTTGCCTACCTCGGTTGCGCGAGTTTCTGGGTCTATCGCATGACGGATCGTTTGACACTCGCCCAGTGGCGTAACAGCCGTGGTACGCCAGAGCCCGACGAGGTCTATGAGATCGCTCTGCGTTTGGGCGCCGCATTGACGCGGTTTCATAATCAAAATCATTTTTTGCTCAGATTTAACGCGGAAACGATCGTTCTCGATGACGACATCATGTTTATCGGTGTCATGTCGATGGATATGCCATGGAACGAGACGTGTGCCAAAGCCAATGGCGCGTTGGACTTCGACGTCTATATTCCGCCGGAATGCCGTGGTTACGTGCGTCAGCCGCTCAATGTGGCCGGCGATGTGTACGTCTTTGGCGTGGCGATGTATTACGCTGTGGCTTGTGCCAATCCGCCAATTTGTGAAGCACTCGATTTTGAATGTCCGATCGGTCCGCGTGTCTTCGCGCCTTCTTTCCCCTTCGGCTGGGACGCTGCGATCCAGCATGCGATCCTGCCTAGCCCCATGCGTCGTTACGGTTGCATCAATGATATGTTGCAAGCCTTGGCTGTGGGCTACCAAAAAATGTGTGATCGTAACAACACCAACGTGCCGTTGACCTACGATTGCTCAGTCGACACGTATATCGGCATCAACAAGCGTCTGCGTTGCCCGATCAATCAGGATGCCGTGTTGCTGCGTCGCACGGTGGACGGCCAACGCGTTCTCATCGTCGTGGCCGACGGCGTTTCGACGTCAAAATATGGTTCGGGTGACTTGGCCAGCGCCCTTTTGGTCTCGGCCGCAGCCAATGTTTGGGAGGATTATCTCGAACGCCAGTCGGTCATCGATCCGCCAGGCGCGATCAAAGACATCTATATGCGCTGTAACGAGGCCATCTGCGATTATATCCGCTCAAATTACGCGGATCTGCATCCGACTGCCTCGGATTCGATGGGCACCACGGCACTCGTTGGGATCATCGATCATGGCGTGTTCACCCTCGGTTCCATCGGCGACTCGCGCTGCTATATGGTTCGTCAGGATTGTATCACGTGCATTACGCGCGATCACAACCTGTTCACGATGGCCATCGTGAATGGCATGCCCGTTCAACAATGCGCCATGCACCCGCACGCCGGCTCCCTCGTTCAATGCCTCGGCTTTTTTGAAGACATTAATGCATCTGAAGGCAGTTACAACCTTTCATACGATATCTATCGCTTTAAGCTCATGCCCGGCGACCACGTGTTGTTGACGACGGATGGACTTCTCGATTACGCCGCACAAGACATTCGTGATGCAGAATCCATCATTGCTCGAACCATTTTGAATGTACCAAACCCCGCTTTGGCGTGTCTCGAACTGATCTTGGTTGCTAACCGCGGTGGCGGCGGTGATAATACGGGCGTCGGGCTCGTCTATGTCGATGAAGCCAATCAGAGTGGTCTTAGCAGCAGTGGCGCCTTCGGAATGCGCTAAAACCATACACGTCTGGTTGGTCAAACAAGAACAAAAAAAGCCTCACATCGTGTGATGTGAGGCTGAAGTTCCGCGACCAGGATTCGAACCTGGGTACTCGGCACCAAAAGCCGATGTCCTACCATTAGACGATCGCGAAATTCGAAGCTTTTTTCTCAAAAAGCAACGTGATTCTATATAAAACCCCGTGTTTTGTCACGAAATTTTATTGAAAAAATGTTGTTAGATTCTTCCAGCCGGTCTTGCGTGTTGATCGGAGTAGCGCATTTCTAGCCCGACGTCTTCGAGAATGTCGATGCCAGCGGGGTCGATGGTGTTGTAGCGCAGGTCGAGCGAACGAAGCTGCGGCAGATGGATCTCGGCTGCGAGCAGGCGAGCCGTCGCGTTGGTAAGAAATCCGTCGTGCAGGTCGAGCGTCTGAAGATTCGTGAAGTTATCGCTGGTAAGCAACGTCCAAAAACCTTTGTCACCAATGCTGGAACCGACGATCGCAAGGTTCATGAGCTTGTTGGAGTTTTCGTCGTCGGCGATGCAATCGCAGACCTCGCTGGTCATGCAGGTGCGGTCGAGCGACAAAAGGCTCAGACTTTCAAGATTTTTGGCGTGTTCACGCGTGACGATGGCGTGACGGTCGGTCAGGTGCGGCATTCTGACACTGAGATTCGTGATGTTTTGAGCTTCAAACATCGCTTTTTCCCAAAACAGCTGTAAGGCCGGCGCACTTGGATCTTCAAGAAATGACAGATTGAGCACACGAACCGGGTCAAAATTAAACTTGGAAAGAACGCCAAGCACCAAATCGGGATGATCCGTGATCGTGACGCCCAAAAAACGAAGACGACGAAGCTGGTCCGAGCGCAAAACACAGCTCAAAACATCAAGGTTTTCGATGCCTAGCTGCCAGGCGATCTCGCGCGGGCGACCAAGCTTGAAGGTCGGCATCCAACGCGGATCCATTAATGGACAAAGTTCGTCCAGGATCTCATCCAGGTGATCGCGAAGCAATTGATTGCGCGTTCGTTTGAGATCAAGGTAGTCTTCCTGCATGGATTCGATGGGCGAAGCGTCATAGACGGCAATGCCGCGCTCCGCAAGCATGAAGGCGTGTTTCAGGTCGTTGGCTTTGCAAAGTAATCGGACGTACTCGTAGAGGATGTCGAACGAATCAGGGCGTTCTCGTAACGCTTCTTTTAATTCTTCCTGGCTACGCATTCTGCAATCTCCGTAGGCTTACGCAGTTACTCGTCGGGACTTTGGCTCAGTAAAGCCCCAGGTGGGTTAAAGTTATGCCATCGCTTGATGCTGAGCAATCGTATCGGTCGATTTTAGGCAAAAAAAAAGACCATCTGAAAAAAGATGGCCTTTAATTCGGGATATTTTTAGGTATCGGGACGAGAGGATTCGAACCTCCGACCTTCTGCTCCCGAAGCAGACGCGCTACCAGACTGCGCTACGCCCCGTTAGAGTTACCAACTCCTCTATTTGAGAAGCCTGTCATCTGACAGGCGCGGCTTCTACGCTTATTCGTGGGGAGTGTCAACAAATATTTTCTTTTTTTTAAATTTTGAGGGGGAAGCCTCCCCCTGCGCGGCTATTGGCTTTCGCCAATACGCCGCGACCCCCTCGCCTGGCAGGGCCCTCAACCAGGTTGAATAATAAAAACGTGCCTTGCACAGGCTAAGATCGTGTTACTGGGACAGTTTGCGGCCGAGCGCAACGCCAATAATGCACAAAATAAGACTGCTGACCGCGTAGCAGGTCGCCAGAAACGGGCGATTTTGTTCAAACAACGTCAGTGTCTCGTGCGAAAATGTCGAAAACGTGGTGAATCCGCCGCAAAATCCCGTTTTAAGCGCCACAAAGGTGTAATTGCCAAGCTTCGATTGGTTGCCAATAATAATACCGATCAAAAGCGCACCCACGAGGTTGACGGCAAAAGTCCATAACGGGATCGGGAATGGATTGGGCAATAACCCCAGAAGATAGCGTGCAACGGAGCCAAGCGCTCCACCCAGCGCCACCGCAAGTATCTTTAATAGTTGTTCTGACATTTGGTTTTACCTTGTAGATTTTAACAAGCAACGTTAAAAGAACACGCTCAATTTTGAGGCGTCAAGGCGCGTGATTGTGTCAACGTCGAAAATCATGTGGCGTTTTGAACGTATCCCGGGCACTGAAAGACAAGCCTGGGTTTAATCCTTTTATCGTGTTTATTCTATGAAATATCGTTTAGATCTAGCGAGTATCATTTTGGCAGGTGCCCTGGTTTCGACGGCGTGTGGACCGACCTTTGATGAAGGTCAGGATGCACAGATCCGTGTGGACCCGGCGCGCGAACTGACGTTTTCTCGTGTCAAATTGAATGAAACGCGCACCCTGCCAGTCATGGTTTCGAACGTGGGGCGCGATCCGCTTAAAGTGTCTGATGTCGAGTGGATCGGTTCAACGAGCGTTTCGCTGTCGGTTGAGGGAAGCGGTTTTCCACGCAACCTCGATAGCCATAACCAGTTTGCGATCGGCGTTCAGTTTTCGCCGACCAAAACAACGCCTTCGCCTGACGGTGTCATTCGTATTCATTCCAATGACATTGACGAGCCGGTCTATGATGTCAAGGTCTTGGCGCAACAACTTGATCCGCAGATCCACGTCGTGCCTTCAGCCGAGGAAAAGCTCGTGTTTGGGCAGGTCGAACCGGGCAAAACACTCAATCGTACCGTCGTCATCACCAATACGGGCGACTTGCCGCTCGATATTTCGAAAATTTCGTTGGTTGGTCCAAAGTCGTTTGAATACACCATCGTGGGTGATTCGACGCTGCCGCAACGTTTGATCAACGGCGAAAGCCGCTTGACGATGAACGTGACGTTTTCGCCGACTGACACGGGGCGTGCCGAAGCCAGTTTGGTCATTCAGTCGAACGACCCGGATTCGTCTTCTTACACGTTGCCGATCGTTGCAAACAGCGATTCACCGTGTTTGAAGATCCAGCCCGTGATTCTGGAATTTTCACCGGCGGTCAGTGTCGATTCCACCGCCAAACGGGATGTGACGCTAACCAGTTGCAGCCAGGTGCCGCTGACGATTTCGAATGTCATGAAAGCAAGCGGTGACAACGTTTTTTCGTACGAATTGATCGGCGCTGACCATGCGCTCGAGAACGGCGAGAGCGCGACGCTTCGTATTCACTACTCGCCCGACCACGTTGGCACGAATAAAGCCGAATATGTGATCGTCAACGATGATCCGCTTCAACCAAATGCCTCAGTCTCGGTCATTGGCACGGCAAGCTCCAACCAGTGCCCGACTGCTGTCGCCAGGGCGCGCATCAACACGGCCAGCGAGTGGTCACGCAATATCGAAGCTGCGCCGCTCGACACGATCCTGTTCGACGGTGCCTTGTCGCACGATGTTGAATCAACGGAACTCAAATATTTTTGGTCGATTCGTAAAGCCCCCACGGATTCAACTTCTAAACTCAGTGTGTCCGGCGCCCAGGCTTCGCTTTTTGCCGATTTGGCGGGCAATTACACGGTATGTTTGAACGTCGAAGACTCGGGTGCCATGATGAGTTGTAGCGAAGATTGCATCTCGTTTACGGCAATACCACGCGAGAAATTGCATTTTCAACTCGTCTGGCATACGCCCAAAGATGAAACGATCGGTGATAAAGATGGTACCGATCTTGACCTGCATTTCGTGCGTTTACGACAGGGCGCCGATATAGAGAACCCCACGGGCGAGGAACATGGCATTTGGGGCGACGTCGGCGACGTGAGACTACAGAATGGTACCGACGTCTATTTTGAGAATCGTGAACCCACTTGGACGATCGCCGGTTTGGGGACCGAAAAGCCCTCGCTTGATCGCGACGATGCTGATGGGGAAGGGCCAGAAAACATTAATATGGATACCCCGGTGCCTTGTAGCTGGTATGCTCTGGGGGTGCATTACTACCAGGATAATGCTCTAGGCCCGTCCTATGCCACGCTTCGCGTTTATGTGAGCGGCAAACTCCGTTTCGAAAAATCCAATATTTCACTCAGTCAAACCGGCGTATTCAAACAAGTCGCTGTTATGCACTGGGATGGTACGACAGCGCACATCTATGAGACCGACTATGCTTACGACAATGACGCAGCGTGGGTGCACAAAGCGCCGATTTTGCCTGACTTTGCTATCGAAGACGCTAAAAAGTCGGCGCCTCAGTGCTTTTTGGACGAATAGAGTTCGTTTTCGCGGCGGTTTTGACCGCCGCGATTATGCGTTCTGACCTGGTTATTGAGCGCAGTGATGTTGGCGCCGTGTGTTGGTGAAAGGCAGGCTCGGTGCGCCAAACGGACTGAGTGTTTCCGACTAAGACTGAGTGGTTTTAGTCGCATGTAGAATAAAAAAAGCTCGCTTCCCTTTGGAAACGAGCTTTTTTTGTTGGAGAGGTCTGATGTGGTGTGCGCATGAACGTGGATGGTGTTTATGCGCGCCCTTATTTATTCAATGACGTCTGAGTTGTCAGGATATAATCGATTAATGACCTGTTAACGACCAGTGGACGTAGTCGTTCATGCCGGTGTTATAGGCATTGTACCATCTGAATTTATTTTCAAGTTCGGGGGCACAGGCTTTGAGGCCATTGTGCAGGCGTTTGGCTAGGCTTGTCGCGTCGGTTCCCTGTCCATTGAGGGTAACGGTTTTACCATCGATATCGACGCTTGACGGGAGGCTTGACAACGTGAAATCGATGGCTTCGCCGTCACGGTGATTGGAGTTAAGGCCAGCGCCACCGACGATGCCGAACGAACTGGCTGCCGCTGAGAGACCGTTTTGGATCCAGGAACCATCCGCTTTTTTGGCGGTATAGCCGAATTCGTTGAAGACTGCTTCTGCGCCACTATAGTTTCTCGAGCCTGCCGGACAGGCATAGTGCATGACGGCGGCACGCATTTTATGTCTCAAGGTGGATGAGATCGAACAATAACTCGAGAGGGCGCTTGTGACTTTTTGAGCGCCATCACGGAAGCTATCTGCCAGATCATCGACGCTCTTGCTGTTGATAAAGCCATGCTGTGTGCACCAAGAAGCTGTCTGGCTGTTGAATGTGAGTAATTCGTAGCTGCCATTACCAGCGGGAGCGGGGGTTGCAGCCGGTGCGGGGGTACTCACATTGGTTGTCAGGGTGATGTGAGCGGTGTTGGCAGAATTCGTACCGAATTTGGCATCGATCGAGTCGTGGTAGGTGCCTGCGACCGTCTGAAGTGCCTGCCAATAAGCGATTTTATCAAAGTCAGCCTGGTTCAAAGCACCGGAGTTGGTGCTGCCGACGACTTCGCGAATCTTGGCGATAGTGTCATCCGAGTAATTTTTGTTGTTATACCAGGTGATGAGTGTCGACTCACTGGGAAGCTGTGCGCTTTTGAGGAGTTGCTGCGCGCGGTCTTCATTGGTGATCTGTTGCTGTTCTTCCGCTTTGTTTTCGGTTGCAGCTGGGGCTGGACCGGAAACGCGCTCGGCCGTGATGGCTTCGGCCTCGAGGTTGGAGAACGATGCAGCGAGCGAGCCAAAAGACGCGTAGCTACCCTGTTTGTGGTCGAGCGCCCAGTGACGCCACGAATTCTGGAGCATGCCGGACATATTTTCGGTATCCGAGAACATGAGCAAGCCAGTCAACGAAATTTTGGAATAGCCACCGACACCTTTTGTTTCGGGATAAAGTTCCTGGAAGGCCTTGCGTTGGTCGCTGTACCAGTTACCGCAGCCACAGATGGTTTTGTAATACGAATTGAGATCCGATTTGAGCTGTTTGTAAGCTGCGTCGGAGTAATTTCCACCCCAAATACGGGTCGCTTCAGCCTTGCACCAGGCTTCGGGGAAGAGGACGTCGACCATGTTTGTGGCGACGCCTTGTGCGTTAAACACACGGGCATCGGCATTTTCGGTCGTGTGGCCTTTGGAGTTGTGTCCGAAGACCTGAGCGTCGTTTCCGAGTTCCTTGGCGAATGTTTCAGCGAAGCTGCCTTCACCCTTTGCGGCAGAGCAGGCGAAGAGCTGAACATTCACGGCGTCCGAGACGCCACTACGGATTGTGGAGACGTAATCCGGCACGTTTGACTTTCTGAACTTCTCGCTGGGCATGCTCAAACCTTCATTCCAGCCATGGTAGTAGAGTGAGAGGTTTTTGATTTTGAGCGTTTCAGGAAGGGCAGGTGCGTTTTGGGGCTTAGCTGCGTCATAACGGCTTTTGACCGTGTTGATCAAGTTGGTCGAGAGCGTTTTGAGCGACGAATAGGCGTTGGCCATGATGGCGTTGCCCATGTTGAGGTTGAGATCGACGGTTTGACCGAGCTTGGCACCGTTGTTTGCCTGAGCCGTGAATTCGGCGTTATTGGTGTTGTTTTCGTAACCGGCGTAACCCAGAGAGTCTTTTTTGGTACCGCCATAGAAGGCGACGGTCATGCCATTGGGGTGTTGTTTCTGGATGGCGTTGAGCTGGGCATCGGTTGTTTCGACATAACTTGATGCTGCCGATTCTTTTTTGTCTTCGGTTTTTTCGGTGCTGGTATTCTGTTCCGCTTCCTGTTTGGGCTGTTCGACCGGTTCCGGCGTCGGTTCGGGTTCGGTGGTCACGGTCGGCTGTTCTTCGTGGGCGGGGACATTGTCTTGCGGCTGTGCACTCAGACTGACGGCACCGTAGGTTTCGAAGTACTGTTTGGCGTATTCACCACGTTTTGCGGCTTTGGAGGTCGCATCTTTCGGTTTTTCGAATTCGGTGCACCAGTAACTGGCTGCTTCTGCAGCACCTTCGGCGGTGTTTGCAACTTTCTGAATTTTCGAGAGTGTTCCGGCATAACCGCTTTGTAATTCACTCTGGAGATAGGCGAGCTGAACGGGGAGGGTGTCATAGCCACTCAGGCTTTGCAGAGCTGATTTTCGTTCATTGTGCCACTGGCAGAGACCGTAGCTCGTGCCGTAGTCGCCCACGGCATTGAGATTGAACGAGGATTCCTGCTGAATGTTGCCGAGGATGCCGCACGCGCCGGCGTTGTTGAGGCCGAGCGACGAAACGAAGAATTCGAAACAGCCGTTAACATTGGCAAACACGGCCTGAGCCGCCGTCACATCGATATCAGCCTTACGTGCTTTGGTGCAGTCATTAAGATTGACGCCGTATGACAGGGCAAACCCGTAAGGATCGGAACTGTTGTTATAGCAGTAATTGATGAACTGCTGGTTTGTCTGGAGGCCTTTTTCGGCCATGAGTTTTTCGAGTGGGCTCATGGTCGGCATGCCAGTGATGGCCGTCGTTTGCTGAGCACCGGGTTTGGTCTGTTCTTCGGCTTGGTTTTGGGCCTGTTGACCCTGATCTGTGGCTTCGACGGCGCCCGACACCTGTCCGGAACCTGTTTCGGTGGTTGTCGAGGTGGCCTGTGTGACGGTGCCGCCGCCTGTGACGAAGTCGGAGCCTGCGGAAGGCGTTGTGGTAGTGTAGCGGAGATAGCCTTCCCAGTTGGAGAAGCTTGTTTTGGTGGACACGTCGATCTCAGAGCCGGTGGAATCACCCGTTTCGCCGTATTTGCCGCCTGTTTCGCTGGCGTGTGCGCCGGCGGTCTGACCGCCACCGATGTAGAGTTCTGTGTGACCCGTTTTCCAGAGGACGTCACCACGTTTCAGGACGGACTGCGAGGCGCCATCGTGCCAGGTGAAGCCGGCCGCGGTGAACATGGACTTCATGTAGTGCGTCGAAGTGATCGAGATGCCTTTGAAACCTGCATCTCTAAAAGCCGCCGTGACGAGCGAGGAACAGTCGTAGTCTTCGCCGCGATCGCGGTTGCTCTGATCATAACCGTGGGTGTCGTCATTTGCGATACCAATGGCAAGTTGAACGGCGCGTTCGACGTTGGCATCTTCTGCGACGCCTTCACCCGTTGCCACGGTGACGGATGTGTCGCCAGAACCGGCAACCATCTCGGCAAGGCTTAAATTCATGGCCTTGAGCGTCGTCGGGCCAAGTTTGCCGTCGACATCGCCGCCCGTAAAGCCATAGTCTGACTGCCAAATGGCTACGGCATTTGCCGTCGCTGCGTCAGAAATACCGGTCTGAGGAACATTAAGTTTGCCCTGGATCACTTTCCACAAGTCGGTCGAGATCGCTTTGGACTTGTTGTAGGTGACCGCAGAGCTGACGTTGATGTTCGGAACCGTTTGGGCTTTCTGTTCGTTAGCCGCACCAGAAACCGGCTCGTTTACCGCTGGTTGTTGTGCTGTCTTGGCGTTTAAAGCTTTTGTTGACTGCTTGTTCTCCTGTAATACGTCTGGCATAGTCTAATCTCCTTTCTTTTGAATAATTTCGTTTAGTTTTCGTTTAGTCTTGTTGGACTATAATATGTATAACGAGGAAACTAGTTGTTGTCAAAATGAAATGGGACAAAATAAAGGCATTTTGTGACAACAAAAAAACGCGGCGCGTATTGCGGCCAAAGGCCGTGATAGCGACGCGGCGCATGCGTATTCGCCCATTGGGCGAATAGCATGCGCAATCAAGAAAAAAAGAAGAAAATGCAATAAATAAATAAGTTTTTTGAATTACATTTTCTAGTTTTTGATCATCAATGATGATTAATCGCGATATTCTCGATCGTCGCTGTCGGTATATTCATTGTCGAAGTCGTCGTCGTCGAAGTCGTCGTCGATGCGCATGAGTTTGCCCATGGAACGTGCTTCGTCGGCGGCTGCTTTGGCGAGGTGTTGCATTGAGATTGGGGATTTTTGGGCGGCAGCGGCGATGGAGGCTTTGAGGACGGCATTTCGGATGTAACCGCCACTCATTTCGAAAGTTTTTGCGAGCCAAGCCCAGCGGATGTCTTCAGAGACCGGTGCGTCTGGCGGGAGCATGCGTTTCCAGAGGGCGGTTCGTGCGGCGGCGTCGGGCATTGGGAACTCGATGATGAAGCGGATACGACGTCGGAATGCCTCATCAATGCTTTTTGAGAGGTTCGTGGTGAGGATCGT
Organism: Myxococcota bacterium; assembly: GCA_045643185.1. Classification (GTDB taxonomy): domain Bacteria; phylum Myxococcota_A; class Bradymonadia; order UBA4248; family UBA4248; genus RGIG464. The sequence goes on along the minus strand of JAZUKH010000161.1, from coordinate 7,540 downwards.
GATGCCGTTGTAGGATTCGAGTTTTTGAAGCAGGAAGTTGATTTCGAGGTTGGCGTAGCGGTCGTTGGACGACTTGACTTCGGTTCGCTTGGCAAAGAGCGAGTCGGCCTCGTCGAAGAGGATGATGGCCTGGGCTTTGGCGGCTTCGTCAAAGATTCGGCCGAGGTTTTTTTCGGTTTCGCCGATGTATTTGTCGACGATTCGGCTGAGATCGACGCGGTAGAGGACTTTTCCGAGTTCGTTTGAGAGGGCGTTGGCGAGCAGGGTTTTGCCGGTGCCCGGGGGGCCGGAGAAGAGGACGCTGAGGGCGTTGCCGTAAGGTGAGCGCTGCCGGAACCCCCAACGGTCGAGGACGGTATGGAGGTTTCGGGCATATTCGAGGATCTCGTTGACCTGGGCCTGAGCATCTTTGGTGAGCACGACGCCTTTGAGGGGAACGTCGCTAACTGAGATTTCTGCGAGTGAGCCGAGGTTATGTCTGAACGTTTTTCGGATTTCGTTGAGGATGTTGTGGGACTGAATGGTGGTTTCTGCGCCGGATGCCTGGAGGGCTTCGACGGTGTCATGGACGACGTTGAATATGCTACCGATGGGGAGGGCGTAGTTATGGGCGAATGTGTCGGCCATGTGTTGTGCGTCGGCTTTTTCGGTCCATGGGGCGAGTGCTCTCATCCAGACGGAGGCGGCAACTTCGACGCTTGGCGGCTGGATGTGGATACAGAGTGGTTTTTGGAAAATATCGTCGATGAACGCGGTGAAATTGTCGGTCAAAATGAGGATTTGAGCTGGAAAATCCTCGACGATGGCCGCGATCTGGTTGGTGCGGTCCGTGAGTTGTTGCATGACTTCGTTGGCATCGGCGAGTCCGTCGAAACGGAGCATGGGGACGCATCCGAGCAGTAGGGCATCGCGCATGAGGGCGGCGAGATGGATTTCGGGATTTTCGCCAGTTTGACGAGCAAACTCGCGCGTGACGTCGATCTCCATGACGTTTTGTTTGAGCGCGTGTCGAATGACGGCGCATGCGATGGTGGCGCGGCCTGCGTGTGCGGGGCCGACGAGGGCGATGTGTGCGTCACTCGATTTGATGGCGAATTTGAACTCGTCGAGGGTGGCTTTTTCGGCAACCAGGCTTTTGAGCGGCAAGGTCGTTTTGTGCAGCGTGATGTTGGGCGGGCAGCGGAACTTGTGTGCGCGATCGTTGAAGGCGTCGATGACGGTCTGTTCGATGGCCAGGGGGGCGTAGGCGAGCGGCGTGTAGTTCGGCATGAGGGCATGGCGTTCGGCGATGACGAGGCGCATGCGGCGGAGCGTGGCGTTTTCGTCGAGGGCCTGCAGGACGTTTTCGTAGCCTTCTGGCGTGTCGCTGATGAGGTGCCCGAGAAAGGACACGGTCGGGTGACGCACCGAGAAATCGGCCCAGGCGACGGTCATCATGCGCATGAGGTGTTCGACGCTCATGGCGGCGACCATCGTCGCCAAGACTTCCATTTCGACGTCGTTTAGCGAAAAATAGCGTTTGATGCGTGCAATGGCGCAGTCTGAGGCGTTGTTGAACAGCGTGTGGAGCTGTGCGTTGAGCAGGATCAGTCGTTGTCTGGCTTCTTCCAGGGGCGGAATATGGTTATCTTCGAGCCAGGTGGCGGCATAGCTGTTTTCGGACTGAAAACCCATGTAGGTCTGCAGTTCTTCAAAGCCGATAGCGCGGTCTGTGTAGGTGGAGCGGCTGCTCACGAGTCGTTCTGGAAAACGTCGCATATAGTAGATCAGCCGCCAGTAGAGCCGCTCATTGAGCATATTGTAAAACCAGATTTGTTGGGCGTCTTTGTCGAGCGATGAGAAGTCTTCCGACCATTTTTGTGTGTATTCACCCCAGTCGAATTCGTCTGGGGCCGTCATGGGTTCGGATAGGACATCAGTCGTCTGTTTTTCTTTTTGTGGCATGGTATCATCCTTGTGAATAATCAAGATACTTGGGATGATAGCATGTTTATGGGGTTGACACCAACTTCCTCAAGGCTCCGCGCCCAAAAAAGTGAGCGCGGAACCCTGAGGTGATCAATACCAATTTTTGCGGCGTTCGAGTTTTTCAAGGTATGGCGTGACTTTGAGTTTGCCGCGGTTGGTGCGTGCGTTCGAGTGCCAGCGAATGAGGACGATGATCCAAAGCAGGTCGGCGATGCAGGCAATGAAGAAGAGCGTGTTGTGCTCGGAAAGAAGCATAAACAGCGTCATGGCGATGAACATCATCGTCAAGGTGAGCCGCGTGACGCCGGCGTTGATCGCGTCACTGATCTTATCGCTTGCCGAACTGTGGACGCGCACGGCGAGTCCGTCGTTTTCGAGATCTTGCATGATCTGGGCGAATTGAAGCGGCATGGTGCGAGCAAAGTCAGTGCCGTTCAGGACGAGCTGAAGGGCATTGAGTTTTAACGCGTCCTGACCAAAGGCTTCGCTGACCAGGTTGTTGGCATAAGTCGAGAGCGTTTTGATGACGTCCAAGTCGGGTTCCAGGTATTGGATGATGCCTTCGATGCTGAGCAGCGACCGCACGGCACAAGTAAATTCACTCGGGATCTGGATCGCGTATTTTTGACCAGCTGCGACGAAGTCATGGGCGAATTGGGCGACGTCGATGTTGTTGAGCGAAGACTTAAGGTGTCTTTGCAAGATCTCGGCGATGTCGTTTTCGAGTTCGCTCAGGATGACGCGTTTGGTCGGGTGACCGAGTGACATGAGTGTGCGTGCCATCATGCCGCAGTCGCCAAGGTTGGCCGCGAGGATCACGCGCATCAACAGGTCTCGCTGGCGTCGCGAAAACGTGCCTACCGCTCCAAAGTCGAGCAGGGCTATGCGGCCGTCCGGTGTCGCAAAAACATTGCCGGGGTGCGGATCGCCGTGAAAAATGCCGTCTTTGAAGATCATTTCAAAGGCGATCTCGAGGATCGCCTGAGCCATGTTGTGGGCAAGCGGCGTGCTCGGCTCGACGGTCGTGATCTTTTTGCCCGCCAACTCCTGCATGACGAGAATGTTCGTTCCCGATAACGCCATATATGGCTTGGGGAAGACAAACATTGGTTTATCGCCATAACTCGCCATGAAATGTTCAATGTTGGCGCGTTCGTGGTTAAAATCTAGCTCCGCGACGATGGAACGTTCGAACTCGCGGATCAGCGCTGGCAGATCGAAATAGGCGATCTCTTCAACGTGTTTGTCTAGGCCTGTGGCCAAAGTCTGCAGGATATCGACGTCGCTTCTTATCAGCGGTAACAATCCAGGACGCTGCACCTTGATCACGACATGCTCGCCCGTTTTGAGCGTTGCGCGATGAACTTGTGCAATGGATGCCGAGCCAAGTGGCGTGGGGTCTACGCTCTCAAACGTTTCGTGCCAGTCTCCGTAATTCTCGTTCAGGATCTCTTCAACGGTTTCAAACGGCAAGACCGGGGATGTGTCTTGTAACTTAGATAATTCGTCAACAAGCTCTTTTGGAAGAATGTCGCTTCGTGTGGAGAGCATTTGACCGAATTTAATATATGTTGTTCCAAGTTCTTCAAAAACATTTCGGATGCGCGAAAACGTGGTTCTGGGATCGTTTTTGAGATTTTCGATGGAATCGGTGGTCTTGTCATGTGCGCCAAAGAGGGCGCCCAAGCCGTGTTTGCTGAAGACGGCGATGATTTTTCCGAGGCGTTTGGCGTCATGAAGCATGACGCCGGGAATTGAGATGGATTGGCTTTTAGACATGGTCTGTGTCATCGAACGAGAGATTGAGTGCATGAAGTGCCATTTTCATGTCGTCGGGCAGTGGCACCTCAAAAGTCATGACCTGTTGCGTGATCGGGTGATTGAAAACGAGTTTTCCAGCATGCAGGGCAAGACGAGGAATGGCGCGGTGATTCGCGATTTTTGTGGGGGCGTAGAGCTGGTCGCCGAGCAGCGGTGCGCCGTGTTCGCTGAGGTGGACGCGGATCTGGTGCGTTCGTCCGGTTTCAAGCTGGCACGTGACGAGGGCAAAGCCGCTCGGATTGCGGCTCAACACCCTGTAATGGGTGATGGCGCGTTTAAGGGCGTCCTCATTGGGCGGTAAGAGGCGTGGGTTGGCGAACGACGTGAATTTGACGCGCTGTGTGGGGTGTCGTCCAAACGGGGTGTCGAAGGTGCCCGAGTCGGGCAGCTTGGGTGCGTGACAGATCGCCCAATATTGTCGGTGAATGTCGTGTTTTGAGAACATGCCGACGAGCGTTTCATAGGCTTCGTTCGAGCGCGCGACGAGCAGCAGGCCGCTGGTCTCGGCGTCCAGGCGGTGAACGATGCCCGGCCGATCGGGTTCACCGACATTTTTGATCGCCGGGTCGAGTTGCAGCAAGGCATTGACGAGCGTGCCCGTCGTGTGTCCGGCTCCCGGATGGACGACCAGACCGGCCGGTTTGTCGATGACGAACAAGTGGTCGTCGCGATACAAAATGTGAAGCGGAATTGCTTCTGCGACTGGTTTGAGCGGATCGATGGCGGCTGGTGGGGAAAAACGCACGCAGTCGCCGTCAACGACGGCTTTAGACGCTTTTTGACACACGCGGTCGTTCACCCACACGTCGCCGTTTTCAATCGCTTTTTTGATTTGGGCGCGGGAACAGGTTGGGCATTGTTGGGCGAGGAAAGCGTCGATCCGCACGTCGCCATCAGTTTTTTGAACACGAAATTCCATAAATTTGAGTGTTTTGAGGGCGCGTTTGAGCTTTGATCAGAGTTTAAGCTGGGCGCGCAGATCTGCTTCGATCTTTTCGACGGGGTCCGTGGCCTGAACGACGATGATCTGTGTCGAGGAGGTTTTCTCAACGATGGCCTGCACGCGCTCGAAGGCGTGGGCAACTCGGCCAAGATTTTCGAGCGTTTCAAAGGCATCCGCCGTCGAGCGATTGGCCTGGATGCGCGCCATGGCATCTTCTGGCGACAGTTTGAAGAGAACGAGCACGTCGGCCTGGGGCGCAAAGGCTTCGTTTTCAAGTCGTAGCTCATCGATGACGGCGTCAAAGGCGTCGTCGGTCTGGGCGCCGCGTTCGAGGGCAATGCGAATGCCCTGATAAGCCATGGAACTATAATAGTAGCGGTCGGTAAGCACGATCTCACCGCGTTTTTGTGCCGGCGCAATACAGGTCTCGAGGTGTTCCTTTCGATCGAGTACGAATTCTGCACGTTCGTCCTTCGACGAAAGCCTTGGCTGGGCCGAGCGAATGCGTTTGCCATGTTCGCCCTTGGTCGGTTCACACGTCACACATGTGGCGTGACCATTTGCGTTTAACCAGTTGGCGAGTTTTTTGATTTGCGTGGATTTTCCCGCGCCGTCGATGCCTTCAAAGGCGATGAGCGTCATGTTGTTTTCCGTTTAATTTTGATGTTGCGTGTTCCGCGACCGAAAAAGACGAAGTGTGCCCAGAAAAGCAACATAATCAGGTTGAAGGCAATGACGCCCGCGACGAGCAGCGCGTAGTGCTTTCCTTCGGGCAAAAAATGAATGTGATCGATATATCCCCAGTCGACGAGTCCGGTAAAAATAGTCGTCCAAAGAAGCTGAAGTCCTTGCACGATGCCGCGTTGAGCGAGCGATGCCGTGAGGTAGACGATGATCGAACCGAGTTCGATGATAAAGATGACGGCTACCGTGAGCATCCAGTTAGGGGCGTTGAAAAGGAAGTGAATGGACGAGCAGCCCAGCAGAATCAGTAAAAGCACAAATTGAAGGGCTGAAATGGGCGTGATAGAGACGCGTCCGGGCACGGTAATGATGTCGCCTTGAATATCGACGCCCTTTTGATGCGCGATCTCAAGTGTGAGCATGGCATCGAGCACCTGTTCGGTGCGAGACGCGTCCGTGTCGTGATTTTTTAGGATATCGCGGATGTTCTCTTCTTCTTCGAAGGCTTCTCGCAACTCATCTTTATCGATGCGTCCGTCAAGGTCTTGTCTGTCGTCGATTTCCAGCACGTGAGATTTGTTTTTATATGGCGCCGCCACATGAATTTTCGAGCTGTTCGACATGATCTGAATGAAGGTAAGAAAAGAAAAGGATAAAGAAGGGGAAGGCCTTCCCCTACGCGTCTATTTGTCAAAGGTCCGTGACGCGCCGTGGTACGGCGCTACGAACCTTTGCCAAATACGTCGCTACCCCTTCGCCTGGCGGGGCCAAAACACGGTCGTGGGTGAATGACCGTATGGAGTACATTGACGTTGTTGGGATAAAAGACGTGACGTTGTTTGAATGGCGTCACGTGTTATGACGTCACTACTTGACGATGGTGCCACCGCCCAAAACGTTCTGGACTTTGCCGATGCCGTAAATATCGGTGTTTTCCTTTTTGGAACCGCCACCGGATGAGGAACGTTTAACTTTGGGTGCGGCCTGTTCAACTTCGTTCATAGCGAGGGCGTCGGCGGTCATACCAGCGGACGGGATGGCAGTCAAAGCGAGCGTGGTCGTAGGATATTCGTCGACGAGCTTGTAGAAATCAGGCGCTTTGAGTGTTGCAAAGTAGTAGATGACGCCGGCTGCGATGACGACGACGATGGTCGCAACGATAGCCGTAATGGTATTGCGTTTACGGGCTTTGGCGCGTTCTTCTTCTTGGCGTTTGAGTTCAGCTGCGGCGTTTTTGGCATCGAGTTCAGCTTGGTTGGCCTTGAGTTCGGCGATGAGACGTTCATTTTCGGCGATCTCACGGGCTTCTTCTTCCTCTTCAGCGCGAATACGGGCTTCTTCTTCAGCTTTTTGACGTGCGACTTCTTCTTCGTCGTAACCAACTTCTTCGATACGACGCTGTTTTTCGAGGTCAGCAAGCATCTGAGCCTTACGGGCTTTCATTTCTTCGATGCGTTTGTTTTCGTTTGCGATGCGCTGTTCCGCTTCAAGTTTTTCTTTTTCAGCTTTGGCTTCTTCTTCGGCACGTTTCTTTTCAGCGGCTTCGCGTTTTCGTCGTTTTCTTTCTGCGACTTCTGCTTCTGCATCATCACTGAAGAGGGTGCTAAGCAATTTCGCGGCATCATCGGTTTTGAAAGCGTGTTCGGCTTCACTTTGTCGCGCGGAGCGGACGCGTGCAGCAGCAGCGCTTTCTTCAGCAATGACGTTCATATCCATATCAGCGGCTTCCTGGATTTTTCCAAGATCCATGTCAAGCGATCCCATGACAACCAACTCCTTAGGGATGAATCTGCGAGGGCAGAGCAGTTTGAAAAACGATTTGGTGCATTTTCGGTGAGGGTCCATCGAACTCATTGTTGAACGGTCATCAAAAACGACATTAAACATTAATAACGTAAAAGCGGACGTGGCGCAAGTGAAGACGTGCGGTCAGCCTGCCTCCACTTGTTCGAAAATAAAAAAGCAAAAAAATTAAAAATAAAAGTTGACGCGTATCCCCGATGCGCGTATAAGCCTCGCCTCGTCAACGGGCACCAAACCTGATGACACGATGAAAACTGAAAAGAAGAAAGTGATAGAGATATGGGCGATGAATCGAGAGATTCATCACAACATCAAGTGTCT
>JAZUKH010000160.1:0-5636 GCA_045643185.1 Myxococcota bacterium | reverse complement strand
ACCCCTTCGCCTGGCAGGGCCCAAAACGAGTGACGTGCTTATCAACGGCGTTGATTGAGAAAATAACGATATGACGGCATACGAACAAGTTGCGACGATCTACGATGATTTAATGACCGATGTCGATTACGACGGCTGGTTTGCACACTACATGGGCTTGCTGGAACTTGGCTTGCCCATTCAACGTGTGCTCGAACTGGGTTGTGGCACAGGTAACTTTACTTATCGGCTCGCCCGTCACTTTGACGTCCACGCCGTTGACCTCTCGGCACAAATGTTGGCGCAGGCACAAGCCAAGGCCGATCACCAGGCGCCGTCCCATGACATCACCTGGGAATGTGCCGACATGGCGGCTTTTGCTGCACCGGGTGCGGCGCCCTTCGACGCGGCCGTCGCCGTGTTTGATGTCATGAACTGCGTTGGCTCCTTTCAACAGCTTACGGATGCCTGCCGCAACATAGCCGCGCATCTCAAACCCAGTGCTCGTTTCATTTTCGACGTGAATACCGAGCTGGCGTTTAAGCTCCATCTCTTCGACGAGGACCTTGAAAGGCCGGAATCCGGCTATTCACACGTGTGGCGAGGACTGTATGACGAGCAGACGCGCCTCGAACACGTGCAGATGAAATATTACCATGAAGGTGAACAGGCTTTTTGTGAAGAACACGTGCAACGTGCCCACTCGCGCCATGAGATTCACGAGGCGCTGACCCAGGCTGGTTTTGAGCGCATCTACTTTTTGGATGCAGTACGCATGTGTGCGCCCGACGAGCATTCGGACCGGTGGCTCGTCTGTGCCACAAGACGAAGTTAGCGCGAAGCGCCGCCCGGCGTATTGAGCGAGGTAGCGAGGCTGAGACGTGGCGTGACACGTCTCGACTCCCCGAGCGAGAAGCCGGGCGCAAAAGGCCGTATTCGCAAAGCGAATAGGCCGAAAAAAAAGCGCGCCGTATTGCCCAAAAGAGCCGTGTTTTAACACGGCTCTTTTGGCAATAGGCGCGCGCCATAAATCTGAATTTCTCAGCCATTGACTGGTCATGATTTTACAGCCAGTGCCTTTGCAATCATCACTTTGTCTTCATCAGAAAGGGCGAGCAGTTGCGAGGCTCTCTCAAAATCACATTTGAGATTTTCCATGAGAGATTTCACATTTCGGATTTTTTCTTCTCTCATTTCTTCTCTGGCTTCTCCCTGTGCTTCATCCCAAAGAGCCTGTAATGCTGCATTCATATTTCCCCCCTCCTTATGTTCGATTTCTGAATCCTTTAACTGCCTGAATTTATCAGCCATTGACTGGTCATGCATTTTATCAGGACTGCTTGCAAACAGATCCTGAATCAAAAGACCAACGGGATCATTCCCTTGGTACATGCCGTTCAGCCGTAAATCAGCCCAAATGGCCCGACAATACTCTTTTGTAAACCGCTTTCTCTTTCTTTTCATCGCGCTGCCCTCCATGGTCTAAGCTCGCCTTCTATCACTCGCCAGTTAATGGCGAGTCAATAGTGAACATTCGATGAAAAGACGAAGTATTTTACGTGTAGACGTGCAGTCCGCGCGTCTACACGTGTGGCGGTCCGTGCGTTTACTTGTTGGAATCCAACCACGTTGTAAGTTCAGATTTAAACCACTGCGTTTGTGGAACCTCTTTTTCATCGATCTTGACGGAAACGTTATTGAAGCTACACCAATCGGTATTGTTTTCGCCAAAGACACTTAGGTGTGCAGCGGTGAGTTTGCCTGAGCTGAACGAGCTGTTGCTGAGGCTGCTGCCACTTCCCCATATCCAACCGATGACAGAGTCTCGGTAATTGGTTCCCTTATTGTTGACAGCACCAAACGTTGCGTGGATATCGTTACCGATCAATGCAAACTTGTTTGAAGGGCTATCTTGAGCGTTTTTATCTTTTAAGTCTGAAGTGCGAATAAAGCCGTCAAAATCGCCTTGGGAGACCACGATATCGTCATATTTTATCGAAATCGTATCGCATCCAAATTCTTGCTTGTCGTTTTCATCTTTGATCAAGGGCGATATCAACGAATTTGCAAAACCAGTTATGTAATAAGCGGCATCCACTTTGCCATAGGTTAAATTGATGTTTGTGGCTACGCCCCCGATTTGTTCGGCTAAACCGTTGAAATAACCAAAATGATAAGAATTATCAGGTTGGTCGTAGGGTCGCTGTTTCACGTCGCCCACCTTGATCGTAACATCGTGCGCGTGATTAGCGATCGGTCCAAGACCGTTAAAGCTCGAAACGTTGGTGATATTGCCGTGTGTCAAGGATAGACTTCCCGTGATATCTTTATAGTCGAAGACGGAGCAGGATGAGAAACCAACAAAATTAAGTGATTTGGCGGCGTTGGAAGCGGATAATTTGAAATCTGGGTCTGAAGAAACCAAATTAATGTCGCCTGTCGTGATGCTGAGATTACCTAAAAACTTAGTCGTTGGTGCAAAGTTGAAGGCTCCTGTGTAGGTAAAAGCCTGAATATTGCCCGTTTTGATGGATAAATCGCCATTGACTGTTGCGCCAGCAAAATTCTCCGCGAAGCCGTAATAATTACCTGTTTCAATGTTGCCAGTGTTGATTGAAATTGTATTATTGGCTGTACTCTCTGCTGCACCGGCAAAACCATAATAGTTATTCGATTTAATATCGCCAGTGTTTAGCTTGATGGATTTTGTAAATTTAGCTCCTGCCATATTCTCGCTAAGACCATAATAAGTATCGGCGTTTATATTGCCATACTGAAGGGTTATGTCTGCGTCGACGTTCTCCTTTAGGAATTCGGCGAGAAGGGAGGCTTTGCCTTTAAAGTCTATTGGATATGAGATCAGAGATCCGTCTGAATTTTTCTTCAGTTGAGGTTTTCCGTCACTGCCTAGCACCAATTTGCCATTTTCATCTCTTTCAAGGGCAAAACCGCCGTAAATTGAGAGGGTTCCTGTGACTGAATATATGAGATTAACAAACGGGCTGTTGAAACCATTCTCGTAAGTGCCGTCTAAATAATAAGAGCAATCTGTGAGCGTTGTTGTTACAGTGTCAATAACTCTTGCTCCGTTGCCATTTCCTTGTTCATAGCCTTTCATGATCACAGTGCTGTTGCTGATGACCGAGGCGGCATCGTTCACGGACGGTTTATTTACATTTTTGGCAATCAGATAAGCCGTGCAATTTTTGATTTTTCCATATTCCAACCATAAATCGCTCATACTGTTGTATGTATCAAGCATGGTTCCATAGAGGAATCCTATTGAACCTTGTTGCATCGTGCCTGTGAGATCACCGGTTTTGATCGTAATCTGGCTTCGTTCAAGTATAATGTTATCTTCTTCGCCTTGTGCTATGCCAGAAAAGAAATCGAACCCTGTGATGTCGCCGAATTCGATTGAGGCGTTTTTCAAATTGCTCATCAATCCGCCATCAATAATGCCAATCACGGAGTGTCCAGCTAGATCGTCATTGGAGAAGGTAATATTTCCCGTCTTGAGACTAAATTGCTCGATTATTTCAACGTTGGTGAGCGTGGTCGCGAGACCAGCGAAGCTTAACGATGAAGATTCGTTGTCATCGGATAATAGTGTAATATTGCCGAATTCGATGTCGAGGTTGGATAAGTGAAGTTTTTCAGTTGCAGATTCAGATTCTTCCGAAATAATAGTTTTGGACAGTCCTCGGATTTCGCCGGCTTCGATATTGCCCGTCTTGAGCTTTAAGCCGTCGACCGAGCCTTTCAAAGTATCGCATAAACGCAGGGTTGCGCTCTTTGCCAGCAGGATATCGCCCGTGGTGATCGAGATATCTTTTAGGTTGGCGCCGATTTCGTAGCCGAGTGGGCGCAGGATCGCCCTTCCGGATTCACGATCGATATTGATCGCGTTGATATCCATGGTCATGCGTTCGATGGTGCTGCCTGACATCTGATAAGCGCTACCGCAAATATAAAACGGCAAGCTGCTTTTAGTCAGGGTGCCGCTCCAGTTGCCCTGATAGATAATGTCTTGGATTGTGCTGTCTGAAATGTGGTGGGCGAGCAGGCCGAAATGGTAGTCGTATTCGCTTAACTGTGGTTCGTCAAGTCGTGACTGTGCTTCAATATTGATGTTTGCGTGAAGCGTGATGTTGCTGATCTCAGCAGATTTGATGGTCGTGGCGAACATGGCGCTGGCTCTGCCGCGCACGTTGTAATAGAGGTTCAGGCCATCGACTTTGCTGTTGGCTTCGATGCTATTAAAGAGTGGCTCTGTGAGCGAACACGTGTCGGTGACGGTCGCATCGGCTTCAGAGGGAGCCCAGGCTAGAATAGAGAAGCCATTGCCTTTGAACTCGGTGCCTTCGGGCAAGTTAATGGGCGTCCACTTGATGAGGCAAGTCGCATCGGTAATGGCGATACCGTTGACGTCCTCGAACGGAACTCGGCTAAACTCACTGTTTGCGTCGGTGATGGCGTCGTAGAGATTGACCGTGTTCATGAGCGCGATCTTGGTGGGTTTGGCATTCGAGGCGAGTGCTTCACGAAGTTTGTTCAGGTCAGTGGCGTGCCAGATCTCGAATGTGTCGCCGTTCGTGTTGCAGTTCTGACCGTCATTGAGTTTTTGAATATTGGGGTTGTACGGGCACGCGTCGAGCGCGGAACCGTCGTCGGCCAAGTCGTTCGTGCCGTCGCAGTCGCTGTCTTTGGCGATGTCGCAGGTGTCGCTGGCTGAGCAGAACGCGGTGCCAGAGGTGGTATACAGGCATTCTTGGCCGAACTGGCAGTTGCAGATCGGGCTTTCGCACATCAATGATTTCATGCTGCACGTGTTATTCTTATCGTTGCCGGCACATTGGTCGTCACTTGTACACTCGACGCAGCGTTTATTCACCATCGCATCGTTTTTGCCGCAAACGAGGTCGGCTTCGCACTGGTCGTCGGTTTCGCACTCGACCGCGCAGGCGTTCGATCGACAAACTTTGTCATCGGAACAGGCGTCGTTTGTCAGGCATTCGACGCAGCTGGCGTTGGCCGTGTCGCAGTACGCGCCGTTCGTGTTGTCGGCACAGTGTTTGTCTTCGGTGCAAGCGACGCAAACGTGGTTGCTGCACGCCGGCGTCGCGCCGTCGCAGTCGTCGTCGGACACGCAGGCCACACACTTGTGGTCGTCACAAACATGACCGTTCGCGTCGTTGGCGCAGTCTGCCTTGACATTGCACGTGCCCGGGTCGAGCTGTGTGCCCGTCTTGCAAGCGCCGTTTTCGCAGACCAGGTCGCCGTCGCATTGATCGCTGTTTTCGCAGGGAGCGCACTTGTGATCGGTGCAAATGCCGTCGCATTCCGTATTTGCGGTGCATTCGTAGGCACAGGTGTGGTCTGCTTTACAAATTTTGTCGTCGTTGCAGTCGTCTTTGGTCGTGCATTCGTAGCCGCAAGTGTGGTCTGCTTTGCATATCTTGTCGCCGTCGCAGTCGTCTTTGGTCGAACACGCATAGGCACAAGTGTGGTCAGCACTGCAAACTTTGTCGGCGTCGCAGTCGTCTTTGGTGATGCAGGCCACACAGGTGCCGGACAAACAGTGGTTTGACGTGCATTCACTGTCTTGGGTGCATTCAGCGATCGGAACACAGATTTTTTGTATTTCGTCGCAGACT
>JAZUKH010000159.1:0-7883 GCA_045643185.1 Myxococcota bacterium | reverse complement strand
GGGCGATGACGGGCTTGGTAATGCGTGCATGTCGGTGAATGCCGGCCGTATGGTTTTCAGGCGTTTCTAAATTGTCGTGCGCAACCAGTGACGTTTGTGGGGCGGTGATCTCGTTGTGTGAGACGGGCGTCACACTAGGTTCAGTGGGCGCCACTTTGTGCATCGGACGCGGTGCTGCTTCGGCCGTGGCGTTGACGTTTTCGCGCGTCGTTGCGACGGCGTTTGTGTGAGACACAGACGCGTTTGTTTCGGAGGACTTTTGGGACGACTTCACATTGTCGGGCGCCGAAATGTGTTTGTGCTGTGCCGAGTCAGTTGTCGAAGCTGCATGGCGGTTCGCAGCGCGGTGAATGTGCTGGTCATGGGTTGGCGCGCCTGAATTCGACTCCTTTTTGGCACCGTGGTTGGCGTGCTCATGATCGGTTTTTTTGGTCGTCGTCGAATAGGTCGAAGAACTGATCGAACTCATGTCGACGACGCGTCTCAGCTTAGGAGCCGGTGACGTGGAAGGCGTTTCGTCGTCCTTCTTGACCGGCGCGACGAATTTATCGTTGCTGACCAGGATTTTGTTGCTATTTTTCATGGCTGTCCTTTAGGTCTAATGGGTCATAAAAAAGGTGTGACGGGCATTAATCCACGTCGTCGACCACCGTGTCGGTGTTGAGCGTAAAGAGCTCACGAAGTGCATCTGTATCGAGTTGCGTGACCCAGGCGCCGCTTGCATCGACGACTGCGTTTGACAACATCTTTTTGTCTTCCAGCATGAGGTCGATCTTTTCTTCAAGTGAGCCTGTGGTGATGAACTTATGAACCTGGACGTTCTTGGTCTGACCGATTCGGAAAGCTCGGTCAGTGGCCTGCTCTTCGACGGCCGGGTTCCACCAGCGGTCAAAGTGAAAGACATGCGTTGCCTGGGTCAGGTTGAGACCCGTGCCGCCGGCTTTGAGCGACAAAATAAAGATGGGTGGTCCATCGGGTGACTGGAAGGCGTCGACCAGCTCGTCTCGCTGGCTCGCCGTCAGGCCGCCGTGGAGGAAGGGGATCGTTTCTAGGTGAAGCTTTTCTCTCAAAACTTCGACCAATAAATCACCCATCTCTTTGAACTGCGTGAAGATCAGTGATTTTTCGCCGTTTTCAAGGATCGTTTCGAGCATGTCGAGCAACATCTGGATTTTACCGGAGCGATCGGATGTCGCCGAAGTGCCTTTTTCAAACAGGGCAGGGTGATTGACGATCTGTTTGAGGTGTGTGAGCAATGCCAGAACGTGGCCGTGACGCGCAATACCGGTCGAGTTTTCGATCTTGTTCATCGACGCGTTGACCAGCGCCTGATAGAGCGTGGCCTGCTCGCGCGTGAGCGTGCAGTAGACCTTGTTTTCCATTTTTTCGGGCAGATCCTGAATGATGTTCGGATCCGTTTTGACTCGGCGCAGAATGAAGGGCGACGTCAGGTTGCGCAGACGGACGATGGCGTCCTCGTCGTTGTTTTTCTCGATCGGTGTGGCATATAAACGCTGGAAATTCGCATTCGTGCCCAAAAGGCCCGGGTTGAGGAAGTCCAGGATCGACCAGAGTTCGCTCAATCGGTTCTCGACCGGTGTACCGGTCAGGGCAATGTGGAACGCTGCATCGAGTTGTTTGACGCACATGGCGCGCTTGCTCGCGTGGTTTTTGATGGCCTGGGCTTCGTCGAGTGCAATCATCGCAAACTGGTGCGACTTCATGATGTTGATACTGCGCGTGACCAGTCCATACGTCGTGATAATGACCGTGCCCGGCTGGCTCAGGCGTTCCATGAGCTCATGGTGCGAGGTGATGCGGTCGGCACCGTGATGGATGAAAACGTTGAGACTTGGGGCGAAACGCTCAAACTCACGTTTCCAGTTGCCGACGACGCTCATCGGGCAAACGAGCAAAAAGCCGCGTCGTTCATCCGGTACACGCTGCATGTGATTCAAAATGTGGCAGATCAGCTGAATGGTTTTACCAAGACCCATATCGTCCGCGAGGCAGCAGCCAAGGCCGATGCGTTCCTGGTAGCTCAGCCACGCCACGCCACGTTCCTGATACGGGCGCAGCACGCCGTTGAATGAGTCAGGCGCATGCATCGTGATCGTTGTGACGTCTTCGCTGGTCAATTTGCTCAGAACATCGGTCAGTTTGCCTTCCACATAGACTGAGGCCAGGGCATTCGGGCTGTTCGGATCGGCAACGTTGGTCAACGCTCGGTTCATAGCGTCAAAGCGTGTCATGGTGCCGCTCTCTTCCTGATCGGCAATCAGGCTCTCGATCTCACTCAGTTGTTTGGGATTCACGAGCACCCACGAGCCATTCCAATTGACGAGCGGCTGATGCATCTCGACGATCTTTTTGAACTCGTCGAGGCTGATGATGTCGTCACCAAGGGCTGCTTCCCATTTGAACGAGACCAGGTCGTTCAGACCAAACATCGATTTGTCGGAACCGTCATATTCGGACAGGTGCAGGCGTGCCTGAAGTTTGCGGTCACCCTGTTGTTTGACCTGGCCGGGCAGCATGACGTGGAAGCCCTGCGCCAAAAATTGGGGACTGATCTCGGAAATGAACTGCCACGCCTGTTGGGTATCGAGGCAAAGCCCTTCGGGTTGTGCGTTTTCGAGACTCGCCTCGATCGGTGGAAAAATCTTGGCTGCTCGCCAAAGGTCTGACAGTAACAGGTCCTGTGAGCTGTCGATGTTGTATTCGCCAATGCGGTACGTCTTGGCACTTGTCGAGAACAGTTCCTTGGCCGTAAAAAACAGGATCCTCGATTTCTCGTTTTCTTCGGCAGCCATTTCGTCGTTCGACGCCGACTGGGTGGGGGGAGGCACATCGTCACAGCCAGGTTTTTCGGCCACCACCATGTAACGCAAAAACCAGACTTGGGATGGATCATCCTTGTCTGGCGCTTCGAGCCAGAAGCCAGTGCGCGGCGTCAGTGCCTGAGAAATGTTCTCTTCTTCGTAGATCTTGTCGAGCCACGACTGAACAGAAGTGATGATCTCCGGATCATTCAGGTGATAATCCATGCCTGAAAAGCGCTTTTTACAGGTTAGTGCGTCAAACCAACGGCTTTCCCAGCGTTTTAAGTTCTCGAGTTCGGTCAGTTTGGTGTAGACGAACTCCTTCTGGGGCATGATCTTGGCGCGTGGATCATCAGATTCTCGCATACGGCGCAGCAGGACGCTGATACGTGGGTTGAAAATGTCAAAGCGTTCGGGCGGACGCACCGAGACGTGCTGTCCCGATTCAGACGCGGCATAATAATGGTAGCCATTGCTCAGTGGACGGGCTGCGTTGGCTTCACGAAGCACGTCTTTTTCGGCCTCGCGGAGCTCCTGATCCAAATCGCGGTTTTCATAACCTTCGACGTAGGTTTGGATGTATTCGCGTATCGGCATTTCGCTGCGTTCACGGGGCAGATCGCTGAGCATGAGTGCCGTTTCCGTGATATCGTTTGACGGAATCGTGCGCACAGACTGGCGCATGAAGGCATCGATCCCCGCGTCGATAAAGGCGTACAACAGCCCTTCCGGATGCCAGATCGATGTCGAATGACGCTTTTTGTCCGTGTGTTTTTGGTTGTATTGCAAACAGTGGGCACAGGTCGGCATGGCTGCCGCCAGTTGTTTGATGCGCGCGACTGCGAGCGTGTTTTCGTATGAGAACTGCCAGTAACCGTACATGCCATGACGATAGGATTTGAGCGCAGGCACCACGAGCTGTTTGGCTACGAATTCGAGCACGAGTCGGCTGGCGATAGACCAGCAGACGATGGAAGGACATAGCGGGGGAACGCGCACCTGGACGTAGCGATCCGAATCAAACATATATTCCGGTGGATTCTCGAAGCAATAGGTCCCGAGAATGTTGATGACATCATACATCTCCATGGCGACGCCAAGACGCAGTTCGCGCGTGTAGCGGCCACTGTTCGGCTCACCGGGCGTTTCTTCGGGCAACACAAGAGGAACATGAACTTTGTGAAGTTTGATCGAGTCGTTGATCTGTAATCCCATGCCTTTCAGCAGAGCGTACCAGTTGTATGTCTCGTTGTTGGGACCCCAGAAAAAAAGAAATCCACTGGAGGGTTCATTGCGTTGAGTGACGAAGGTCGCATGAATGAGCGATTCGGAATTGATAGGCTGTTTGATTTTGTTACTCACGGTCTAATCCCAAAAACTGTTATCACGACAAGATTATATCGCTTCAATAGAATGAGAAAATGTGATTATGTGTAGATAATGTGCTGAGCGCAGGAAATATTAGGGGGAAGCGAGCGAGCGGCGACAAAAGTCGCATCGGCAAAAAAGCTCGTTGCATCAGCATGCAAACTTGAATGGGGTGAATCGGGTTTGGACTGACGATATTGTCTGACCGAAACGGAGGCAATCCATCAATCATAAAGATAAGCGTTGGTTGTGACAGTCAGCGTTGGAAAACGAGCGACAAGAAAGGGTTAAAAAAGTAAGAAATGTTATCGAAACACGAACTAAAGTTCGTAAACCCTAATCTTCGTCGCGCAAAAACGAATTAATTGAATGGCAAATGAAGTCTAGGGAAAGGCGAGTTGCCTTTCCCCAGTGAGAGACTAACGGTTTTCAGCGAAAGCAGCGGCGCGTTCGAGGCGGGCGCAGGTCTCGTCTTTGCCGACGAACCAGACGACTTCGTAGATGCCGGGGCTCATGGCGATCCCGACGATGGCGGTACGGGCCGGCTGAGCGACTTTACCCATTTTGAGGCCGCGGGCTTCAGCGATCTGGGCGAAGGCAGCTTCGATCCCAGCTTCCGTCCAATCGCTGACGTTGGCGATCGCTTGTTTCAGGTCGCGGAGCAACGCAGGCGTGTCAGCGTTGAAGTGCTTGGCCACACTGGCTTCATCATAGGACTGGGGTGCATTCCAGATGAAGAGGCTGTCGTTGACGATTTCGTTGAGGTTGTGAGCGCGTTTGCGCATCATTTCGAGCAGTTTGTAGAGCCACTCGCCTTCCTGAACGTCGACGCCGGCTTTTTTGTAGCGAGGAATCGTGTGTTCAGCGATGCGTTCGATGCTGACGCGGCGCATCTGCTGTTCGTTGACCCATTTGAGCTTTTCTTCGTCGAATTCACCATTTGCGCGATTGACATCTTTGATATCAAAGGCTTTGACAAGTTCTTCGGTCGAGAAGATCTCATCGTCGCCGTGGCTCCAGCCAAGACGGGCAATGTAGTTGTTGAGGCCTTCCGGCAACAGACCGAGTTCGTCGCGGTAGTATTCGACCGACGGGCTGCCTTTACGTTTGGAGAGACCGTCGATGCGCGGTGCATGGCCAAAACGAGGCGGTTCTTTGCCGAGAGCGTGGTACAGCGCGATCTGGCAGTGCGTATTGTCGATATGGTCCGCGCCACGAATGACGTGCGTGATCTCCAAAGCAAGGTCATCGACAACGACCGCAAACTGATACGTCGGAACGCCGTCCGAACGAACCATGATGAAGTCGTCCAAGTCTTTGTACTGTTTCGTGATCGTGCCCTGAATCAGGTCGTCAAACGTCGATTCACCCTCTTTCGGCATTTTGAAACGAATGACGTGCGTACCGCAGTCCGGGCCAAGATTCTTTTCACGGCAGGTACCGTCGTAGCAGGCGTGATTCGTGGCTTCTTTCATCGCTTCTTTTTTGGCTTCAAGTTCTTCACGCGTGCAGTTGCAGCGATAGGCTTTGCCTTCAGCGATCAGGCGTTCAGCAATCTCATGATAGATGTCGAGGCGTTCTGACTGACGAAGAACTGGACCATCCCAGTTGAGTCCCATCCAGTTCAGGCTGTCATAAATGACCTGGATAGCCGCTTCGTTATGACGTTCGCGGTCAGTGTCTTCGATACGAAGAATAAAGTTGCCGCCACAGTGACGGGCATACAACCAGTTAAAAAGCGCCGTTCTGGCATTGCCAAGGTGCATGAAACCCGTCGGTGACGGGGCAAAACGAACTCGAATTTTATTATCCATCTGACTTTCCTTACTAAGGTTATTAAGGGCAAAAAAATTATCGACGCCCCCAAAAAGCGGCGAAAGTTTACGCTATTCGCTTTGCTTTTGCAAGCATGGCTGTCGCCTTTTGCCTTCGGCAATACGGCGCCGCGCATCGCTATGTCGCTTTGCGCCATACGCGCTGCTTTCTTTGTATGTCTTTTTGTCAAAATTCGCGTAGAATTCAGCGTTGTGAATTTTTACGGAATGGAAGTGCCTTCACGGGCATTATTTGTGTGTCAGTTTAACTGATGTATGACGTCTTCATGACTATGAAACATGCATCCACAACTCAGGAGTGAAAAATGTCTTTTAGCGAAACCATTAAACTTGTTGCCCCGACGTCCGACGAATCCCTTAAACTGAGCGAAGCGATCATCAAACGCCGTTCCATTCGCCAATACGATGGACATGACCTCACCGACCAGCAACTCGCCAATCTTTGCTACTACACCGCCGGTGTGACCGATGCAGAACGTGGTATGGTCGCCAACCCCACTGCCTGTTTCTCCCAGGAGATCCTTCTTTACGTCGTGACGTCCAAAGTCTGTGCTCTCTACGATCCGCGTGAACACGCCCTCAAAGTGATCGAAAAAGGCGATTTCCGCGCCGAAATGGCCATTCAGCCTTTCGCCAAAGAAGCATCCGTCCAGTTTGTCGTGGTTCGCAAAGCCAGCCGCTTTGCTGCCATGATCAAAGACAATGCTGAAGCCTGCAACAAGTACGAACATACGGATGCCGGTATCATGGTTCAGAATACGTGTCTCTACGCCACTGCGATCGGTCTCGGTTCCGTTATTCGTGGCATGTATGACGATGCCAGCGTTTCCAAGCGTCTTCAGTTGCCGGCTGACGAAAAAGTCATTTTGACCGTTTCCGTCGGTTAAGCGTTTTCGCTTTTCCCGTAGAGGCGTTCAGCCGTTTCTACGGGATTTTTGTTTTTACGGGGCTGCTTCGTTGCAAGCCCCTAACTTGTTCAGGAATAGTCATGACCAGCAACGCTTCATGGAAGATCGAATTTGAGCACGGGACGCTCAAAATCACCGCGCCAGACACAAAACCTCGGGATTTGGAAGCCATTCCGAATCTTCCTCAAATCGTTTGGGACGACCGCGTGAATGCCTATCGAGCCTCGGCGATCTCCTATCGACGACTGCTTGTCGCTTTGACCCGTGCCAAAATTCCTTTTGATGACTGCGCTCGTCAATATGAACCGCTGGAACTCAAATTTCAGTTTGAGCGCAAACCCTTTTATTATCAGCAGGAAGCGTTGGATGCCTGGGAAAAGAACGGTGGCAGCGGCGTGGTCGTTTTGCCAACCGGTGCCGGCAAGAGCTATGTCGCGCAAATGGCCATGGCGCGCAAAAATCGACCAACGCTGGTCGTGACACCGACGCTTGACCTCGTTGCGCAGTGGAAACTCAATCTTGAACGGGCTTTTGGGGTCGAAGTTGGCATGCTCGGCGGTGGGTCTAACGATATCAAGCCGTTGACCGTTACGACATACGACTCGGCCTATATCCACATGGAACATCTGGGCAATCAGTTTGGTATGCTCGTCTTCGATGAGGTGCATCATCTTCCGACCGAAACCTATTCGCTCGGTGCACTTCATGCCATTGCACCGTACCGACTTGGTTTGACAGCGACGCCCGAGCGCGAAGCGCCCATGTCTTACACCCAGCTGCTAGGCAACATCGTCTATTCGCTCTCGATCCGTGATCTGGCCGGCGAAAACCTGGCCAATTACGAGTGCGTCAATTGTGAAGTGGAGCTTGAGGACAGTGAGCGTCGTGAATACGAAGAAGCGCGGTCTTGTTACCTCCAGTTTGTTCGTGAAAACAAGCTTCGTGTGGGC
>JAZUKH010000158.1:0-8683 GCA_045643185.1 Myxococcota bacterium | reverse complement strand
GAAGCCGAAGTGTAGCGACGTAACGTGGTACGTCGTCGCGGCCGCCGACTCCAAGATTTAGTTTGCGATGATCCCCTGCGCGCCGCAGGCCCAGGCCTGCTCAAAAAACAAACTGTTTAAGAATAAATGTAGAAACAAATGAAAGTCCCCCAGCTGAACAGTAACTACACACCAAAAAAAAAATGTCTCAAACATTGACACGCTACGCTATACCAAATAATAAACACCTTCGCGCCATGCGCCCCCGCGCGCACCGGCTGCAAACAATTAACGAGGCCTATTTTGCTTCATAAATGATCGACCACATACATGGATGTTTAACGTGGCTGATCCAAGGAGATCTGTATGAATCGATCCAAGTTGTGGTTGGCTCTTTCACTTGTCGCAGTGACTGGTGTTTTTGGTTGTTCTTCTGGCATCGAAGCCGAATGTGACAGCACATTTCAACCTTTTTGTCCTAATAAAACACAGATCACGCTGTGTTCAAACAACGAAATCGTCACACTGGAATGTCTAGCCAACACCCAATGCCTCGTTAATGCCTGTATCACAAGTGAACAAGCCTGTGATGGCCTGAGTTGCAACGCCGATCAACACTGTGAATTCGGCGAATGCGTCAACGACACACCGATCACGGGTGACTGCACCCAAGTCGGATGCCCCAATGACAAAGTTTGTGACACACAAACAAAGAATTGCGTGGACCCGCAAACTCAGGAAGACTGCACCAAAACAGGATGCACGGGCGAAAAAGTTTGTGACACACAAACCAAAAAGTGCGTGGACCCGCAATCTCAGGAAGACTGCACAGAAACAGGATGCACGGCCGAAAAAGTTTGTGACACACAAACCAAAAAGTGCGTGGACCCGCAATCTCAAGAAGACTGCACAGAAACAGGATGCACGGCCGAAAAAGTTTGTGACACACAAACCAAAAAGTGCGTAGACCCGCAATCTCAAGAAGACTGCGCAAAAACTGGATGCACGGGCGGAAAAGTCTGCAACACAACGACGGGACAATGCGAGACCAAATCGTCTGACCTGACCTACGACGAAGCCTTTGCGCTCGTCAACAAACCATGTGACAGCAAAACCGACGTCTCAGTCTGCAACGCCAATTCGTCCAAAGCTGTCGTCTGCCTCAACAACGTGTGGAAATCGTGGACATGTGCCTGCAACATTTGCGAAGTCAACGGCGCGGGCCAAGCGAACATCGTTTGTCCCAAAGATGAATCGGCCTGTCCGACCGATTGCACCGTCGACGGGTGTGACCCAGACTACACCTGCAATACGACCACCAAACAGTGTGAGTACAACGGTACGGATAATTACCTCGAAGCCTATCAAAAACTGAACACCGCGTGTAATACGACAAAGGATTACTCGGTTTGCAATGCTGACGGCAGCAAAGCTGTCGTCTGTCATAATAATGTTTGGAAAGACTGGTCGTGCGCCGATAACGAATGTCAAGTGAGCGGGCCTGGTTCGACCAACACCACGTGTCCCAAAACCTCAAGCAAGGTCAGTGAACTACCACGCGGCAACGTTTCCGAAGTCAATGCGAACTACTCCGAACTAGGCATTACGGCCAACAGCACCAGCAACAAATCGATCGAAAAACACGCCGTTGAGGCGGTGGTCAGAGACACCGACCCCGAAATCATTCAATGCAACACCAAGCTCGTCGTTTCGACACCAACGGCCTGTGGCAAGACGGGCAACAGCACGAACAAATTCGTCATTCAGGGCGACATTCTAACGAAAGACAAGACCTATTTGGGCGGTTCCGTCGTCGTAGAAAACAACAAGATCACCTACGTCGGCTGCGAACCGTCGATCACGTCAGCCACCGTCATTACGTGCCCAGACGCCGTCGTTTCGGCTGGTCTCATCAATGCACACGACCACATTACATACGATAACCAGGCACCCGATGACTGGGGCGCCGAACGTTTTGACGCACAAAACGACTGGCGTAAAACCTTAAACGGCCACTCCAACCATAATGCCTCTGGCACAAGCAATCATGAAGTCGGTGAACTTCGCCAGTTGCTCGCTGGCACCACCTCGCTGTTTGGCTCAGGAAGCGCTACGGGCTTGCTGCGCAACCTCGATAAAGAAGCCGTCGACGACGTGGACAGCGCAGAATACGAAACGTTCCCACTCCAAGAAAGTAGCGGCGAACTCTGCTCGAACTCCACGACCGCGTGTTCCTGCAGCAACTTCACCCCAAAAATCAAGACCGGCGTGAATTATGGCCCACACATCGGCGAAGGCATCAATGATTACGCGCTCAACGAGCTCTATTGTCTCAGCGGCACGGGCGACGGCTCACGTAACATTTTCTCGCAAAAACTCGCCATTATTCACGGCGTGGCTGCCACGCCAGACTTGACAGAAAAAATGGCTAAGGCCGACACAAAGCTCATCTGGTCGCCACGCTCCAACATTTCACTCTACGGTGATACGGCACGCGTCACGATGTATGACAATACAGGCGTCACGATCGCACTTGGCACAGACTGGATCGCCTCGGGCTCCGCAAATATGCTTCGTGAGTATGAATGCGCCGATTTCCTCAACAGCTATTATTTCAATCACCAATTCTCGGACTACCAACTCTGGATGATGGGAACCTACAATGCCGCGCTCGCACTTGGCTTTGAATCCGTCATTGGCAACCTCGCCGAGGGTATGCTCGCCGACATTGCGGTCTTTGCAAAAAATGGTCGAGAATTACACCGTGCCGTGTTGGAAGCCGACTATAAGGATGTCATGCTCGTTATGCTCAACGGCAAAGTCGTCGTGGCGGACAATAACCTCATGTCAAATGCCGAAAGCTACGTCGTGGGCGGCGTGACCAAAAAAGTCAACACATCCGCAGCGGGGTCCTCGAAAAAATACTCGGAAATCAAAAATCTCGCGAAATACCCGCTCTTCTTTGACGGCACGCCGACCAAAGAACCGACTTGTGTACCGATGCGTACACGCGTCACAGATACGACCGAAAACGACATCAACAACGATAAATCTGTCGATTACACCACGACCATGTACGACGGGCAATACAGCGACGCCAATGACCGAGACGGCGATGGCATTCCCGACAGTGTCGATAACTGCATCGACATCTTCAACCCAGTCCGTCCGCAAGACCGCGACGCGAATGGCAAACTCGGCCAGGCCGACTGGGACGGAGACAACATCGGCGACGTCTGCGATCCTTACCCGACTTGCGCGTCGAACGACAGTTCGTGCCCGACCTGGGATCCCTCACACGGCACCGTCACGACGCCGGTGCTCGTCAGTGTCGGTGCCCCGACCGAAGCTGAATACGGCGAAAAGATCACGATCACGGTCACATTGAGCAGCGTCACCGACGAAAACGCCACCATCCAGCTCAACTGCAGTGGTCTGAATTGCGCACGCAGCACCTCGATCGAAGCCGGCACCAAGTCTGTCTCACTCACTTTCACCATGCCTCATAGCGACGCGACCTTCACCGCCGAATACGATGGCGTCACGATCACCAAAACGATCACGGGCATTGATGGCTCCGTCCCTGTTGCCATCACAAAACTGACGCCCGCCTCCCTCACGATGAATCTGAACGAAACCCAGTCCGTCACAGCCACGCTTTCGCGCATGACCAAGTCTGCCATGTCACTCGCCCTGACGAGCGACCAACTCTCGGTCATCGTGCCTGCCACCGTCGAGATTCCTGCAGGAAGCACGTCAGCCACATTCGACGTCACGACCGAGAATGCCACCGACGGTACTGTGGCTAAGATCTCAATCGTACCCAACAACGGCGCTGACATGGCCAAACTCTCGGTCTACGTACAAAAACCGTTGCTTAAGGAATACGCGTTGGATTTTGCCGACCAAAGTGCAACGGGCTACACGGGTAACTACGTGCAGACTCTATACAAAGATCTGTTCACCATTACCGGTATGGGTAATTTCGATAACGATCAATACGAAGGCACCATGATCATGACCGGCAACAAAAATAACGTCAGTTATTTGAACGTTGAAAATCTCGCTGGTCTAAACTCGCTCACCGTAAACTACATCTGCTATGCCAAATCAGGCGCCACGACCAATGTCGATATCTACGTCGATACGGAGGTTCAAGATACGCTGACTTGCACAGGCGCTGACACCAAAGAGCAGTCATTCGACCTCACGCCAAAAAGCAACGACGCCAAGTCGTTCAAGATCCAACCCCAGGCAGGCACGACCAGCAACGCGTCGAACCGCATCGTCATCACGTCCATCGAATGGACGACCGCGAAATAACGACGTCATGATCTTAGCGCGTGAACGCAAAGCGTTCTTAACGCGCTAAGACAAGGTGACTTTGGTTCATAAAAATGCACAAGTCAGTCGTAGCGCAATTTTAATGTACGACTGACTTAATTGTTCTTCTGAAGTTGAGTCGAGGCGAACATGAGGATGAGCGAGATCATGTTGCCATTGAGGTCGCCAGCAACGAGCACCTGATTATCTTCGGGCGTGAGGGCGAGCCCACCAAGAACGCCGCCGAGTCCAGGAATGCCGAGCGACGAGGCGCCCGAAACGATCTTGGGCCAGGCGTCATTAAACGCTTTGGCCTGATCGGCGTCGGCAAACGTCGCAACCATATTCAAATGCGGATTAGCATCGGTCGAAAGCGAAGCCTGAATAAAGCTCGGGGCATCAAACTTCGGCATTTTGGCGCCAAAATTAACCTCTTCGATGCCCTGCAGCGCCATGAACAGCATGGGCATGGACGGCGAATCACTGGTTTGAATCGCACCGAGTGACTGCAAAAATGACTGAGCCTCTTCGGCCGAATCAACGTCTTCATTGCGCGTCGAAACAATGGCATCGACATGCGGCACGTTGAGCGTCGGCAGCACTTCGGGCTTGAGGAACAAGATCGTGTGATCGTCGGGCAGATAGACCGAGCGTTTGTAAATGCCAGAACGCGGATTATAGCGTCCATCGTGGCTGTTGGGATTCGCAATAGGCTTGTCGTTATAGGTTTCCCACTTGATCTCAGTCGGGAACGAAGCGACGATGGCTTGTTTAAGCGTCGGCACCGGAATGCGATGCGACACGACCAGAAACGTTTCAGCATACAGCTCGGGGTTCGCGGTCGCGATCAACATGGCGTCGATATCCGTGACGGGATCGACATTCGACTTGCCAAGCGTAAACTGGTAATCGGGAAACGACTTGAACAGGCGCCTGACGGACTGTTCAAACCGCGACCCCAGAATGCGGTCGTTGCGCAACAACACGATGAGCTTGGCATTGCCAGGCGCCAGCACATGCAGGTTAGGCATACCAGCGACGTCCTGCCTGACCGCGGCGAGTTTCGCTTTGTCACGCGACAGATCGTATTTTGGTTTGTCTTCGACGGGTTCCGTCGCTTCAACCTCATCACTGGGTTCAGGATCAGGTTCAGGCGGCGCTTCGATGCTGCTTGCATCCATGTCAGGCGTCACATCTTCGTTCGGTTCTTCAAACGGGTTTTCGTCCTCTTCGGGCGCTTCCATTTCGTCCAAGATCTCAGACGTGTCGTCGTACTCGACTTCATTAAAAATATCGCCCATCATGCCAAAGCCATTGAGTTCATCGCTCCACGCGATCTTGACTTCGTACTCAGCGAACCACCAGTCAAAAACGAGACCAAATCCATACGCCAAACCGATGTGGATCAGCACAGACAAAAGCCACATCGCGACGTACACGCGATAGCGTTCCTTATCATCATGCACGTGATCGCACAGATAAAGTCTAGGTTCAGAAGCGGAGTTAAATTCGTTCGACATAAAGCACTGAGGGATGCGGAACATTCACAAAAAAAGCGCCCCGAAGGGCGCTTTTTTAAGCTGTAATTCGCCGAAATTACGGATTCACGATAAATTCAGCACGACGATTGCGCTGATGATCGGATTCGGACGAAGCGCCATTCACGACAGGATCCATTGCACCACGGGATTTCGCGGAGACGTTCGGAATGTTGTAGCGGCTAAGAACTTTCTTGACGGCATCGGCACGACGTTTACCGAGGGCCATGTTGTATTCTTCGGTACCACGTTCGTCACAGTGACCAACGACCTGAACGGCGCTGACATCGGAACGGGAGCTGAGGCAATTGGCGTTCTCTTCGATGACGGATTTAGCATCGGAACGGATCGTCGCTTCGTCGAAGTCGAAGTAAGCGAGTTCAGGCTGGCACACCGGCGCATCGACGCATTTTTTGTTCTTGCAGATCTGGCCGCTCGGGCAATCGGCGTCGGAGAGACATTCCGGTTTGGGAACGCAACGGTTGTTTTCGCAGATCTCATCAGCAGCGCAGTCTTCAGCAACCGATTCAGGATAGCACTGGGGACCACAACGACGGTCACGGCATTTCTGGTTCGCAGGGCAGTTGATGCCAGCTTCAGGATTGCAGTAACCATTGATGCGCTGACAAGTACCGCTGTTGCAGATATAGCTCTCGTCTTTCTTGCTGGAGCAGTGTTCGTCGTTACGGCATTCAGCGCACTTCGCGTTCAAACAATACTCATCATAGTCCTTACCATTGTTTGCCGAAGAACAATCCGTATCTTCGTAGCATTCGGGATAGGAAGGCGAACAACCGTAAGCCATACAAACAAAAAGACCGGCAGTCAAAAGCGCCAAAATGTTCCGACAATTCTTCATCGGATTCCTCCTTAATTGATCAAAATTTATAGCCACACAAGCTACTTGTGCCAAAAAACATAACAAAACAGAGTCTAAAGACTCCGAAAAGCGCAAAAATCCTACACGCTGCCTTTTTTTTTGTCAAATGCTAGATGTAGGTAAAAGAGCGCCACAAGTAGAGACGCGCGATCCGCACGTATCTACTTGTGGCGCAGATATCTATGCATCCGGTTCAAAATGCGCGCGTGCCCATGCGACGATGGTTTCAATGTCATCGTGATCGGAGATCTCGTTATCAAGCACGGCCTCGCTGCAATATTTCAGGCAAAGACCGAGCGTTTTGCCCTTCAGACCGAGTTCTTTCGTCAAACACTGTGAGAGGTTCGCGGGCCAATGAATAAGTGCCGAAGCGGGATCCGCGAGGTATGGCGCCATAGCAATGCGCCAAGCTTCCAGCCGGACCGATTCGGACGCGCGAACGTCGTCAGGCAGACACGCGCACTTGGCCTCGAGCAAGGCAAACCAGTCGGGCAGATCTGCCTGCAGACACTGGGCGATCTCGCGAACGTCACGCTTCGTCGGCGCACCAGCAGGCAGCGGTCGCATCAGGCGAAGCGTCTGTTCGCGAAACGCGTTCGAAACCTTCAAACGCGTCAAAATCGAGTCAGCAAGGCTCTGCGAGACCTGCTCGGCCCAGACACCGTTCGTCGTGTGCACAAATCCAGTGCGACACAAAAATGCCGACCATACATTAGTATGGCGCTTCGACGCTTCCATGACGAGCTCCGCTGTCTGATCCAGCAAGTTCGCCGACGCCCCGGACGACGCCCCCATATCACCGCTCAACGACGTGATCGTGCGCGCACTCCCCAGCATCACCGCGATCTCGGGCAGCAAAAGACCAAGCACGCCTGTCTCGACGAGCCACTTCAAGCCCGCCGAAACGTACGAAGCGCGCAAAAGACCGTCCAATTCGGCAAACCAACGCTCGTGACTCACATCAAGCACTGTCCCCGCGCTGAATTGCGCGGCGCGCGTCGCTTCGTTTGCCACCGAAAAATTCAGACGCGCCAAAAATCGCGCCAGACGCAAGATCCTGAGCGGGTCATCGCTAAAAATTTCAATCGAGCGCTCGTATGTGCTCCGCGGAACACGCAACTCGCCCCGTTCAAGATCACCCAAGCCATCAAACGGATCCATGAGCTGACCGTGGCGATCGACTGCCATCGCGTTGATCGTCAGATCACGACGTTCAAGATCCTGCGCAAGGGACTTGCCATAGCGAACCACAGGATGACGAGAACCCTTCGTGTACGATTCCTTCACGCGAAATGACGTGATCTCATAGCTCTGTTTCCCGATGAGCGTCGCGATCGTACCAAACGCCTCCCCCACAGGAATCACTTTCATACCGTGCGCCGACAAGACTTCACTTGTCTGCTGAGGCGTCGCATCCGTCGTAAAATCCACGTCCTTCGGCGTCCGGCCAAGACACCAGTCACGCACGCAACCACCCACCGCGTAAAGCTGAAAGCCCGATGACTCAAAGGCGTCAAACAACGCCCCAAAAACTTTCAACGCTCCGGCCAATGTCTCTGTCAACGTCTCACGCTGCATCGTCCGAATCCTTTTTAACGACCTTGCGCGCGATCTTTTCGCTCATTTTGAACATGTTCATCAATCCAAAGATCAAAATGGCGCATAACACTAATATGACGATTTCAAACCAGTTCAGACCCATAATACCTCGAGTGAACGCGGAGCAAACCAGATGCTCACTCGCTCAGTATAACACGTTTAGAAACAGAGGGCGAGCGCTCCAATTTCGCAACGCATGCGTCAGTAGCAAATGCACGAAAAAGCCGAAATTAAAGGAGATACGAAAATGACGCAGCGTGACAAATCTGTGATAAAATAGTGGTATATGAGCGTGTCTCTTCAGAATAATGATGAAGATGCACACGTTTATGTTGGTTTTGGAGGGGGAAGTCTCCCCCTACGC
>JAZUKH010000157.1:0-9164 GCA_045643185.1 Myxococcota bacterium | reverse complement strand
ACGCCGTTGCGCGACTGGCTCAAAAAACAGGTCGATTCGCCCGTCTCGACGGCTGTTGCCACGACGGTGGTGGCTGCTGCCAACGCGCAACCGGCGACGCAGGTCGCCGCGCACGGCATTTTGTTGCTGGGGAACGACTTTGACCTCGCTGAACGCAGCTTTTGGGCCATTACGAACGCGTCGCTCTTTGACGTGACGGCGCGTCCGTCGCTTGCCACTGACCAGGTTGAGGCACTTCAACGCGCTCAGGCGGCGCGCGACCCGCTCGTGCGCATCGCCGCGTTCGATGTCATCACCCCGTTGCCGCCTGTCGACCAGAATTTTGACGTCGTAGCCGCCCAAAAACGCGCGTTTGACCTCGATGCCACGCGCAGAAAAGCCGTGGCGAACGAACTCGTTGCCGCAAACGACTCGGCTGACGCCGTGCGCACCGCCCTCATTAAGGATCGCGAACCGGCCGTTGTGCAAGCCATGGTCGATTCCCTCTGTCGCACGGGGGCCTCGCGGTACGCACGTGAGCTCATTAACCTCGCCAAAACTCAGGACGAGGCGACGCGCCGTGTCATTTTGCGCGCCATGCCTGCTTTGCTCGACGCTGACCAGGCAAACGCCATCAGTGCTTTCGTATCGAACGAGCTCTTTGATCCGTCCAGCGAGATCCGTATTACCGCGTTGCACGCGCTCGCCCAGATCGCACGCTTGACGAAAGATCCCGTCATTGCCGATAATGCCATCACGTCGATTTCGATGACCTTGCAGGACAAAGATCCGCGTATTCAAAAACACACGCGTCTGGCGCTCGAAGAGACCGGTTCAGAAGCCGCCAAGGCCATGCTCAACCAATAATTGCTTTACATTCACTTCATTTTTACAAACTTATGAAACGCTATTTTATCGCTTTAACCTTGTTATGTCTTGCAACGGGGTGTTCTACCCAGACCGTTGCGAATTCCGAACGCGTGAACCGAGCTTTGAGCCTCATGGTGATCGACTCGTCCCAGTTTGATCGCAATTTCATGAATCCGTGCGATGACATGCAGCAATGTCAGGCGCCGCTCGTCTGCATGCACAGCCATTGTCAGATACCGCCCTCGTTGTTGAACGAGCCCGAGTCGGACACGCCGCAGCTGACGATCATCAATGGCGATGCGCAGCACAAGCTTTTTGTTGAGATCTGCAACGATCGTTACACGCAGACACGCGGCATGATGATGCGCAAAGCCTTTGCGGACGGTTGGGCGATGCTTTTTGCGTTCACGGACGACTCAAAACGTCATTTTTGGATGAAAAACACGTATATTCCGCTCGACATGGTCTTTGTGCGCAAAGACGGTTCTGTTTCGAACGTGATCGAGAATGCGCGTCCGCTCGACGAAGGTCCTCGCTATGAGTCAACTGACCGCGTGCGTTACGTGATCGAATTGCCTGTCGGCAGCATTCAAAAATACGGCATTACGCCTTCATCCAAGGTTGTTGTGCCCGAGAACTAGTATCGTTTGCGTTCCACGGTTCAAAGCCGGGCGAGTTCGTCTGACGAGGGCAGTGGGAGCGCGATCCAGTTTGTGGCAGAGACGCGGCCATCTGGGTGAATGCACATGCCATCGAGGCATGTCAGGCACACGTCGGCTGAGTTTGCCATGACTTGGGGCTCATTGACTGCGTTTGACGCGTCGGTTGGGGCGAAAAGCCCAGTTTTTTGGCACCAACGGGTCAAGCGCTCAAACCAGTTTTGTGGATAGATGCGTCGTATGGCTGTCACGTAGGCGGTCCAGATGGGGAACGAGAGTCGAGCAGGCAAATGTCGAAGCTCGCCGCACGTCGGGCAGAAGGCGTCGACGATATCGGTCGTCGGTCGGACCGGGCCGCATGGGCATCGCCACCAGGTCTCGCGTGCCAAAGCGCTGAGCGCATCGACGATGCGCGTCAGCGTCGGTTCGTCGGTGAGCGACTCGTCGCTGAACAAAACGTCGACGATGCTCATGAACAGGTCGTCGGGCTGCGTCTGGGTGTTACACGTAAGATACAGGTCGATTTGGGAACAGAGTGCTGGATCGGTCATGGGTTTGTCAAACAACGTTGTGAGGGGCACCTGGTCGAAAGGCGCTTCGTCATGGGGCCGCATGCGTTCGGCGTATTGAGCGCGAAGCGGTCAATAGCCGACGCCGCGCGCGTATGATCGCGAAGCGGTCAAAGCGCGCGAACAAAATTAAAATAAAAAAAAGCGCGACTGGATAACCAATCGCGCGAGTTTTAAGAGGATCGATTAACGACCGACGAGGCGGCTGGCGCGGCTCTGACGGCATTTGCCGATCTCGAGGTTGGCTTTGTCGCCGTCATCATAAACGATGCGGATGTTGTTGCCTTTGACTTCGACGAACGTGCCGGGATAGTTGGCGCCATCGCCAGGCCAACGGCATTCGACTTTGTCGCCCGCAGCCCAGTCGAGTTTTTCGACGCGTTCGGCATCGACCGTTGCTACGTCGCCGTCGTCGAATTCGATCTTCACGACGTTGCCGCTAACGTTCGTGACCGTGCCAGGATACCAGTAGGCATCTTCCCAAAGGGCAAGGACGCGATCGCCTTTGGCAAAAGCAAAAGCCGTCGTGGACACGAGCATGAGAATCATCAGGAAAAACATAGAAATCATGGAACGTCTCATAAAATATCCTCCAAAAGAGTTGCTCTGAAAACTGAGCGAAACATGTTATTTTTAGAACGAAAAAGACGAGGCGTCAACCACGCGACGGTTGATTTGCGACTGAGTTTCGATACTATGGCAATTCTGTGCCATAATGCTTTGAGAATGTTACATCTCCGCCTGCTTGCCTTCGGGTTCGCTACGGCTGAGATTTATGTATTTTGCCTACCCTCGCCTGATATGTAACCAGTAACCTGTGAAATTTGAAAATGTGCGTTGCAAAAGCGCTTAAAATGCGCTTAAAGTAATTTTGTGTTTGTTTGCGGTTGGTTGCCGCAGCACGATTATTTTCCAATCACAATTTAAAGAGAGGTTTTTTATGAAACTGAATAAATTCCTTGTTGCTGGTCTTGCTGGTCTTTGCTGCTTTGCAACTGCTTGTTCTGACGATGATGGTGACGAACCCTGCTATGAACTTGAGATCAGCTCGCTGTATAACAAGATCAATACGGCGGTCAACGTTGAGATCGATGATACTGGTAAAGGTTGTGAAACGATCACTGACAATCTTTCCAAAGTTCTTGAAGATGCTTCCTCTAAAGACATCAGCCTTGATTCACTGAAAGATGATATCAATTCTGGTGACACGGCTTGCAAGATCAAAAAAGGTGCTCAGCTCGCCCTCCAGATCGTGACGGTCAAGAGCACGGCCGAAACGATGAATGCCAAAAAAGATCAGTGCGTTGCGATTCTGAGCGCACTCGTTGCTGCTGGTAACAGCGAAGCTGGTACGACGCTCACCAACCTCCAGACCTCTTTCACGACGGTCGATGGCTGGACGAATATGCTCACGACGGCTGCGGCTGGTACCACTTCCCATGAATAAGCTTCACGCGGATAGATAAATTCAAAAGCCGCGATGTTTATCATCGCGGCTTTTTTGATTTTAGCGGTCCTTTCGTTTGAATCTGTAATATGCCAAGTGATATAAATAACGCTTGTTATGCGGCATGAATGTTGATGTGCCGTGGAATATCATCCAGAAAACTTGATTGGAGGTTACGATGCGTCAGGTCTTATTTAGAAAAGTCACGCTGTGTGGACTGGTTTTCGCGCTATTTGCGACTTTGCTTTGCGCCTGCATTGAGGAACATGACGAAACGAAATCGTCAAACCGCCAGGACAGCAATAAGTCAAGGATTCCTGAGGGCGCCTGCCTTTGTGAAAGTGATGCGACATGTAAGAATTGCGAAGTTTCAACGATTGCATGTCAGACAAATTCCGAAGGTGTGATGCAGGCTGTTAATTTGAAAGATACGAATGGGTATAAGCCGGACGGAACTCATGTTACTGAAACGTTTGGTAGAAAATTGGCATGTAAGACTGGTCTTTGCGAAGTCGTAGATAATCGCGCAAAGTGCGTGGAGAATCAGTAGCAGGAATAACGTACTTCGTTTGTTAAAAAAAAAGGCGCTTCAAATGAAGCGCCTTTTTTTATGGAGCAAATTTCCGTTCGGGGGTGAACGGAAATTTCGGCATTAGTTGCCTTTCATCCATTTTTTGAGGCCAAAGGCGACCAAGAAGAGGAGCGCCGCCGCGCCGAGTGAAGAACCGATCAAGAAGAGGAAGAGCGGAACTTCGTAGGCTTTGAGCATGGCTTCGAGGTTGCCAGCAAAGTAGTTGGCGATGCATGAAGAGAGCAGCCAGACGCCCATCATGAGCGAGACCATACGAGCCGGGCTGAGCTTCGTGACCAGGGAGAGGCCGATCGGGCTGAGGCAGAGTTCGCCGCAGGTGTGGATGAAATAGACACCGACGAGGAAGAGCATGCTAGCACCCTGTGTGACGGCACCAGATTCATCGCGAACGACGGTTGCCTGCCCCGCATAGAGGAGGGCAAAACCGAGTCCTAACAGGCAGAGCGCGATAACCATTTTATAGATAACACTGAAGCGATATTTGGAATTGTCGAGCTTGTACCACATGCTGGAGAAGAGCGGAGCAAGGAGGACGATGAAAACAGGGTTGATCGACTGGAAATAGGAAGCAGGCACTTCGAAACCGAAGAGCATACGGTCGGTTTCTTCTTCAGCAAACAAAGTCATCGTACCACCGGCCTGTTCAAAACCAAGCCAGAAGAAGATGACGAAGAGGCAAATGATGAGGACAGCTGCGACAGATTTCATATCGCTGATCGCAATTCTCTTGGTTTCAGCTTTGATATCGTCATCTGTCATCGAGGCGAGTCGTTCGTATTCAGCGAGTTTGGCCTTGTCTGCTTCAATGGCGTCATCGGTTTTGGCTTCTGCCTCTCCGATGGTTTCGTCAGCTTTGGCATCATCGGCTTTGGCATCGTCAGCTTTGGCTTCGATGGCGTCATCGGCTTTTGCTTCGTCAGCTTTTGCGTCATCGGCTTTTGCGTCATCGGTTTCGATGGCTTTTACTTCTTCGATCGCGGCATCAACGTTACCTTGCGCGAGCATTTCTTTCGCTTCAGCGATTTTTTTGAGCAATTCTTTGTCGCCACCTTTGTAGGCGAGTCCAAAAAGCCCGGTGATCGCGCCAACGCAGACGACGACAGCAAGGATCGACTTGACGTTTGCGGGAATGGCGTCCATGGCACCATTGACCGTGTCGAGCGAGTAGACGCAGATGACGGCGATGATAGCCGTCACGACTGTGATCCACACAATGTCGATGAGGTCACGCTTGGTGAGCGAAGAATTCTTGTCAACTTTACGTCCCGTGGGGAAGCCTGCAGCACCGAATTTTTTGCGACCGAGGAAGAAGACCACGATACCGAGCAGCATACCGATGGCTGCTGCAGCAAAACCGTAGTTGTAACCAAATTTCTGGCCGATCGTACCGCAAATCAACGGTGAGAAGAAGGCACCGACGTTGATACCCATATAGAAGATGGTAAAGGCACCGTCGCGACGTGGGTCATTTTTTTCGTAGAGTTCGCCGACGATCGTCGAAGCATTGGGTTTGAAGAAGCCGTTACCGAGAATGAGAAGCGCGAGACCGAGATAGAGGAAATTGAGACTGGTGGCGGACGAGAGCATCAGTGAGAATTCACCGAGCATCATGACGAGGCCACCAATAAAGATGGACTTACGCGCACCGAGAAAACGGTCCGCGAGCATGCCGCCGACGAGCGGCGTTAAATAAACGAGTGACGTGTAGATAGCATAAACGGCGAGCGCGTGTTCGCGGTCAAAACCCAGGCCCGGGTTGGCTGCTTCGGTCGCTGCCGTGAGGTACAAGACGAGGATGGCGCGCATACCGTAGTAGCTGAAACGCTCCATCGCCTCGGTACCAAACAGGTATTTAAGACCAGCAGGATGCTTTTTCTTGCTGGCCTCAGAGGTTGTTGTGTCCAAAGTAAACTCCATTGTGTAATTGTGTGTTTTAGGCACACGTGTAACTACATTTTCCCCCGAAAAACGGCGATGTTTGTAAAGCAATAGAGTTCAATTAGCAAGACACGTTTTTGTCACACATTATTTAATGTTGTAACGACACAGTTGGTGTCAAAGTCCCCAGTCGTCAGTTGGTTCGATGTCAGGAACGACGCGTGGCACAATTTGGTGGACGATGTCGAGCCATTCTTGGGGCGAACGGGCATAGAGATAGGCGAAACGGAGCGTGTGTTCGGCGACTTTTCGGGCGTAATGGCGAGACTCGTCGAAAGAAAACTCGTCAACGATCCAGTCGATGGTCTTGCCTTTGTCACGGAGTGCCCAGGGGCCGATGCGGTGTGGGCCGCCATTGTAGCTGCCTGCGGTAAAGGTGAGGTTATGTCCCCAACGTTCGTAGTGGGACTTCATGTAATACGCCGAGTATGGAAAACCGACGCGCGGGTCAAAAAAGGTATCCGGGTGAAAGTCGACGCCGAGTATCTTGGCGATGGGACGAGCCGTTTTGGGGATCATCTGCAGGGCTCCGATGGCGTCGGCGCTCGACACCTGCCATGGGCGGAAACGTGATTCCTGCAACATGATGCCGTAAATGAACGTGTGCGGCAGACCGTAACGTTGGGCGAGCGATTCGACGAGTGGCGCGAAGGGTTGCGGGTAAGCCTGTTTGTGGCGGGCACTGTCGCGTTTTGGCCAAACGTCACTGAGTGCGCGCACGGAGCCAGACGTGGCTTCCCAAGCGGCGTTGTAGGATTCAACGAGGTGTGTGGCGTATCGCCTGAATTCGTCGCGGTCAGCGGCCGGCACTTCTTTGAGCAACGCGGCTTCGTTGGTGTTGTATAGCGCGCGAGCTTCGTCGATGGCGTCGTATTTGGCAAGCGTCGTGATGCGTTGCCACAACGCGGATCTAGGAAAAGTACGGACCGGAGTGCCCCAGCCCCAGTCATAAAAAACGTTGTCTTG
This sequence comes from Myxococcota bacterium, assembly GCA_045643185.1. Lineage (GTDB taxonomy): Bacteria > Myxococcota_A > Bradymonadia > UBA4248 > UBA4248 > RGIG464. Next base: position 2,144 of record JAZUKH010000157.1, on the reverse strand, counting down.
GCGCGGATCTTCTGTCCAGTGCAGGATCTCGGCGAAGCGGACTTCCTCGTCGACGCCGAACCAGTCCTGTTCGCGCTCATAGGCGAGCATGTCATACCAGGTGAGCGGAAACGCGCGATGCAGCTCGGTGAGCAGTGACTGGGCTCGTGTGTCATCACCGCGTTCGTGTTCCGCGTAGGCTTGCCAATACAGCGCTTTTCCGCGAACGATCGGATTTTGGTTGTGTTTGAGCTTTTCAAAAGCTTCGATCGCTTCAGCCCAGCGTTTGTCGCGCAAAAAGGACTGCGCGTAAAAGCCCCATACGGCGGTATCATTTGTCTTTTCGGCGTATTCTTTGAGGAGCGGTCTGGCTTTTTCGTTTTGACGCAGATCGAACCAGTACCAGCCGCGCAGATAGAGCGACCGCATCTGGTATTTGCCGTGTGGGTATAGCTTGTCGTAGTTTTGGAGGGCCTTGATGGCGTCTTCGTATTTGAGTTGTCGAGAGAGAGCCCGTGCAATGCCAAAAACGGCTTCTTCCTGCAATTTACCTGTTTTTTTTGCCCATTTTCGGTAGATGTTCTCGCTCAACGTGGGTTCTTCGGCATTGGTCATGGAGACGCGGGCGAGTTCCCATTCAGCTTTGTCACGGAGGGGGGATGGGGTTTTGGGGTCGTCGACGAGGGATTTTAGCTCAGTTCGGGCGTTGTCATAGTCGAAGTGGCTAATGAGTCTTTCGCATCGAGAAAAGCGCTCGTTGTGTGACAACAGGTTTGTCAGTCCTTCTTGACCGATCAACTCTGGCCAGAGTGACATTTGTGTAGCCGGGTAGCGTTGGATCAACGCCATTTTTTTTGCGCGAGCGGTTTTGTCGCGGCCGAGGATCTCGGCGAGCAGCATTTCGTAGTATGCCAGACTGGCGGATTCGAAGGCATTGGCACCCTGACCGAGTTTGGCGAGCAGGCTGGCCAGAGCCTCATAGTCTTTTTGAAAGAGCAGAGCTTCTGGCGCTTCGTTGCTAAACGCTTCAGCTTTTTGGGCATTCTGGCAGAAGGTGAGGGCGAGCTGTCGTGTCTGGGCAACGTTGCCGGTCGTTTTCAAAATAGTCTGGATCTGAGCCAAGGCTTCGATGAAATGCTTGTCTTCGATGTGCGCCCGGATCTTCCAAAAAGCGAAGATGGGCGTTAAGTCGTCGTTTGGGGCTTTAAGCTCGTCTATGTCGTCGGCACAAGGCGCGTTTTGTGTGCAAAGATGGGCAAGCACACGAGCCTTGGCGCGCAAAAATAACATGTCATTGGATGGCGTTGTGCGCTTCGCATAGTCATACGCCTCGTCAAATCTTGCGGCGCGCATCAGGTATCGCACGGCTTCGGGCTGGGGATCCGTGAGGATGGGCTGATAGGCCAGGTTGGCGACAGCCGAAGCCGTCAAGGCAGGGACGGCGTGGGAGAGCGCATCCGTCACGTTTAGCTTGGGCGCGTCCGTTTGTGTTTTCGCGCTATCTGGATCGACAGGTGCTTGAACGGGTGTTTCACCAGGCGTGGTCGTGGGCGTCACCGTCTCGTGCGGCGAGCAGCCGAGTATCAAAAAGGCCCAAAGGGCCGTCTGTTTCAAAAGCCTATGCGTCATATCTTCCCTGATTCCGCATTGATTCTGGAGCACAATCCTTGTGCTAAGCCTTGTCAGTTTACGTGATTTTCGTGTTTTGTGGAACCCGTTGGGCAAAAAAAAAGGCTCATGCGGGTTACAAGCTCAGCTAGGGAGCACAATTTGTTTTAGTATTTCGTTTGTTTTTGAACCATTTGTTTTGAGCGGGCCTTGTTTTAGGGCGCGCGGGCTATGTGTCGTGATGGCGCGCAGGCCCCTGCCAGGCGAAGGGGTAGCGGCGTATTTGCGTGTGCGCAAATAGCCGCGTAGGGGGAGACTTCCCCCTTCCAAAACGACGAAAGTTCGGGTTGTGGACAGATATTATTTTGTATGGAAAAATGGTTTTTCAGGATAAGTGTAGGTGTGGTATAATGAATGTTTGAAAGTGTAAACTGGCCTGAGGTGTTGTCCAGGTCGATAATACTGAAGACCAAATGAGAAGGAGAAATCCTATGAGTGAAGTTACTTACGTTGTTAAGTCGGGTGATACTCTGGGTGGTATTGCCAGCCGCTACAAC
>JAZUKH010000156.1:0-27477 GCA_045643185.1 Myxococcota bacterium | reverse complement strand
ACACAGGCCTGGTTTCGACAAACCTTGTTTTGTGAAGCACATTCAGCATCAGACGTGCAACCCGCTTTGGCCACACAACGATTGTTAATGCACGTTTTGTTGTTATCTTTGCACGGGTTAGTCTTAGAACATTCTTGAACGAGGCTTTCCGGAATGCACAAACCGTCGTCAGTGCAAACGCTCCCCTTCGGACATGACGTCTTGGAGCAACGCTTAACGCAAACGCCATTTGAACAGGTGTTTTCAATTAAACAATCGTTGGCATCGTGACACGCGTCACCGACGCTACCGGATTTGTCATTGTTATCGTCGCAGGCACAGCAAACGCAGGCCGCCAAAGCCAGCACGGATAACACTTTAACCGGGTTACACATAAAAATCTCCTTCTCTGCTTACTCGCAATTATTTGTTTTGCCACACCATTGGCCATAGTCGCAATTTTTCCAATCCACGACGGCGTAGACATAGTCGTTATTGACCTTGACGCACTTGTGGATCAACACGCCCATGGACCACCCCTCTTCATCTGTATTTTCGGGATCGCAGGTGGTGTATTCTTTATCAACATCAGCCTCGGTGCAGGCTTCAGCACACGCCGCATTTTCGTTGACAACAACACATTTTTCGTTATCGCCACAGACCTTAACATCGTAGAAGTAGCTAGCATCTGTCCAGGAAAGGCACGTGACGAGTGCCCCACCGATACACTGTCCGAGCGAGCCGGCAGAACAAGCCGTTCCTTTCATATTCGTGATGACATCACACGCGTAATTGTTGCAGAACATGCCGAAACCACAATCACCGTGGTCGTTACAAGGGTCACCAATCTCTTTTGGGCCAGTCACCGGCGTCGCCTGAGCCACACATTTTTTTGATTCACAGATCTTGCTGGCGCACTGATCGTTGCGTTCGCAGGCGTCGCCATTCGCCAACAAGCTCTGCGTCGACGACTTGTCGGCGCAAACACTCTGGTCGTTACAAAAATCGCTCTTACACTCGGACGATTTGGTGCACTGAGCTCCGTTTTCGAGCAAAGCCGTCGGTCGATCAGCGCAATAGTGGTCCGCGCCGCAGTATTGGCTCAGGCATTCGTTCGCGCCGTTGCACACAGCGCCGTTGGCGAGTTTTGGAGCGGCACAAAAGTGATTCGCGTCACAATACTGGCTTTCGCATTCCGAGGCAGCATTACAGGGTTCACCGTTCTTTGCTTTCGAGGCGCTCGAGTCGTCGTCATCGCACGCAGACACGAAACCTGCACTCAACAACGCCGCGATCGCCAACCATCCGTATTTCTTCATCATAAGCTGTATTCCATTCGCCACAAGGCGAGAAACTGAATCGAATTCACGTAAAAAACTTCTACGCCCGTTATGAGCCGAATTTTATTCAGTTCACAACGGGCGCGTGTAGATACTACAAAAAAGCCCCTGTGAACAGGGGCTTTTTTTGAATTTTATGTATCGCTACAAAAATTATTTGGCACTACATTTCAACGTGTTGGAATCACACCAACCAGATGCACATGCACTGTTATTGGATTTACCCTTAGCATCCGAACAATCTTCACCATTAGCACGTTTGAGTTCGCACTTTAAGTCATTATTGCAGAAGCCACTATTACAAGCTGCATTTTCTGCAGAATCCCATTTATTAGCGCAATCAGCACCAACCGCTTGTTTATCAGCGCAGACACTATCCTTTGTACAATAACCTGATTTACAGTTGTTATGGTTACTGTAACATTCAGCATCATTATCTTTAAACGGTCCCCATGCTGCAGTACAACCTAAAGCAGCAGCTTCAGGCCAGCAGCTATTCGAGCCAGATGAACATTTTGAAGTTGTTTCAACCCAATCATAAGCATCTGCAACTTTCTTACATTCTTTCGTTACAGCTGTGAGAAATGCTCCACTATTCTCTGTGTCTGCATCCCCAGAACAACTAAACTGTCGGTAACCTAAATTCGCTTCGTTGCACACACCAGGATCGACAACAACAACTTCTTTGGCTTTGCACTGAGCAACACCACTGACGACTTCGCAACCATTATCGCATGTTTCATAATCCCAGAGGCTACTCCAAGCACCGTCGTCACCACCATCCGAGCAGAAAAAGGCTTTATTACCGATGCAAACACCATCGTCCGTATCGGCACATTCTTTCAGACGCAACCAACTCGCCGTCGTGCATTTATTGCCGAGGCAGATGGCGGGGTCACCGCCTTCTTCGGGCGCGCCAGAAACGCCTTCGGGGGCAGCGGCGTTGCAATCAGCGTCCGTGTTGCAATCCTCGCGGTTGTCGGTGACAGGGGGATTTTCAGCAGGTTTGTCAGCGCATTTGCCGTTTTCAGAATCGCTAAGATCGCAGTAATTGGATTCGCATTCGTCGTTACCGAGGCAGATATCACCATTTTTGCCGAGGCATTTGCCAGCATCGCTGCAGGTCAGATTATTGGCGCAGGGTTTGGCTTCGCAGCATTCTTTGTTGTCGGCGCAGCCATTGTTGACGCTGGGATCCGCAACACAAACATTGCTTTCATTGCATTTGGGCTTCGAGCTGTCTTTGCAGTCAGTGTCGGAAGAGCATTCTTTATCGTCGCCAGTCTTGTCTTCTTCGCATTTCATACCGCCTTCGGCAGAAGCATCGTCAACTTTCTTGTAACCGTTTTTGCAGGTATAGGCGCATTTGCATTCGCCATCGACGGCAGAAGCGACACCGTCAGCATTGGCAACGGCGGTGCAAGTGGTGGTCGAGCAATCGACTTTGTCATCTTTCTTGTCGTCTTCTTTTTTGTCGTCGGTTTTCTTTTCTACGCATTTCATGCCGCCTTCGACAGAAGCGTCGTCAACTTTGTCGTAACCGGTTTTGCAGGTATAGGCGCATTTGCATTCGCCATCGACATCAGAAGCGACACCGTCAGCATTGGCAACAGCGGTGCAAGTGACGGTCGAACAATCGACCGTGTCATCATCATCGTCGTCGTCACCGCAACCATAAACCAGACCAGCGCCAAGAAGGGTGATCAACATAGCAAGACTAATTTTTTTCATATCGTACCTCTCTAAATTTTCTTTTTTAGAATAAACAGCGTGTCTCGAACGTTACACGTCAGGTGGAACACGCACACACATTGGTTCCGTTTTAACCACATCGGTCCCAAATTACCTACATCGTACCACACGCACTGACACGTTGCAAGTTTTTTTGAAGGGGAAGGTGTTTTTTTTGTTACTGTGCACGTAGAACCGTGCGGACCGCGCACGTAGAACCGTGCGGACCGCGCGACTCTACATGCGCGCTAAATGCACTTACCGGTACTTTCGTCACACAGTCCTTTGCAAGTCTCGCGGTCGATGAGGAAATCAGCAAGACGGCCGTCCTCAGTCGGTGCACAAATGTAACTGTCGCTGTATTGCTGACCATCCTCGTCTTTGAAACAAAGCTGTGTGCGTTCACCGCTCTGTTTGCAACTCGTCACGCAATCAGCCATGATCTTGGGCTCGTATTCGAGGGCGCGTGCACTCGGAAGCGCGCAGAAATAGGCGTCACCCAATGTACTGCATGCCGTTCCCTGTTTGCTGCCACCGTAGATGGGGCTTGAGCTCGTTGAATAACAGTAGGTCAGCCAATCCCCCTGACAGGCATCTGGATAGTCTGCCGTCGTGCATTGTTGATTAAATTCGGGCGGCACGAACGTGCAGCGTCCCTGCTTACAGTCAAGCAAGCAGTCCTGATAACCATGTTGGAGCGACCAGACGAGTTTGCCATCACGCGTTTTGGAGCATTGCTGGGTAAATGAGAACTTTTCGCCCCATGAATCAAGACAAACGCCGTAAAACGTATTTGTCTGGCTCGCCAAGCAGGGTTCATGACAACCGACGCCTTCCTCAACCGCATCGGCACAGACATCGCCACCACAGTCTTCGACCGAAACCTTGCTGTTAATGCAGCTAAACTTGAGGTTTCCTTCACAATAAGTGCATTCTTCGGTCTTTAATTTGGTGCCGTCAGCAAGTTTCCAAGTGCAGTAATGGTATGCATCATTGGGATCCGGTATGTCAAAGGTACATTCGTCGCCGACGTTGATCTTTTTCAACTCGGAGCGATTGCGTTTGACGCAATTTCCGTCGGTGGTGCACGATTCATCGTCAGCGCAATGACATTCGAGGCACTGACCGGCCACACAAGTCAGTGAGGCGTCTGCACATGGATGAGCATTGTCGCACGCAGCCGGCTCGTTCACGGCGCACACCCCGTTCAGACAGATCTGACCATCGGGACAGGCGCGTGTAAGGCTACACGCATTTTCGGGCACACACTTGTTGTTATCACAGCCATAGCCGTCGCCGCAGTCTTTGTCGGCATAGCAAACTCGCTGTTCGCGCGTGACACATTTTTTATTCTGACAAAACTGGTCTTTTGGGCACTGGTCGATCGGCGAACACTCGGCTTCAAAGCAAAGTCCGTCCTGAGCACAAGCCTGACCAGCTGGACACGTTCCGGCTTTACAACCTTCGATGCTCTCGCACGTGTAAGCCGCGTTGCACTGACGCCCGGGGCCGCACTCTTTATCGCTGACGCAGTCGACGCAACGTCCGTCGGGCGAGCAAACCAGTTTGCCGTCACAATCAAACGATGTGAGACATTCGACGCATTGATACGCCGAGTTGCAAAGCTTGTCGCCGTAGCACGGCACGAAGTTCGAGCACGAGCCCGTCACGCAGACGTAGTCGACGCTGCAAACTTTGCCGGGGGCGGTACATGGTTTTGTCGCAGAGCACTCGCGCTTGTCGGTATCGATCACGGGGTCATGGCAGATCCCAGTCTCGTCGTTACACACTTTTTTGTCGGTACACCCCGTCTGAGCGCAGTGCGCGATACAGACCTGGTTGGCGCAGATCAGCTGGTTGACGCCGTCATTGCAATCCGACGTTTTTTCACACTTTTCACCAAATCCAGCGCCTTTATCAGATCCGTCACCGCAACCGGCCAGGACCAGCGCACACGCCGTCAGTGCGCATAAATATTGTAGATATTTTCTCATAATGTTTGACGAAGAAATCATTCCGTAATGGCTAACGGATCTTGTGGAAGGCCCTGCCAGGAGAAGGGGTAGCGGCGTATTTTCTCCACGATGCTGCGTAGCATGCTACGCGGCGGCGTGGGGAAAATAGCCGCGTAGGGGAAGGCTTTCCCCTTCCCCACAAACAATCATCATCTTCCTGACGATTTATGACGCTAAATCATCAATCGCAAAGACCCGTATTAAAATTACACCCGGTCCAGCATTCTTTTGAATCATCCTGGAAGTAGCCGGCAATGCCTTCATCGCTGTATCCACAGGTGTACTGATCGCTGTATTCGATCTCGCTATCATCCGGCTCCCAACCGCACGCATACGTTTTTTTGTGCGCTTTTGCGTCAGCATCCGAGCATTCCTGAATACAGGTGTAATAATTTTCGCCGGGGAGTTTGCCGCAAGTGAAATCTTTACCATAGAACGAAGCCGTCGACGCGCTCGTCAAATTCAGGTAGTAAGCCTTGCAGTCACTGACCATGAACAGGCCTGAGTTACTATTGCATTCGACGATGATGTTGCCATCGCAGTAGCTACCATCGATACTGGGCGAACATGAGTCTCCTTCCTTCTCAAAGGCTTTATGAACGCACGCGCCATTTTTGCAAACGAGGTCTGAGGCGCACTTGTTCGCATCGTCGCAACGCTCGCCCTGGCCGCGTCCATCGGCATTTTTGCTGTCGATGCACTGATTGGAAGCATTGCACTGTTTGCCTTCGTCGCAGTAATGGGATCGTTCACGACATCTTGTGCAATTTTCGGAGCCTTCAGCCTCTCCGTTACATTCGTTGTCACAAAGTGAATAGAACCAGCAATCCGAACCGTTTTTCTTCGGCGAGACGCACTTATAAAGGACGGAACAGACCTTATTGGTGTCTTGACAGGGCACAAGGTCGGAGCATTCGCCAAACACGCATTTGCCTTCATTACCGCACACCATACCACTCTCAGTGCAGGAATCGGCGGTACAGGCAGGGACACAGTGACCATTATTTTTGTCACAAATGAAACCATCGTCGCATTTTACGCCCATCATGGTACATTTATCTTTACAAACGCCGCTTTCGCAGACCTGGTAATTGATGGGGCACGCATCCAGATCCGAGCATTCGGCTACGATGCAGAGTTTGGATTCGGGATCGCAGACCTTGCCACCCTTACACGTACCATGGGCACACGGCGACACGCAGCGGCCATCGGTATCACAGAGTTTGTCCTTATCTCCGCAGGAATCGTCATCGGTACATTTTTCGACGCAAACGTGTTTTGCCAGGTCGCAGACCTTTGTTCCGGTGCATTCGTCGACTTCAGAGCACTCACCTTCAAAACAAAGCCCTTCCTCGCTGTCGCAGTATTTTCCGGCGCCGCAGGTGCCTGCCGAGCATCTTTTGATGCATTTACGGTTTTCGACATCACAAACATAGGATTTGTCGAATCCGCCCTCGGAGCAACGCTGCCAAGCCGTGCATTCGCCGTCGACGCAAAGTCCGGTGGAATCACAGGCCTGTCCGCTCGGGCATTTGTTTGTATAGCATTTTTCGACACATTTGCCTTCAGCGTTGCAAACGCGGTGATCCGTACACCCGGCTTCGGTCGTACAGCGATCGACGCAACGTGCGGAATCGCAGTATTGTGAGGCATCGCACGCGGCATCATTGGCGCACATTTTTGCTTCATTCTTGGTCACGCACTGTCCGTTCGAGCACACGCGGCCTGGAACTTCACATTTTTGGGATCCGGAGCATGCGGTTCCATTGGACTTTGCCTGACACACGCCGTTAATGCACTTTTTGGTCGTGTCTGCACACGGTTTGGCATCGGAGCATTCCGGATCAGCCGAATTCGGCTGGCAGACACCTTTGACACAAGACTTGGACGTGTCAGTGCAAGGTTTGCTGTCGGAACATTCCGGGTCTTTGGACGGATCTTCTTTGGGCGAACAAATGCCGTTATCAGCGCAGTAAAACCCTTCGCCGCAAGAATCCGCAGAACACTTGTCGAGGCAATAGCCGTTGATGCAGACCTTGGAAGCATCCGCACAGGTATTATCCGCCTTACAAAGTGCCGTCGTTTGTTTTTCATCCGTGCTCGACGAATCATCACATGCGGCCATCACGAGCGATGACAAGGCCACGACCACCAAATAGCGCGAAATTTTCATATTTAATTCCCTTATTTCTTTAACTTGACATCAAATCTCGAAGAAAATGCAGTACAGCACTACATCCAACAGCGCTTATATCACACAAGCACCTACATGCAACCACCTTAAATCGTATTTTTTGTATCCCAGGTATTGTTTTGTTGAGACGTGCGGATGGCACGTCTCAACGACAAAAAAAGCCCGGCCAAAAGACCGGGCTTATTCACTCACGCAGTTTTAGCAGGCGAGTGGATTAGAAGTGGGCGCCACCGCGGCCACCCATGGTGAGGGCCATAACGCCCTTCGCGGTGTGGAGACGGTTTTCAGCTTCATCATAAACGATGCTGTGAGGTCCATCGATGATGTCATTTTCGACTTCGTTGTTACGGTCAGCGGGAAGCGCGTGCATATAGACGTAGTCGGGATCGCAGGTAGCAACTTTTTCAGCCGTGCATTTCCAGGATTTGTGAGCCATGAGTTTTTCGTCGACGACTTTGACAGCGCCGGAAGCCTGCAGACCGGTCTGGTCATTAACCCAGTTACCCCAGTTTTTCGGGATGATGATGTTGGCGCCACGATAGGCTTCAGCTTCGTCATCGGTGACGGTGACGGTACCGCCCCAACGTTCGGCGTTGGCTTTAGCTTCGGCGATGACCCAGTCGGGGAGTTCCCAACCTTTCGGGTGAGCGAGGCAGACGTCCATGCCATAGCGGGGGAAGAGGAGGACCTGGGAGAGGGGAACGGAGATCGGTTTTTTGTGGGATTCAGCGTAAGCCCAGATGATGGAGACTTTAATGCGTTTGAGGTTTTTGCCGAATTTTTCCTGCATGGTCATGAGGTCAGCAATGGCCTGCATCGGGTGATAGAGGTCGCACTGGAGGTTCATGACAGGGACGGTCGCCCATTTGGCCATTTCACTGATGAATTTGTTACCATAGGACCAGTTGCAGTAACGCATGGCGATGGCGTGTCCCATACGGGAAAGGATGATAGCGGTGTCTTTTGCGCTTTCGCCGTGGGCGAGCTGAGCGGTCTGACCATCGATGAAGTGGCCGTGGCCGCCGAGCTGTGTGATACCAGCTTCCATGGAGTTACGCGTACGCGTGGACTGTTCCATGAACATAAGGAAAACGGTCTGATTTTCGAGCGTGTTGTTCACACGCCCCATAGCGAAATCACGTTTGAGGTCGGTCGAAACGTCGAGAAGAGTATCGATCTCGTCTTTGTTCCAATCGCGAAGGGTAACGAAGTGTTTGCCACGAAACTGTGTCTGCATTGAAAACTCCTGAAAAGCGCAGGGCGCGCAAAGGTCACGTTTCGCACGGAACCACCCGTACAAAGCATGACGTCTAATAAGTTAAAGTCTTGATTTGTGGATGAACCCACAAAAAAAACCACGATTAAAGCCATGTTCTGAAAGATTCAGCGGGCCAGACGCGTTGAAATTATACTGAACTCGTCTGGAACGAACAACAGCTTTAATCGTGTATGAAACGAATTAATTACTTATCGATTTTGCTGCAATAGACCTGGGGAATCGCGGCATACATGGCGCAGCAGGTCACGAGGTGATCTTTCCAGGTTTTTTCGTTGGGGAAGTGAGCCTGTTCTTCGGCACCAGGACCGAACCCGATGGAAGGAATGCCATAGCGTCCCATGATAGAAACGCAGTTCGTAGAGAAGGTCCACTTGTCGACGACGGGTTTTTCATTGAAGAAACGTTTGGCAGCATCTTCACCGGCGAGTCCTTTGTAGGCATCAACGAGGGACTGGCAAACGACGTGATCTTCGTGGATGATCCAAGTCGGGAAGTAGCATTCCGTCGGATAAACGAGGTTCGTGTACGAAGGACGTTCGTATTTGTACATCGTGACGGTGACATCTTTCGCCCATTTTTTGCAGGCCGGCAGATTGCGGATTTCTTCGAGGCATGATTCCCAAGTTTCACCGGCGGTCATACGACGGTCGAGGGAGACCTGGCAGGAGTCAGCGACGGCGCAGCGGCTGGGGCTCGTGAAGAAGATCTCGGAGCAGGTGACCGTACCGCGGCCAAGGAAGCGGGCATCTTCGTAAGCTTTGTTGTATTTGGGATCGAGCATTTTGCCGAGGCCATCGATGCCCGTGCCGTCTTCGTAGGCATCCTTGTTGAGTTCACGAACGTCCTGAAGGATATCGGCCATTTTGTAGATCGCATTGTCACCACGTTCCGGAGCAGAACCATGGCAGCTGACGCCACGCGTTTCGACGCGGATCTCCATACGACCACGGTGACCACGATAGATACGGAGGCTCGTCGGTTCCGTGCTCACCACGAATTCCGGTTTCAACTTCATTTCGTTGACAAGATACTGCCAGCAAAGACCATCACAGTCTTCTTCCTGCACCGTACCCGTCACGATCAGCGTATATTCCCCTTCGAGACCGAGATCTTTGATGACTTTGCCGGCGTAGACCATCGCAGCCATACCGCCTTCCTGGTCCGAACCACCACGGCCCCAGATCGTGTTCTCGTCTTCTTTGCCTTTGTACGGATCACATTCCGTCCAAAGACGGATATCACCGATACCGACCGTGTCAATGTGGGCGTCCATCGCAATGACGTGTTTGCCGTGACCAACGTAGCCAAGAATATTACCCATCGGATCGATCACAACTTTGTCAAAACCGACTTTTTCCATCTCGGCTTTGATGCGAAGAACGACATCACGTTCCTGGCACGATTCGCTCGGAATCGCAATCATGTCACGGAGGAATTTCGTCATATCGTCGCGATAGGACTGGGCTTTCTCGAGAATTTTTGCAAAATCAACCATTTTTTTGCCTCCAAAAGGTTACAAACAAACCCCACAACAGGGTCACAAAAACGTCGCAAAATTTACCCTCTTTTCACATACCTGGCAACGTCAATTTTTATTCACAAAACGCCGCTTTGACTTTTCTCTTGCAAAGTTACTTTTGCAAATCTCAATTAAATTCATAAATATTCACAATTTATGTATTTAATTCATCACCTACTCTCAACATTTTTCCAATCATCACGCTATATTTTTCAAGTTTGAAGGGGGAAGTCTCCCCCTACGCGGCTATTTGGCAATGATGCAGTAGAGACGTCCACCCCGGACGTCTCTACTTCCGCATCATCGCCAAATACGCCGCTACCCCTTCATCTGGCAGGGGCCCGCACGGCGCTGACTTCATCAAATATACAAGGTCAAGTGCCACTCATTCACACGACATGGACACAGTGACTCGGACATTTCCGATCTCATCAGTTCACACGATCTTCATTCACACGACAGCGGCGCAGTGACTCGGCAAAGCCATGCACCACAAGACAAGAAATAAGATTATACTAACTAACGCCTTCGTGCATGATACATTAAAGCCATGCACCACAAGGTGAGACAACTAAAAGTCGACAAGCCTACAAGGCGAGAGAAATGCAAATGAACTGAAGAAGGGGGGATGAACTGAAAATGGTATAGTGCCCCCCAACTACGTTGGGCCCTCCCCCGCCTCCACCACCGCGCATTTTTGCAACAAGCCATTCGCCAGGCACAATTCGCCCTGAACGCCCCATCACTTGCCTTCAGCTCGCACCTGACATGCGACGACGTCGTTCCATGACGTCCCAAAGACCAGAGAATGCCGCCAAACTCTGTCGCACAAACGAATCTCTGGGAAAAAAGCTCGTTTTGTGCAAATCGCGAAAAAGCCACAGACCAGTCTTTGGGCTCATTCGCAATCGTTATGTCTGACACGCCACCACACAGCTTCTGACACGCTGGCTCCCACACACAACTTGCCTAATCTGTAGACGAACGCGTCATATGAAACGCCTATTTGGCGAGTTGTCGCTGAAATGTCACGTCATTCATGATCGTTTGCCTTATTTAATGTTATGTAATACCATCAGCTCGGAACAAGCCAATTTTCCTACGCCATAAATATTGCCAACGACTTTTCAAATGTGACATTTTTTCGAAAAAAAATTTTGATTTACACGCATCAGATTCTTAAAATCTTATGAGTGGTTATGACATTGACTTATTTAGAGGGATAGAACATGTCTGAGTACCTTATTTCTTTATCCATTAATGGCCAGCCGGAAGTTCAGTGCCTCGTCCCAGAACGAGAAAGCGAGAACACGCTTGGTTTGACCGATGTCGGTATTGCTTGGAATGAAACATGTAATGTTTCACTTTACCACGAAACGCTAGATGACATTCACGAACTGATGATTCATTCAAACGGCGATGCAACCATCACGCTTGAACGAGCGGGGCGTCAACACACCTTGATCGCGCATCACCCGGTTCGCCTGCTCACCAATGACGTTGTCCAGATCGACAAAACGCGCATCCGCATCGTAACAATCTATCAATCTCATACCAAATCATCCAACAAACCCAGTTTATGGTCACGCATTGCAAAAAGCGCGATGTTTGCGACGGCAGCTTCAATGTTGCTCGCGCTGATCCCGGGTTGCAAAGTCGGTGTTGATCGCATGACAGGCAATGTCGCGCCCATACCAGAACCACAAGTCGAAGTGGAAGAGACGGTTGGCGAAGAATCAGCGCCAGAAAATCATTTCATCGATTCTGACCAGCCCAACTGCGAAAACGAAGATGGCTCATGCGAGGTCAATCCCCCCCAGCCGAATGACACGGTGGAGCCCAAGCCTCTAGCTGGCGAACCAGCTCTTGATGCTCCCTCGGAACAGGATGTCGTGGCAGATGAGCCAGCCCCAACCGTAGCACCTAGACGCCATGCAGGTGTCCCTAAGCGCATCACTCCGCCCAGTAATGATGCCCAAAACAGTGATAATTCAAATAGTGATGAATCAAATAGTGGCGAAGAAGTCAAACCTATCGTCATCAAGCGCGCCCCAAACGACACGGTCGAGCCCAAACGCCTCACAGGTGACGTTGCGCGCGTTCCGACGACCAACAATGACGATAATAATTAGTAACCACACGACAAACACGATCTAAAACGCGCGTCTTTATGTTGCCTTTTGATACTCAGTTTGTTTTGACCAAACGCGGCGGTCTGGTCACCTCGCCCTTTCTTGGCACTTACTGCCCCGTCATGATCGACGAAGTTCAGCCGCTCACCGAGTGGCTGAAGCGTGTTCCCAAAACACTCGTTTGTGACGCGTCGTGTCCGTCACAAACGTCTTTGCAACCCAATTTGAGTGACTTGCCTGAGTCACTCATCGCGCGCCTCCAAAAACACGGTTTTGATCAACCGCCTCGTCCGTATCGCCCGGCGTTTAAACTCATTCAATTTCAGGTCACAAACGCCTGTAACCTGCGTTGCGCCTATTGTAGCGCAGCATCTGGTTGTGCACGTGCCAACGAACTCACACTGACCGACGTCAAACGCATCATTGACGAGATCACCGAGCTCCGTCCCGGTATCAATGTCTCGTTTTCGGGCGGTGAACCGCTGTTGGTACCCTGGATAATAGAAGCCATCGATTACGCTGCCGAACGATCCAAAAAGCCAGTCGGATTGCTTAGTAATCTGTTGATGCTGAATCACAACGAGACACTCTTCAATAACCTCGTAAAGCGCATGACAACTGGTCTGAATGTACAAGTGAGCTTGTCTGGTGCCGATCGTGAAGTTTGTGACCGCATTTCAGGCCGCCCGTGCTTCGATGAGTCGCTCGAAGTCATTCAAAAGCTCCACAATGCTGGCGTCACGCCAGCCGTTGACATCATGTTGAGCGCTCCCGACATTGACGCTAACATCCGTGCGTTCGCCCAACTTCGACGAAGACTACCGAGTGAGATTAAGATCTCGGTTGCTCCAATCTACCCATGCGGACGCGAAACGGGCGAGCATTGCTTTACCAGCGAGAGCGAACTTCAATCGGCGCTCGACGAGATCGCCTTCGAAGGTGGCGTCAGCATCGCTGCGCCCCAAAAGTCTTTTGTCACCTACCGCCGTCGCGCCTGCCAATGCATCGAAAACCAAAACTTGTTCGTGCGCAGCGACGGTACCATCTATTCGTGTTTCAAAATGGTTGAACCCTTCGGACATGTTTCGGAAGGCATCAAAACCGTGCTCGAGCGACGCAGCCAGGCTAACGTCATGGCTGCCGACCTGGTCATGTGCAAAACCTGCCCATTCGTGAGCCTATGCGCAAGCGGTTGTCGAGCAGATAACATCATCTTGCAGCAAAACACCCAAGCCCCGATCTGCGGTGAATGGCGAAAACAACTTATCGCCGAAAAATTGTTCGACGACGATCCCAACGTTTTGAACTGGCCCATTCATTATCAAATCAGCGAGGCCAGAAAACTCGGCATCAAAACGCCAAACTACGTCATCACTCACGTATTGTGAAACGCAATTTTCCATCGTATCGTAATGGAAAATTGCGCAATTTCACCAAGACGACGATTCTCATCGTAGAAACATGAAAGCTTGCGTTTCTACGATGAGAACTTCTAATTAAATTTTATCGTCGTCATTGAAGAGGGAACCAAAATCAAGGCTTCCCTGTTTGGTCTCTTCGCTTTCTTTTCCAAAGAGAGACGAGAACAAGTCACCGCCCTCTTCATTTCCCAGGTCATCGAAACCGAAATCATCGTCTCCAAGATCAGAAAGCCCTTTAAGGCTATCAAACAGTGACGCCCCCTTCGTCGGTTCTTCAGCCTTTACCGGAGCTTCACACTTCGCTTCGGGCAGAACCTCACTAATTTCGGTCTTGGCCTCAGCATTCACAGCCACTGCATTCTGAACCTGACTCACCGTATCATCGTCGTTCACACTCGCCCCGTTTATATCAACCACAGGTTCAACGCTCGTGTTTTCGAACGCATCTTTAAGGATATCTTCAGCAGATTCGGAACGAATATCCGTGATGGCCGGTGCATCAATGGTTTCATCATTCGCGATGGATTGACGAGCTTTTTCACCAGCTTTAAAATCGATTGCCGTAGATTCATCTTCATCATAGACACTGTCCGTCTTTGACTCGGAATCAACGCCTTCAGTCAGCTGCGCGAGTTTGTTTTTGAGGATCTGCATACTTTCTGTGACATCAGAAACAACGCTCGTGGGATTAAAGTTCGTATTATCGGCATCATCCGTCTCATTCGAGTTTTGTTCAGCCTGTGCAGCAGCTTCGGCTTCACGCGCCATTCGTTCCTGGAAACGACGACGTTCCTGTTCAGCCTGTTTCATGGCTTCCATCATACTTACCGGCATGAGATCGGCCATAGACTGTGAACGCTGAGGCGCCTGTTCTGCAGCCTCAACTTCTTCATTTTCAGCCTCATTCTGCTCAACCTGGTTGTCGAGTTCTTCAGCCTCGGCAGCACGTTCAGCCGCTTCGCGCATACGTTTGCGTTCAGCTTCGATGTCGAGCATAGCCTGCATCATGGAGCTGGGCATCAGGTCGGCCATAGAAGCGTTTTTCTTGGATTCCTCTTTTTTGGAAGCCAGCCCAGACGCAGCCATGATCTCAGCCATCGACTGGGGATGCGCTTTTTGTTCTGGACGACGCTGTCCAAGTCCCTGTGCCATCATCTCAGCCATGGACAATGATTTACGTGGTTTTTCTTCTGACCCGGCTTTGGATTCAGCCTTCGACTCAGACGTGAGATTCTCCTGAACCTTCATTTTGGTAGGCGCCGGCTGCTCAGCACGAACGTCACGTGGTTTAATGCGGCTCAGATCAGGGATCTCTACGCGCGAGCGACTGACCTGTGTCATCAAGCGAATTTTGATATCGCGCATCATCTTTTCAAACAGGTCAAACGCCTCACGTTTGTATTCCTGCTTTGGATCTTTTTGGGCATAACCACGGAACGAGATGGATTCACGCAACCCAGTCATATCGGTCAAGTGTTTCTGCCACGAAGCATCAAGTTCTTTGAGATAGTAGTTCTGCGCCAGTTCGAGCATGAGATCCTTACCGGTCTTGCCGGCATAAGGACTATCTTTGCCCATTGCCTTATCGAAGGCCTCGACGACCTTGTCAAAATCAGCAATCTGCTTGTTAAAGACCTTGTTGACTTCGTCGAATACGATCTGAATATGTCCCTCACGGTCATCTCGATTGAGTTTGAGCGTATCAACCTTGAAGCGATAGCCATAGATCGGCGCAAATGCCTTGAGAAAGCCATCAAAGTTCCAGTCTTCATACATTTCGTGTTCAGGCAGATACTTATCGGCATAGCTGACCGTAACGTCTTCAAACGCGTCGAGCACTAGATCTTCGAGATCTTCGCCTTTCAACACGCGAAGTCGCAGGCCATAGACTGCGTTACGCTGTTTATTCATAACGTCGTCGTATTCAATAAGTGACTTACGAATATCGAAGTTACGCCCTTCAACACGACGCTGTGCGGTTTCGATAGAATGTGTCACGAGTGAAGACTCGATGGCCACATCTTCTTCATCTTCACCACGCGTCAAAGATTCCATCATGCCACGGAACTTGTCGCCGCCAAAGATACGCAAAAGATCGTCATCGAATGAGAGGTAGAAACGGCTTGCGCCCGGATCGCCCTGACGCCCAGCACGGCCACGCAACTGGTTATCGATTCGACGAGATTCGTGACGTTCGGTGCCGAGGATGAAGAGACCGCCGGCAGCCTGAACCCGTTCCTTTTCGGCGGCGCACTGAGCTTTATACTTAACGAGTGCTTCTTCATAAGGCATGGATTCATCAGCGCGGGCGAGTGCTTCAGGATTACCACCGAGCAAGATATCGGTACCACGACCAGCCATATTGGTCGCGATGGTCACGGCGCCTTCACGACCAGCCTGAGCGATGATCTCGGCTTCACGACGATGGTTTTTAGCATTTAACACGTTGTGTTCGATGCCGGCACGTGTCAGCATCTTGCTATAGACTTCGCTCTTTTCGACCGACACGGTACCCACGAGAACGGGCTGGCCTTTTTCGTGACATTCCTTGATCTGCTTAACGACAGCGGAGATCTTTGCGGTTTCGTGAATGTACACGACGTCGTGGTAGTCTTTTCGTACGATAGGACGCGACGTAGGAATACTGAAGACATCGAGTTTATAGATTTTTTTGAACTCTTCGGCTTCGGTATCGGCAGTACCCGTCATACCAGCGAGTTTGTCGTACATACGGAAGTAGTTCTGGAAAGTAATGGTTGCGAGCGTACGGCTTTCAGCCTGAATTTCCACGCCTTCTTTTGCTTCAATGGCCTGGTGAAGGCCGTCTGACCACCGGCGTCCGGGCATGAGACGCCCTGTGAAATCGTCAACAATGACGACCTTGCCGTTATCAACGACGTAGTTTTGGTCGAGCTTATAGAGCGTATGCGCCTGAAGCGCTTTATTCACGTGGTGAAGGTGCTCGATGTATTTCGGATCGTAAATATTGTCGATCTTGAGGTATTTTTCGACTTTTTCGATACCGGATTCATTCAAAGCCACGCTTGAGGCCTTTTCATCGACGGTATAGTCTTCATCGCGTTTGAGGAAAGGAACAATTTTGTTGATCTCATAATAGAGATTGAGATCCTGCTCGATCTGTCCTGAGATAATGAGCGGCGTACGAGCTTCGTCGATGAGAATAGAGTCAACTTCGTCGACGATGGCGAAGTTATGTCCACGCTGAACATAGTCGGCGAGTCGATATTTCATGTTATCGCGGAGGTAATCGAAGCCGAACTCGTTGTTTGTTCCGTAAGTGATATCAGCGGCGTAAGCGGCGCGTCGTTCTTCGTTCGTGAGGTCTGTGAGGATCTTACCGACGCTGAGTCCAAGGAACTTATAGATCTGTCCCATCCAGTCGGCATCACGTCCGGCGAGGTAATCGTTGACGGTAACGAGGTGAGCGCCTTTTCCTGAAAGGGCATTGAGGTACATTGGGCTCGTTGCGACGAGCGTTTTACCTTCACCGGTTTTCATTTCAGCGATCATACCGCGGTGCAGAGCGATTCCACCAATGAGCTGCACGTCATAGTGACGCATTCCGAGGACACGCTTACTGGCTTCACGGACCGTAGCGAAGGCTTCTGGCAAAATATCGTCAAGGGACGCGCCATTTTCGATTCGCTGTTTGAACTTTGCCGTTTGAGCGACGAGTTCCTCATCGCTCAATGCACTGACATCGGGTTCAAGTCGGTTAATAATTTCGACAGTCGGCTGAATTTTGCGCAGCATGCGCTCGTGGCTCGTACCGAAAATACGTTTAAAGATGTTACCAATACCCATTTATAATGATCTCCAGAGCAATCTTGTTCTGTCAGGCCGCCGTAGCGGCGAAAAAATAGCCTCCGAATCAAGGGGCTAACAATCTATAAGCACTTGACCAGTTTTGTCAAAGTCTTTTGCAATTTCATGGCTCAAAACGTCACAACTCAGCTGGGCATAATCGCTCAATTGCCAATGTTTTTGTTTTTAGGCGCGGCTATTTCATACGCCGCGCCCGCGTCGCTTCTCCCTCGGATGAGACGTGTCACGACACGTCTCTATCCTCGGTCAATACGCGCCGCGTTTTTTATGATTTGCGGCCCAACTTGTTTGTTTTCCTCGACCAAGATGTAAACGCAAAACCGCGTCTTGGGCCCTGCCAGGCGAGGGGGTCGCGGCGTATTTCCTAACGCAGAGACGTGCCTTGTCACGTTTCTGCGTTAGGGAATAGCCGCGCAGGGGGAGACTTCCCCCTCTCTACCAAAAAAAGGTGATAGGCGTTGACGCAAGTCGAGGATAAGGGTAAATTAATAGGGTATAACCGTTTTTCATCTGTTATTCGCCGAACAGTTTATCAGGTTGAATCAATGAATATTGAGCAATTTGCAATTCACCTTCCTCTCGCAGAATCCCAAGAATTTCAGCATTTGGACGCGATCTGCGACTACAATTCAGCGCTCAACATCCTGATCCGCACGCAATGTGAAGAGCAGGCGTACGCCTATGGATTTGGTCGAGGCTTGTACGACCGAGTGGCCTTTCTTGCAGCGGAGCACGATCGTTTTGACATAGTCCGAACCGCGGCGAAGAATACCGATGCCCTGCGCCTTGCTGATCAAATGATGTTGAAAGGTTTCTTTACGGCAGCGAGTGTTTGCTATGTCCAGTCGAAGCAATTCGAGAAAGCTGCCCGGGCGAGTATTCAGGGTCGCGATTATAATCGAGCCGCCGAGATCTACGAGTATAATGAGCAGTACATGGAAGCGATCATGTGCTGCCAGAAGTCAGGGAATGTGTCCAAGATGCTTGAACTTCAAGTATCTGCATTTCGCCACGATCTGGCCTTGGCCGACGGTGATCTAACGGCAGTTCCAGTGTCACGCATGATGGCGATCGAAGCGGGCAAAACGTATCTGAGTCATCAGGAGACCTGTCAGAAAGGTCTCGACGTTCTCGAATTTGCGGGAGCGCTTGCCGACGTCGCCGATCAATACGAACAATCCGGCAAAGCGTCGCTTGCTGCCATGTGTGCAGCCCGTATGAGTGACTACGTTCGAGCGATGCGTCTCTATGACTCGATCGAGGATTCGTCTCAGGCGATTCAGATGGCCAAACTGATCGGCGACCGTGAAACGCTCATGAAAGAGCTCATCAAGCACCGTCGTTATCTCGAATTGTCGAAGGAACTCATCGCCCTCAAACGCTATGACGAAGCGCTCAACTACCTGAAAAGCATTGATCCCAGCGACCGGATCTATCCGGATGCCCTTGAACTTCAGGGCGATGTGTATTGCCGTCAAAAGCATTTTGAAGACGCAACGCTGTGTTACGACACACTGCTCTACAAATCGCTGCCGCAGGAACGTCTGTGCAGAATCATGTACAAGGCGGCTTACAGCTACGAAATGCTCGGTCTTCTCGACCGTGCGCTTGAGTACTATCAACGAGTCTACGACTATGACCCTGGTTTTCATGGCATCGCAGAAGCCAGACGCCACATTCTTGACCGCATCGAAGATTCCAAGCGCAGTTTGCAAACTCAGACGATGCAGCAGCAACATGCGACGATCCCAGTGAACAATCAACCGATACTCGGTCAACAGGCAGTCATTCGCCGCCCAACGACCATGAGCGTCGAGCGTTCTCGCATCAACTCGCTGATCATCGAATCCTCGCGTATTCCCGCGATCGGCAACGAACGCTACGGCGACCTGCTCGAAGTGGCTCACGGCGGTATGGGTGTCGTCTATAAGGCCACCGATACGATCCTCATGCGTACCGTCGCCCTTAAAGTACTCAGTCAGAAACTCAAAGACAACGATGTTGCCTTCGAATACTTCATGCGTGAAGCGCGTGCCTCCGCAGCCCTTCAGCATATCAACATCGTCACGGTCTATGATATCGGTAATTTCCAGGATGGCACCGTTTACCTGGCCATGGAATTCGTCGATGGCAAAACCTTGAAACAACTCGTCACGCAGACGGGGCCGTTCCCGACCCGCTTCCTCGTTCAGATCACGATCCACGCCTGTCGAGGTCTGCAGTACGCACACGATCACGGCATCGTCCACCGCGATATCAAATCTTCGAACCTCATGCTCACCAAAAAAGACAAGACGCTCAAGATCCTCGACTTTGGACTCGCCAAAGTCATCAATGAGCTCGACAAAGGTTCGACGCAAGCCATTGGTACGCCATATTATATGAGCCCGGAACAGATCCAGGGTTCTGAGATCGACAACCGAAGCGATATTTACTCGCTCGGCGTCACGCTTTTCGAACTGTCCACGGGTCAGCTCCCCTTCACCAAGGGCGACCTGCCCTACAAACACGTTCACGAAGATCCCCCTGCCCCGAGTTCTATTAATCCCAAGATCAACCCGGATCTCGAAAAAATCATCCTTAAAATGCTCAACAAGGCGCCAGCAGACCGCTTCCCATCCTGTCAGGCAGTTGCCCAGGCCCTCAAAGCCATTCGTTTCGATTCTTAATTATGCTATCGCTCAACCGCTTATTCGTTCCCGCGTTACTCGTTCTGCTGGCAACCACACCAGCCTGTTCCAAAAAAACTTCTGACGCGGAGACCGAAGCGGTTGAAGCGCAAACACCGCCAAGTGAAGCGCAAACACCGCCAAGTGAAGCGCCAGCCCCGCTTCCGATCCCGGTCGAGCCTGCCGCGCCGCTCATTGCAGACACTGTCCCCGTGCCTGCCGGCACACAACAAGCCATCGAACAGGTGCTCACGCCCATTCGTCACAAAGACCACGCGAATCCACTCGTCGCCTATATTCCCAAAAACAGCTTTTTTTATCTGGCGACCAGCAGCCACTTCGACCTCCAGTCACCTGGTTTCGCGGCATTTTTGAACCACCTTGACATCGTTTTCAACCACTGGATCGATCAGGCAGACCAGGACGCCCCCGCCTCCGTTCAGGCGACGATCGCGTTTTTGAGCGGCGCCCTAAAACACCTTTCACCGAACAAACTCAAATCCCTCGGTCTGGCCTCGGACACGATGCAAAACGCCGTGCTTTATCTTCAAGACCAGGCCCCCGTGCTAAAGCTCTCGGTCAATGACGCCAAAAAACTGCGCTCGATCTTCACTTCCTATTTCGAAGATCGAAACGTGGATATCAAACCGCCCCAAGGTCTTTCAAACGAATGGCAGTGGATCGCCACCAACGAAACCGACACCGGCTTCCTCGCCATTCACTGGAACATCGCTGACAACCTTGTGACGCTCACCGTCGTCCCAAATGAAGAACAGGCCCTCAAGATATTACCGGCCTCGCTGATTCCCCCACCCCCGGATCACCGCAAATTCAGTTCCCCCGCAGCAGAACTCGTCAATGATGACCAAACCGACGTTTTTGTGATCGGTAAGATCGACCTTGGCATGTTCATCGACTCATTTGCGATGTTACAGGCTCAATTCAACCGTTTTTCAACCCGCGACGACACTCAGAATTCAGCCCACAAGCTCTCCCCTGCTTGTATCCGCGATCTTCACCGGCTGATCGACCTCGTGCCAACCATAAACATTCAGATGTCGGCGCTCGGCCCCCATTTTGCCGTCGACACCAGGCTCACGTTCGAGATCACCGACGCAGGCATCCGCACCAAACTCAGTCGCCTTCAAGGCACGGCGTTTCGTCTGCCTACGCCCAAAACGCAGCTGTCCTCGCTCGCCACTTTGTCTGGTTCACTCGACCTCGCTGTTCTGCTCGAATGGTTCACCACGATCCAGGCGTCTCTCAAAACCGAGCCCTTTTCGTGCGATCTTCTCACCTCGTTCAACACGCTCGCCGATTCGCTCGATCCCAAATTAAACGACGTACTCAATAAACTTGCTGAAAACCCGCAAAGTTTCGGCATTCGTGTCGACGATATGGACAAAGACCTTCTTCGTCTCAATCAAACGACCGGTTATTACCTTGCCCCAGGCGCCGCGCAACTCGCGGTCGCCCTTGACCTGCTTCAAACCATCGATGAGGCGCCTCAACCGCCCCAGGACGCAAACGCAGACCAAGACAAGGCAACCGACGAGACCGAAGCAGAAACTGCGACAGACGTAGTGGCAGCCGCCGCTCCACCCAGTGACGACACAGCCCCTGATGACGATTCACCCGACGCAGATGCCGCGCATGATGACGAACAAGCTGCGGTGCAAGGCACTCAAGGACTTTCAGACAAACAGCTTGAGGCCATTCACCTCGCGCCAGCCTACCAGGATATTTTCAAAAACATCACGTTTAATGCAAGTGCCGACAAGATCCTGTTTTCCAGTGATGCCAAAATGCTTGAACGCCTTGCTTCAACCAAACCGGAAACGCGAAACGTCCTGCTTCACGGCGAACTTAGTGAGCGACTTGGCGTTTGGAAAGATGCTGACACAACCCATTCCACACGCGTGGAAGCGACCCTCAGCCCATCCGACGACGGCCTCTCTGTCACACTTCGATACGCCATCGAATAAGGTCAAACGCAATCACAGAACGTGCAATCACCACGTCTATTTGCTTGCAACGGCCAAACCTTTTGAATAAACTCAAATTGTCTTTAGATCCCCGTCAAACGGGCGTTTTGAATTTTTGCCAGTTCACAACGATCGTTTGAAAATCATAACAGGCTTTCGCGAAACGGGTCTCTGTTTCGCAGCCGGCTCCCGAACGGAGCCTCACCCAAAAAGGAGAAGTTTTAATGGCAAGAGTTTACAATTTTTCTGCTGGTCCCGCTTGTCTACCCGTTGAAGTGCTGCAGGAATGCGCCGACGAAATGCTGGACTACAAAGGCACAGGCATGTCTGTGATGGAAATGAGCCACCGCTCCAAGGCCTATGATGCGATCATCAAAGAAGCCGAAAAAGATCTCCGTGAGCTCATGAACATTCCTGACAACTACAAAGTTCTCTTCCTTCAGGGTGGCGGTTGGACCCAGTTTGCAGCCGTTCCGATGAACCTGATGAAAAACGGCGTTGCCGATTACATCGTCACCGGTTGCTGGGCCGACAAAGCCTATAAAGAAGCTCAGAAATACGGCAAAGCCGTCTGCGTTGCTTCCAGCAAAGACAAAAACTACACCTACATCCCCGATTGTTCTGACCTCCCGATCGACGACGATGCAGACTACGTTTACATTTGCATGAACAACACGATCTACGGCACCGTATTCAAACAGCTTCCGAACACAAAAGGGAAAGACCTCATCGCTGACGTTTCGTCCAACTTCCTTTCGGAACCCGTCGATGTCAGCAAATTTGGCGTTATCTGGGGCGGTGTTCAGAAAAACATCGGTCCTGCGGGTGTGACGATCGTCATTATTCGTGAAGACCTTATCCGCGACGATGTTCCCCAGTTCGTTCCTACCCTCCTCAAATACAAAACTCAGGCAGACGCGGACTCCCTCTTCAACACGCCGCCCTGCTACGGCATCTATGTTTGTGGCAAAGTCTTCAAATGGATCAAAAAACTCGGCGGTCTTTCTGCCATGAAAGAACGTAACGAAAAGAAAGCCGCGATCCTTTACGATTTCTTGGATTCCAGCAAGATGTTCCACGGCACGGTCCGCAAAGAAGACCGCTCACTCATGAACGTTCCCTTCATCACGGACAGCGAAGAACTCAACGCAGAATTCATCAAAGCCGCTGAAGCCGCTGGTTTGAAAAACCTCAAAGGTCATCGTTCCGTCGGCGGTATGCGCGCTTCGATCTATAACGCCATGCCGATCGAAGGCGTCGAAGCCCTCGTTGACTTCATGAAGAAATTTGAAGCCGAACACTAGGCCTGATCTTCTTCCCTGATGCCAACGCTTAAGGAATTATGACTCAATAGGCCGCTTACCAGCGGCCTATTTTGGTTTACTCAAGCCTTTCCCCCCCCCAAGAGGTTCATTATGTCTATCGTCAAACCTTTTCCCTGCCTTCGTCCTTCAAAGGATCTCGTCAGCCGTGTGGCTGCCCTCCCCTACGACGTCTATAATCGAGCGGAAGCCCGCGTCGAGGTCACGCGCGAACCCATTTCATTCCTCGCCATTGATCGCCCCGAAACCCAGTTCCCCGAAGATACCGATATGTACAGTCTGCCTGTCTATCAAAAAGCTGGTCAGATGATCAAAGACTGGACGGCTCAAGGCATCTACCTCGAAGACAAAGAACCGTGCTTCTTCCTTTATGAAGAAGTCATGGATGGACGCGCCCAAACCGGTATCGTCGGCTGCTCGTCGATCGATGATTACGTCAACAACGTCATTTTGAAACACGAAAAAACACGTGAAGAAAAAGAACTCGACCGCATTCGCCACATAGACATTTGCAATGCGCAAACGGGGCCTATCTTCCTCGCGTTCCGTAATACTGACACCATTCGTAAGATCATGGCAGCTGAAAAAGCCAAGCCGTGCCTCTACGACTTTGTGACACGCGAAGGCATTGGTCAGCGCGTCTGGCGTATCTCGGATCCAGCCACGGTCGCAGCCATCGAAGAAGCCTTCAAATCCGTGCCTCACACCTACATCGCAGACGGTCATCACCGCGCAGCTTCGGCCGTCAAAGTTGGCCTCAAACGTCGTGAAGAACTCGGTTCCTACAGCGGCGACGAGCCATTCAACACATTCCTCTCGGTCCTCTTCCCCGAAGACGAACTCAAAGTTATGGACTATAACCGCGTTGTTAAAGACCTCAACGGCTTTACCGACGAAGACTTCCTGAAAAAACTCGGTGAAGACTGGGACATTACCCCCGTCGCAAACGCCGATGCCGCCAAACCCGCTGAAAAACTCCACGTCGGTATGCTGCTAAACGACCAGTGGTACAGCATCACCCCCAAAAACGCTGCGCTCACGGGTGACCCGGTCCACGATCTCGACGTTTCGATCCTGCAGGAACGCGTTTTGGCACCGATCCTCGGCATTGGCGACCCACGCACCGACAAACGTATCGATTTCATCGGCGGCATTCGCGGGCTTAAGGAACTCGAACGCCGTTGCCACACCGACATGAAAATCGCCTTCGCCATGCACCCAACGTCGATGAATGAACTCTTCGCCGTTGCCGACAAAGGCTTGCTCATGCCGCCCAAATCCACTTGGTTTGAACCCAAACTCTTGAGTGGTATCTTCATCCACCAGATCTAATCGAGCCCAACAAGCACGGTTATTCATTAAGAAACACTAATTTTTATGACGAACAAAGACAAACTCCAGGAACTCGCAGGCCACAATTTGGATTCGCAGTTCAAACAAGCCATGAGAAAAGAAGATTCCCTCGACGCCGAACTTGAAAGAGAAGCCGACGCCATTCTAGCCGCTGAGGCCAACCAGCAACCCGCAACCACACTACCCGCGCCCAAATCCGGTTCTTCCAAAGGAAAAATTGTGGTAGCCGGACTCGTCGTCGCTGCGGCAGTCGGAGGCTCCATCGCCATCTTCGGTGGCGATGTTAAACTTCCAACCCCCGTGCCGGTCACAAATGACTGCAAAACGCCATGCAACGACGGCACCTGCTCGTCCAGCACTGGTCCGGGCACTTGTGCAGGTCATGGCGGCATTCTGACACAAGAAAGCAAGTCCGACCGCTGCACGACCCGTTGCAAAGACGGCACTTGTTCAGAAAGCCAAGGTTCAGGCGCTTGCTCCGGACATGGCGGCGTTTTTAAGATCGTCGATACTGGCAAGTGCACGACCCGCTGCAAAGACGGCACTTGTTCCGACAGCAAAGGTTCGGGCGCATGTTCAGGTCATGGCGGCGTTTTCGTCATCAAAGACTAGCGCGTTTTCTGCTCCAGCTCATCCCAGCCCTGAGCACCAGCTCAGGGCTTTTTTTGTGCTTCTAACCTGGTGTGATAAACGGCCTGTACAAAAAAAAGGGTGGCTAAAAGCCACCCTTTTTAGATCTCGTTAAAACGAAGTCTAACGATTAGAGATTATTGAAGTTCTCTTCCGCTTTGTCCTGACGTTCAGGATTACTTGGCACCTGACAACGTTCATATTTCTTAGCGATGATGTATGCGGTGTAACGAGCAGCTTCGACGGTATCAGCC
The DNA here is from genome assembly GCA_045643185.1 of Myxococcota bacterium. Classification (GTDB taxonomy): domain Bacteria; phylum Myxococcota_A; class Bradymonadia; order UBA4248; family UBA4248; genus RGIG464. The sequence continues at coordinate 1,808 of JAZUKH010000156.1, read as the reverse complement.
GTAGCAGCTTCGCGCATGGCTCTGCATGCCGAAGCTTCGGAACCGTTAAGTTCATGTTTAATGAACTGAAGCTGTTTGTCGAGATCCTGCCATTTTGACTTCTCGCTATACTGGGCACCGCAGAAATTATAGAGATTATATTTTCTGTCGTCCCACTGAACGATACCCTTACCGCCGGAATCTTTGCTGCCCGGAACCTGTTCAGCATCAGGCTGATAGTGGCTTTCGGTGTAGATATTGCCGAGGAAACCGCAAGCGAGTGCTTTTTTGTAGGGATGATCCGAGAAGCATTCGTTAACGAGGTAGTTGTAGATGGTCGGAATATTCCAGGTCGCCGTTTCGGGATAACCAGGACGTCCAGCCGTGGAGGGCGAAGAGCTACCGCCACCCGTCGTTGTGCTCGGCGCAGGCGTAACGGTTGAGCCAGAGCCAGGAATTCTGATCTGCTGACCAACGCTGATGACGTTCGGGTTAGAGATGCCGTTGTAAGCGGCGAGTGCCTGATAACCACCGGCAACGCCAAAGCGAGAGGCGATGGCACCGAGCGTGTCACCGGAACGAACCGTATAGATGGTATCGGCTGCCGGCGCGGAACCGCTGCCGGAACCGCCATTGGAACCACCGCCATTGGAACCGGGGTTGCCACCACCAGCCGACGGAACACCAGCCTTGATATCTCTGGCGATCGTGCCGTCTTTCAAACGACCTGTAAGGTACGGGCCCGGGCACAGCGTGCTGGAGAACATGTAGTGAGCGGTCAACGAACCGGAAGCATTACCCGTGAATTCGGGCGAAATACCATAGCGTGAGCAGATGTCAGCGCAAAGACGGATCATCGAGCTATAGGCTGAGTCAGAAACTGTCCAGTTCGGCGCGCCAGAGTTGTTCGCCACTTCCATCGTGATGGCCTGATGGTCATTCGAGGGGCTAGAAGACGTCCAAGCGCGACGATTTTCAGCGACACCGCTGCAGATCGTACCATCAGAACCGATGTAGTAGTTCGCACTGGCATTATCAGCGTTTTTGTGCATTTCAGCGCAATTTTTCGCATCCATGTTACCAGCCATGTGATGGATGGTAATTTTGCTGATCGTCTGGTTACGGGCGTTGCTGTTTTTCGTACCAAAATTGCAGCTTTGCGTCACGAGCGGAGAAGCGCCGGCATCCGTGGACGGCGACGGCGCAGGCGTGGTTGAGCCACCGGCACTCGGCGTTTCCGGTTTCGTTTCAGGCGTCGGATCGGTCGTCGGCGCAGGCGCAGGCGCGCTCGACGAGCTGCCTTCCGTCTGAAGATCGCTAATGTAGACCCAGCTCTGGATTTCCTTCATCAACGCTTTATTTCCGTTGATCTGCGAAACCGTGTAGGTATTCTGTTTGACCCAGTTGGGAATCGACTGGCCCGTTGCATAGCGCGAACCCGTGATCTTCACACGCGAACCAACACTGATACTACCCGACGACGAACTCGTGCTCGGCGCTGGCGCTGGCGAGCTAGATCCCGACGACGAGGACGTCCCAGGAATCTTGATCTTCTGACCAATACTCAACCGATTCGGATTCGAAATGCCGTTGTAAGCGGCAAGCGCCTGATAGCCACCGGCAACATGGAAAGCACTGGCAATACCATCCAAGGTATCACCCGACTGGACCACATAAACGGTCTCACTGGTGCTCGACGATGGACTGGGGCTCGGCGACGACGACGCCGACGTTGTGCTCGTCCCAGGAATCTTGATCTTTTGACCAATGCTGATGACGTTCGGATTCCGAATGCCGTTGTAGTTGGCCAATGCCATGTAGCCGCCAGC